>JAKAIZ010000002.1 GCA_021814065.1 Nitrospirota bacterium | reverse complement strand
TAAACCTATTTTCGAATCCCTCTTCATAAATTCCTCCAAATAAATGCCGGATAACAGATGAATCGCTTAATCACGCGAAAGACAAGCAACTTTGGTGCCTACATTGCCCCGACCACTGCATTGATATTATTGGATATTTCTGTATGCCCCACTCCTTTTTATGTAGTCTGTTCCATAATTATGTAACGGATTACACAATCTAACCCTCCTGACCCAGCCGGGTTGCTCTTTTATTTCCCCGGATAACCGCCATCCTGCGCCGGCGAGTAAAGCTCATTTCCCCCAGATAACTTCCACCTCATATTGTGCGACTAGAGAGTCAAAGTCCGCCGGGGCGGACAATCCTTCTGAAAGATTCTCGCCACGGCGAGTCGCCGAGGATGACCAGACAAGCTGGAATGACAATCATAAGGAAAGAGATTTAAAAACAGTACACGCGAAGTTAGAACCCTAAAACTCGACCTTCAGCCCCTCGACCTTTGTGATCTGCCAATTCGTCCGCTCCTTTTCGAGCGAGAAGGTCAGATGCGCAGGCCTCGCCGCGTCGCCGACCACATATCCCGTATCCTTTCCGTATGTCGCTATGACCCGCAGATCGAGTTCTGCGGAGGCGTTCTTATCCTTGATCGTTATGCCCTTGATATCGTATTCGACCTGAATACCCGACATCTCTTTGAGCGTCCTTTCGACCGCCTGTTTCAGCGTGATGTACGAAAGACCGTGCTCGTCGGAATAATTAAAAGAGACCTTCGACATCACGTCTTCGGCCTTCCGCGCCTCGACCGCCTTGGCCCCTTCCCTGAAGAGCTTTTTTATCCGCGCCTCGTCAGACGGCCAGAGAAAATAGATGATCACAGGCAGGATAATCAAAAGGATGAGAAATGCGATCGATTTCTTACTCATGTTAGTAAGAGCATCTCATGCTCGTAGTCCGAAGAAAGCATACAGGGTTCCATAACTCCCCCTTCCCCCCTCTTAGCTTAAGAGGGGGTGCTGAAGGCGGGGGCGTTACCATTGAAACAGAGCCCGTCATTCGCAGCACTCCTTTATAGCCTCTCCGATCGCATCGAGCATCCCGCCCAGTTCTTCTTCGGATATAGCCAACGGCGGCATGATCACGATAACGTTTCCGAGCGGCCTGAGCAATATCCCCTTGTCCCTCAGAAGATAGCAGACGCGCCAACCCATTTTTTCTTCCCACGCATACGGTGCCTTCGTCTCTTTGTCCCTGACAAGTTCGACCCCGGCCATGAGACCTTTGTTTCTCACGTTACCCACGTGCAGAAGGCGGGACAACGCACTGAGTCTTTCTTCGAGGAGACTTATTTTGGGGGCCAGTTTCTCCAGCGTCCCTTCTTTTTCGAAGATATCGAGACAGGCCAGGGCGGCCGCACAGCCCAGCGGATTGCCGGTATAGGAATGGCCATGGAAGAAGGTCTTCAATTCGCTGAATTCCCCCAGAAACGCATTATAGACCTCGTCCGTTGCGACCGTCACCGCAAGCGGGAGATACCCTCCTGTGATGCCCTTCGACAGACAGATCAGATCAGGGACAACAGACTCATGCTCGCAGGCGAACATCCTGCCGGTCCGGCCGAAGCCGGTAGCGACCTCATCCGCGATGAAAAGGACGTGATGCTTCGCGCAGAGGTCGCGCGCCCCTTTGAGATATCCAGATGGAAAGACGATCATCCCGCCTGCCGCCTGGACAAGCGGCTCTATGATAAGCGCCGCAATCTCATGATGATGGGCCTTGAGAATGTCCTCCATTTTTTCAAGACATGCCAGGCCGCAGCCCGGATATTCGACGGCAAGCTCGCAGCGGTAACAGTAAGGCGAAGGCGACCTGAACGTCTTGAAAAGGAGCGGCCCAAAAGCAGCATGGAAGATATCTATCCCCCCTACGCTCACTGCGCCGAGCGTGTCTCCGTGATAGGCGTTGTTCAGACAGAGGAAACTGTTCTTCCCTTCGACTCCTTTGTGTTTCCAGTACTGAAATGCCATCTTGAGGGCCACCTCGACCGATGTCGAGCCGTTGTCGGAGTAGAAAACCCGGGAAGGTAAGGCGTCTGCAGGGGCAGGCCCATGTGCCTGCCCATCTGAGGGCGACCACGCAGGGTCGCCCCTACCGCAAAATGACAATTGCGCAATCTCAACCAGCCTTTCAGCTAGCTGTATCGCAGGCACGCTGCTCAGGCCGAGGAGCGTGGAGTGCGACACCCTGTCGATCTGCGCCCTGATAGCCTCGTCGATCTCCTTTTTCCTGTGACCGTGGATATTCACCCAGAGGGAAGAGACGCCGTCAAGATAGCGGTTGCCGTCAGTATCGACGAGGTGGCAGCCTTCCCCGCCCTCAATGATAAGCGGCTTCTCTCCGGCCCACTCCTTCATCTGGGTAAAAGGGTGCCAGATATACTTTTTGTCCGCTTCTGCGAGGCGCCGCTTCAGATCCATACACTAAACGGCCTGTCATTCCCGCAATCGAAGAGCGCCGGGAATCCTTCCGGAAAGATTCTCGCCCCGGCGAGGCGCCAAGGATGACCGGACAAGCCGGAATGACAGACAAACAACAACCGGACGGGCTTATTGCTGCACATTTTTTGTCCCGCCGGTCTGCCTTATATAGGCCGCCAGTCCCGGGAGGCTCCCCAGGAAACTCGAAAAAAACCACGACAGGGAGAGCGAGGTCGCCAGTTCAGGCCTGATCCCAATAAGGCCGAGCAGCAGGACAAAGGCGCCCTCTCTCACCCCGAGTCCGGATATCGAGATCGGCACTGTCGTCACAGTAATGATAATCGGCAGAAAGACAAAAAGAAGGAAGACAGGGATGTCCTCGCCCATGGCCGAAGCCAGGAGGGCGACCGAGGAAAACCCCATGATCTGGACGAACAGAGAGATCAGGACCGCCTTTGCGATCACCCCTCTGCGGGACTTCAGCGTAACAAAATATTCATAGAACTCCGACATCGTCGTGAAGCGCCTTCCAAGCCTGAGGGCGAAGAAAAGAAAGCTCCCCACGATAAAAGCGCAGACGATGGCAGGCATGACCCACTTGTAGACCGACTCCCCGAAATAGCGAAGAGCAAAGGGATAGGCAGCCATCCCCACGATCATGAGCGCCACGTATCCGACATACCGGTCCATGAAAATGGAGGCGAGGGTATGCCCCAGTTTCCTCGCGTCCTTGTTGAGATAATAGGCCTTCACCACGTCTCCGCCGACGAGCCCCGGAAGAAAACTGTTGAAGAAGGCGCCGATCATATACAGGGAAAAGAGTTTCCGGAAGGTGAAGTTATCCTTAAGGAGGAGTTTCCACCGGAAGGTCGAGATCGCCTGCGCCGCTATATATATGAGACATGCAGTAAAAAAATAAAGGGGCCCGATGCGCCTCATCATCGACAGGATCTGGCGCGGGCCCGCCTCCGAAAAAACGATGTAAAGCGAAAGCGCGCTGACCGCCAGCTTGAAGAGAAAAAAGGCGGTCTTATTTATCTTCATGCCTGCTTACTTTTTTGATGACGTATATCGGCTTCTTCTGGGTCTCGTGGTAGACCCTGACCATCATTTCTCCGAGCAGGCCCATGCCCATGAACTGTATCCCGACGATTATCAGGAGCGCCCCGAGCAGAAGCAACGGCCTGCCGCCGATGTCCCTCCCGCTGAACACCTTTTCGACAGTCAGATAAAAGGAGATCAGAAGCCCTATAATACCGCTCAGGAGACCTATGGGGCCGAAAAACTGGAGCGGCTTGGTGGAAAAACTCTGCAGGAACTTTACCGTGATCAGGTCGAGCACCACCCTGACCGTGCGCGAGATCCCGTACTTCGATTTCCCCCTCAGCCTCGGGTGATGGGTCGTCTCCACCTCTGCGATCTTCACCCCGTACCAGTTGGCTACCGCGGGGATGAAACGGTGCATTTCCCCGTAAAGCTTCAGGTTCTTGACCACCTCCCTGCGGTAGGCCTTCAAAGAGCAACCGTAATCATGGAGTGTCACGCCGGTGACTTTGCTGATCAGCCAGTTGGCCATGACCGACGGCAGCCGTCTCGAAAGAAAAGGGTCCTTCCTCTTTTTCCGCCACCCGCTGACGATATCGTTTTCCGGGAGCAGTTCGAGCAGCTTCGGGATATCGTCGGGGTCATTCTGCAGGTCGCCGTCAAGCGTCACGATCACGTCCCCCCTCGCATAGTCGAAGCCGGCGGCAAAGGCGGCGGTCTGTCCGAAGTTCCTCCTGAGGCTGAGCACTACAGCGTTTCTGTCGGCCGACTGTATCTCTTGCAGCAGGGGGAGCGTACGGTCGGTGCTGCCGTCATCGACAAATATGACCTCGTATTCTTTCCCCGTGCCGTCCATAGCGGATTTCACCCTCCGATGGAGCTCGGCGACGTTCTCTTCTTCGTTATAAAGAGGGATTACTACCGATATAGTCATCAATACGTCTCCGGAAAGCTGGATTTAATGCCCTTGAAATCATAACACTTAAAGACCGTAAATTTCATTATCCTGTCCCTCTTGAGCGCGATGATGACAGGTATCTTCTCACTCCTTGCAAAGGCATGCGCCAGTTCCTGCGGCAGTTCCGTGTCGTCAAACGCCACAAAGAGCGCGTTATACCCGATGTCCTTTCCGAACCCAGGCCAGAGGTCGTACTGGTCCATGCGCCTCCCGAAGTTCACGCAGTAGGTGACCGGATTGCCCTGCATATAAAAGGCGAGTTCACTGGAGATCTGATAGCTGTCGGAAAAAACAAACGCGGGACCCTCCGAAGACAGCTCTTTATAGATGCCGCTCGTCTGCTCGCCGAGTTCCTTCCACCCCAGCAGCTTCATTGTCAGCCTCGCCGTCGGGTCGATCCTGGGGGGAAGGAATTTCAGAAGCGAAGGGTAATAGGCAACGCAGGTCAGGACCAGTGCAAGGGCTATCGATACTGCCACGAGCCACCGGTAAGATTTTTTTGCGAGGGCCGTTTTTTTGACGAAGTATGCCGGGAATGCAATGAATCCGGCAGCGTATGCAGGCAGGGCCCAGTTTCCCTGGACCTTACCCTGGATGCTCTTCAGTGCAAAAAAAACGAAGATCGGTACCGAGAACCAAAACAGGAATGAGCCTTTCTTATCGCCCTTCAGCTTCCAGAGGGCGATGAAAAGAAGCACAAAAAGGACCGGGGTGATGACGCCAAGCTGGGAGCCTATATAATCGAAAAAATATTTCGGCGAAAGTACCAGCCCGTCAGACAGATGGGCCTGACCCGCGGTATGTTTCAGAGTTACCCAGCCGTGGCCGGCATTCCATATGATCACGGGACTAAAGACGATGAGACTGACTGCCGTCGCAACATAGGGGCCTTTTTCGAGAAAGAGCCTCCGTGAGTCTTTATTGAAAATATAAAAAAGAAACCCCGAGAGATAGAAAAAGGCCATGGTATATTTCGCCAGAAGTCCGAGACCTATCGAAACCCCCAGCAGCACCCAGACAAGCATGCCCGTTTTCCGCGGAACTTCGGGGTCCCCGGCTTCCATCGTCTTCCAGAAGAGGAGGAGCGACAGAATCCAGAAGAACATGAAAGGCGAATCTATCGTCATAAGCACACCGTAGGTGGAGTAGAGCGGGACGACCTGCACCAGCAATGCGGAGAAAAAGCCGGTCCTTCCGTCATAGAGCTGTTTGCCCAGCTTGAAGAGCGCGAGGCTGCTCAGGGCCGAAAGGACGACCGCGAATACCCTCACCCCCAAAACCGTATTGCCGAAGATCAAAGTGCCGGCATGGATGAGATAGGCGATCAGGGGCCCCTTCGAATAGTAGCTAAGGTCCAGTCTTCTCGACCATTCCCAGTAATGGGCCTCGTCAGCGCTCAGATCAAACGGGCCGGTCTGGATATAGTAAATACGCAATATACTTATAAGCACGATGCCGAGAAAAAGCAGCCTGCTGTAATCTTCTCTGCGGTACATTGCTGCCGCACGCAAAGACAGCACAACCGCGGCATAAGCAACACCGACTCCTAAAAGTGCGCCGGCCAGGACGTCGGCCGGATAATGGACCCCGATATACACCCGCGAAAATCCAATGGCGGCGGCGACGAAGAGATAGAAACCTGTAACAAAATCCTTGCGGAGAAACCAGAAGGCGGCCGCGACTCCGAAGGCATTTATTGCGTGATTGGAAGGCATCGAGAAGGAGTTTCCGCAGCCTGCCAGAAGGCGCACGCCTTCGAGCACGCTGCAGGGTCTGGGTCTGGCGATCAACTGCTTCAGAATGTTCCCGCCGGAATCGGCCAAAGCATAGGCAAGACCCGCAATCGCCACGGAAGACCATGCTTTTCTTCCCTCTTTCGCGAATACCCACAGCAGAAGCGGCAGAAAAACCAGCCTCGGATTGTTCGAAAGAAAAGGCATCAAAACGTCGAAGAGGCCGTTTTGAAGATTTTTGTTTATGATAAAAAAAACGGAAACGTCTAATTCAGAAAGACCCATTGAGTATGTCTTTGACCTTCTCCCTGAGCGCCTCGATATTGAATGGCTTTTCGATGAAGTGCCCGGCCTTCCCTCCGCTGATCGCGCCGCTCATCTTGAGGACCTTGATCGACGGGGATGTCCTCCGCACTTTTTCGATCACCTCATCGAGGGAGCCCCCCTGCATGTAGACATCAGTTATAAGCAGGTCGAACGGCCCATCTTTCAGCACCTCGCCGAGTTCTTCCATGGTTTGCGCCCTTGTAATGAAATAGCCGACCTTGGCAAGCGCCCTCTCGACCGCGGTAAGTATCAGAGGCTCATCGTCGACAACAAGGATCTTCTCAGCCATAGCACCTATAATGTAACACTTTGAAACCGAAATTGGGAAAACAAAAGGAACGATATTATTGACCCGGTAATGGTATTATCGTAATCTGTCATCCCCGCTTGTCCGCCACGGCGGATTCGCCGAGGAGAATCCGGAATCTTTCTTTGTTTTCAGAAGGATTCTCGCCACGGCGAGTCGCTGAGGAGACCGGACCTGCCCACCGGGCAGGCAGGTGAGCCGGAATGACAAAAGTTCGGGTATTTGATTGCCGACTTACTTTCACTCCTCCACGAGCTGCCACTCGGCGTAGCCTTTCTTCCTCTGCTCCATGCGCTTTACCTTAAGCCTGACGGCCGTCTTCACAGGATGGGTCTTCACCGTGACAAAGGCCCTCAGGATATTAGCCACAGCAGCCTCCGGGAACACGAATTCCGTGCCGTCCCGCAGGACGATGCAGGTCCTGATATGTCTGTGCCCTTCCGGGACCCCGACTGTCACCTCTTGAATGTCTTCATTCCGTATTTCCATCGCCAATGTCCCCCGGTTTCTCCTCCTAGTAGAAGCCCCTGAAAAAAATCACTTTGTCGTCATTCCCGAGGACCTTAATCGGGAATCCATTGCAGGTTAAATTGGATTTCCGCCTTCGCGGGAATGACACCCCGCTAATGAACTCACTTGATAATTGCCGAATTTATAGACTTTTTCAGCATGTTCGCCTCCTCGGGTGTGCGACATCAAAACTTGTTCCACCCATCGAGTTTTTCCCGTATAAACCTGATCACCAGCTCATGCTCTTTTGCGCCGCGCCCCTCGACCTTCAGCGGCTCACCGAAGGCGAAGTGCACGGTCTGCCGGTTGTCTATGGGCCCGAATTCCTTTATGTGTTTCCCTATTCCCCAGGCATCTGTCTTCAGAGCCACCGGGATGACGGGCACTCCTGCTCTGGCAGCAAGTTTTATCCCGAGAGAATTGAACTCCTCGGGCCTGAACTCGACTGCCCTCGTGCTCTGCGGGAAGACAATGACCGATCTGCCGTTTTGCAGTCTCTTTGTCCCTTCTTCGAGGACCGCCTTTAGGTCCTCCCTCGGGTTCGTGCGGCCCACAACGATCGGGTCCCTCGACCGCATGACGTGTCCGAAAACAGGCATCGTGATCAGGCTTTTCTTTACGATGAACGTTGACTCTTTAACAGGTTGGATGATGCATGGAAGCACCATGGTTTCGAGCGTACTCATGTGGTTGCCGATGAAGACCGCCGGACCGTCGAACTTCCTCATATTATGCATGCCGGTGATCTCGACCCGGACTCCCACGTTCTCCAGGGCGCGCATGACGTCCAGACTGCTCCCGGCCCATTCCTTGCCTCCGTATAAGCCCCTTTTAGCCTTCCTGCTGTTTACCCATACGATCCAAAAAAACTGGGGATAGAAGGTGAACTTAGGGCTGAGAAGAACCCTTGAAAACAGAGACCGCGGACGTTGCGGGTCGGTGATATAGATGTCTTTATCTGCGAGCATTTTTCGGCGTTCTTGCCCGGCGCTTCTGCAACACCAGGGTTAAGAGGGGGTGCCGGAGGCAGGGGCGTTACTTGCTGCCCATTCTTTTATCGCCTCGACCATAGCCTCGATCGTCGCCTCCCGAGGCATGATCGCGACATCGAGCCCCGCTTTCTTCACCGCCTTTTCAGTAACAGGGCCAATCACGGCGATCGCAACCTTTCTGAGAAGTCCATCCGATTCGTCCCCCATGATCTCCCTGAAATTATTGAAAGTCGCCGCACTCGTAAATGTCGCGACAGTGATCTTGCCCTCTTTCAGAAAACGCCGCAGCCTTTTCCCGTGAAGCTCGGGCAAGACCGCCCTGTATGTCACCGGCACGTCGATTTCTCCTCCCATTTGACGGACTTTCTCAGGGAAAATCTCCCGCGCCACCTCTGCCCGGGGAAGAAGGAACTTAAAACCCGCAAGGGGCATAGCGCTTGGCGCACAGGGCACAGATTCCTTACTTCCATAGTCTTTTCTTTCATCCACACTTCGCCCTTTGCTCTCCGCTCTGTGCAATTTTACAAACGCCTCTATCAGCCCTTCCGCCCTGAATTCCTCCGGCACGAGATCAACCTTGAGGCCGAATTTATTGACCTCGGCAGCGGTCTTCGTACCGATAGCGCATATCCTCAGCCCTTTCAGTTCCCGGATATCTATCCCGTTTTCGAAGAGTCTTCTAAAAAAATATTTCACTCCGTTCGCGCTCGTAAATATGAGCCAGTCGTACGCATGGATCCGGTTGATACATGCATCCAGTTCTTCCCATGACGGCGGGGGCGCTATCTCGACCGTCGGGAACTGGATCACCTCGGCGCCGAGTTCTTCGAGCGGCTCGAACCCTCCGCTGTGCTCCCTTGTCACGAGTATGCGCTGACCGAACATCGGCTTTTCTTCGTACCAGGAAAGTTCCTTCCTGAGATTCACGACGTCTCCGACCACCATCACCGCAGGAGGCCTTATGTCCTTCTCCCGGACGAGCTCGGCGATATTACCCAGCGTGGACACAAGAGTCCTTTGGTCGGGCCGCGTCCCCCATCGTATCACCGCCACCGGAGTGTCCGGTTTCCTTCCGTGTTCGATCAATTTCTCCGTGAGTACCCCGATGTTCTTGACCGCCATGAGAAAGACGAGGGTGCCGACCCCTGTGGCAAGTTTCGCCCAGTCTATGGCCGACTCCTCCTTGGTCGTATCTTCGTAGCCCGGAATGACCGCGAAGGAAGACGAGTAAAGTCTGTGTGTAAGCGGGATGCCCGCATATGCCGGGGCGGCAATCGAAGAACTTACCCCGGGCACAACCTCAAAGGGGATATGCTCTTTTGCCAGTATCTGCGCTTCTTCACCGCCCCTGCCGAAGACAAAGGGGTCTCCGCCCTTGAGCCGGCAGACGATCTTTCCCTCCTTCGCCTTCGCAACGATCGCGGCATTGATCTCGTCCTGTGTCATCGTATGATGGCCACCGCGCTTTCCGGCGTATATGAATTCGGCGTCGCCGTTAATGTAATTAAGGATCTGGGCGTTCAGGTGGAAATCATAGATCACAACTTCGGCCTTCTGTAAACACCGCAGCCCCTTGACCGTCAGCAGCCCGACATCACCCGGCCCCGCGCCTACAAGATAGACAATGCCTTTTCCGTTTTTCATGAGCTTTCAATTTTAACACATTCGGCACTATTCCTAAATTAGCTTACGATTGCAACGCAGTTACACCCTGACGTTTCATAGAAGCAGGACAAGAGCGCCGAAAAAGTCTTGTAATGACGACATGATCTTATTTGTCTTTCACGTGGCCGCAGTTGTAATGGCAGGTATCTTTCAAAAAAAGGCTGGCTGGCCTCTTAATAGGTCCGGAAGGTGTCGCTACAAGCCATTTTTCAACACCCTTGTCCTGCTTTGTAAAGATTTGTTTGCGCCTGAGGGCAAACGCACCTTGACCCGAGAATTTTTTTGTTATACCGTATCCCTGAGCAGATATTCGCCAGTACTAGAACCGAAGGGACGCTCCCGGCGGGGCATTGAGGAGACTTCGCGTGAAGACTGAAAAATCGAAAATACTGATCAGGAAAGGAACCCTCCGGGATGCGCTGATGAGAGCGACCGCGCGTGCCCTCGGCACGGGCGCACTTCTGCCTATTCCCACAGAATACGAGTTTGTCGAAGACGGAGGGGTACGCTTCTTCGTGAGGTCGTTGACTAGCCTCGCCCGGAAGGACGAAGAGAAAAAGAAACAGAAGCAGGAAGGCAGACCGGTAAACCCCTTCCTCCCTTTCGATAAAGACCTCTTCGTCGCCGATATTTCAGAAGCCCATGTGGCGGTCCTTAACAAATACAACGTCGTGGAGCATCATCTTCTGGTAGTCACCCGTGAGTTTGAAGACCAGGAGACGCTGCTCACAATCCGCGATTTCGAGGCTCTATGGGCGTGTCTCCAGGAATATAACAGCCTCGGGTTTTATAACGGTGGAGAGGCCGCAGGCGCCAGTCAGCGTCACAAGCACCTCCAGGTGGTCCCGCTGCCGCTCGCCCCAGAAGGACCGGCAGTTCCCCTTGAGCCCCTGTTTGGTGGCGCGCAATTCAAAGGTAAAATGGGAACATTGCCGGGGCTCCCTTTCCTCCACGTATTTGCACGGCTCGGGGCCGCCTGCCCGATCCCGGCTGCTGCGGAAAAAACCTTCGCCCTGTATCGCGATATGCTCAGGCATGTCGGCATAAAGGGGCCGGCCGGGGATGGCCCGGGAAAACAGTCCGGGCCTTACTGTCTGCTGGTGACAAGGGAATGGATGCTGCTCGTTCCGCGGTCCGTGGAGTTCTTCGAGGGCATATCGATCAACTCCCTCGGATACGCCGGCGCCCTTCTCGTTCGGGACCTGCAGCAGATGGAGACACTGAAGATGCGGGGGCCTATGGAGGCTCTCAGGAATGTTGCGCTGCCGCTGAGAAAATAAATCCATACAGCTGTCCATCTCAACAATAAATAAAGTGGCGAGCGTGCTGAAAAAGGTCCACAATCTGTCCTCCGCAGGCGGATCTGCCCGGGGCGGAAGGCTCCATATGCGAAAGGGATATGGGGCATTGTGCCAGTGAAGATCGTTTGATCATGGGAGACACTCTTTTCTTACACGCTGAAGGTCTGCCTCGACCATTATTTCGACCAGTCTGCTGAACGTGGTCTTCGGCCTCCAGCCCAGCTTCTTCTTCGCCTTGGCAGGATCGCCGATCAGGATGTTCACCTCGGCGGGCCGGAAAAACTCCGGAGAAACTTCGACAAGGGTTTTCCCGGTTTTCTTGTCGATGCCCTTTTCCCTAAGCCCCTTTCCCTTCCAGCCTATCCGGATGCCCGTACTTCTGAAGGCGACCTCGGTAAATTCCCGCACCGAATGGGTCTCTCCCGTGGCGACGACATAGTCGTCAGGCTGTCTTTGCTGCAGCATTAGCCACATCGCGTGGACATATTCCGGTGCATAACCCCAGTCCCGCTTCGAATCAAGACTGCCGACTATGATCTTCTCCTGCAGTCCTTTCGCTATGCGCGCAATGCCGGAAGTCAACTTGCGCGTGATGAACTCTACTCCCCTCAACGGCGATTCGTGATTGAAGAGAATGCCCGAACAGGCAAACATATTGTACGACTCCCGGTAGTTTACGGTTATCCAGTGACCGTAGACCTTGGCAACGCCGTAGGGACTTCTCGGATGGAAAAGCGTCTTTTCATTCTGCGGAATCGCCTGGACCTTCCCGAACATCTCGGACGTGGACGCCTGGTAGAACTTCGCGTCAGGGTTGATCATCCTGATCGCCTCGAGGAGTCTTAATACCCCCATCGCATCGATGTCCGACGTGAGAAGCGGCTGCTCAAAGGATGCCTGGACAAAACTCTGCGCAGCTAGATTGTAGACCTCATCGGGCATGATCAGCTCGACCGCACGCATGACGTTGGTGAGCTCCAGAAGGTCCATGTACCGGATCTTCACGTCCCTGTCGATCCCAAGCTCTTTGAGCCTCCAGAAACTCGAGTCTCCGCTCCTCCTGTCGGCTCCGTAAACCTGATATCCCTTTTCCAGCAGAAGCTTGGACAAATAGGCGCCGTCCTGGCCGCGAATGCCGGTGATAAGTGCGCGCTTCCTCATACTAATCTCTCTCCTTAAGTAAATATTACTTATGCCATTCCATCGTTCTCTTCAAACCCTCGTCAAAAGAAGTAATCGCTTTTAAGTTCAAAAAACCGGTCCGCACGATGCCGCCGTGAAAACCCGTGAAAGAGGCGATCTTTCCGACAAGGTCCCTGATCGCAATTCAAAACCGGCGTGTACTGTCGTATCATTTGGTAGTATCGACTGTCATATCCCGAACCTAAAGACTTCCCACGTCATTATACCAAAAAGCTCATCTCTTTTGGCCGCAAGGCTGAAAAGGTGCCGATGCGCTACAGGACAAACCCGGTGCGTTGAAAACAAAAGCCAGGAGTCGGAAACAGAAAGGAATTTATCGGCCGGCTGCTCCGCAATGCCCAGCTGCGGGGAATTGCGAGTTTAAAGAATGTATTGTATTATAGTTAGTCGACTGTTCTGTGTATCAGTTTTAGCGTGGATGCCATAAGGTAATGTAGAGTTTTTGAAGATGGTTCAACGTCTATTGCATGGCATTTCGCACACATGACACTCTATCGTTTATGAAACAATATAATTACATTATAATCGGTGCCGGCCCTTCCGGCCTGGCTTTTGCACATACACTGAAACAACTAGGCGAAACCTCTTTTCTTTTGATCGAAAAGGAATCCGTCGCCGGAGGTCTTTGCCGAAGTGCGCAGGTAGAGGGAGCGCCGCTTGACATTGGGGGCGGCCATTTTTTGGACGAGAAACGCAGGGACGTTCTGGATCTGCTCTTCAGCTTTCTGCCCCGCGAGGACTGGAAGCAATATTCGAGAATATCCAAGATAAAGCTTCACGGAGCATACGTGGATTATCCTCTTGAAGCCAATCTTTGGCAACTGCCGATTGCTGATCAACTCGACTTCCTTGAATCCATTGCAGAAGCACGGTTTGCAAGTAACGCGTCGACGCCTCAGTCTTTCGAGGACTGGATTGTATGGCACTTCGGGAAGAGGGTCTCGCGAGAATACATGCTGCCCTATAATCGAAAGATATGGTCTGTGGATTTGAGCACACTAGGGACGGATTGGCTCTACAAGTTGCCGGACGTCTCATTTCGTCAGACCCTCCAGAGCTGTCTTGAAAGGCAGCCATATGGGAAACTGCCCGCTCACAGGACTTTTTTGTATCCGGCGCACTCGGGATTTGGAGAAGTGTGGCGCCGGATGGGAGAATCGCTGGGAGATTCCCTGATTTTATCCAGCGCAGTCACGTCGGTTGATATTCGCTCTCTTGTTGTCAATCGCACATTCAAAGCGAAGAAAAAGATTATCAATACGATACCGTGGCCGCTCTGGCCTTCTTTCACCGACATTCCCTCTGCAATAGGAGAACAAATCAAGAAACTGAAATGGACGTCGATCGATGTCGATTATTATTCCGAAGACCTTCCCACAAATGCTCAGTGGATTTATGATCCTGACGAAAATGTGCCCCATCACAGATTGCTCTGCAGAAATAATTTCTGTCAGGGTAGCAGGGGTCACTGGACCGAGACAAACTCATTGCGTGCCAAGCAGCAAGGACAGTGGCATTACCGCAATATATTCGCCTACCCCGTCAGCACTATTGAAAAACCGCGTGCCGTTGAAAGCATTTCGGATTGGGCCGGATGCCACCATATTGTCGGCCTTGGCCGGTGGGGCACCTGGGCGCACATGAACTGCGACGTGGCCGTGTCGGAGGCATCCGACATGGCTAGGCGTCTCCTGGAAACACCATTCTAAATGAAGATTTCCCTGTGTCTGCTGGTGTTTAACGAGATAGACGGTTGCCGAACCGACATACCTCGTATTCCTTCTGACCAGTTCTACGAATTTTTCGCCGTTGACGGAGGGAGCACTGACAACACTGTGGAATATTTGAAGGGTCTTGGCATTTCAGTGCATCGACAGCCGAAGCCGGGGCTCAATGCCGCCTATGTCCATGCTGTCGCCAAGACGAAGGGAGAAGCGTTGGTCGTGTTCTTCCCAAAGGGGACGATAGATCCCTCGAGTCTTCTCCAGTTTCGTCCTCTCCTTGAGCGTGGCGAGGACCTTGTCATCGCCAGCCGCAATATCGCAGGGGGAAGCAACGAAGAAGATAGTAACGTTCTGAAACCAAGGAAATGGGGTGTCCTATTTCTCGCCTATCTCGCAGAATTTCTCTGGAGGAAGGAAGGCATTGTTGTCAAAGACGTTCTCCATGGGTACAAAGGATTTACCATATCCGCTTTTAAGAAGATGGCACCGCGTGACTACGGGCTCTCGATAGATATTGAAATGGTCGTAAAGGCATATAAGCTCAACATGCGGGTTGCGGAATTTCCCGTTAAGGAAATGCCGCGGCCTGCAGGCAAGACTCACTTTTCAGTTTTGCCCACAGGCATGAAGCTGTTAAAATATCTCTGGCAGGAATATTGGCTAAGGTAAAGGCCCGGGTGGCAACCAGGCGCGATGAAACTCGATAGGGACGGGATTATTCCTTATCTTCTTCCCGGCTTAGGATTGGCTCCAATACTGAGTGCGGCCTTCCTTTCTGCCATCTGTGGCCTTGCTCTTCTTTTTTCAAGATGGAAGCCTGCTCTTCATCAAACATTTGCGGACTTCGTTGTCGGCCCCGTAACGTGGACAGCTGCAAATAAGAGCGCTGACTATTACGCTATACTGGCCTTTCTTGTATTTTTTTCCGTCTCGTGTCTTTCCTTGAACGCACTATTTCAGTATTTTCACCTCCGTCGCAAGTCTCCTGAGATAAGGGAATCTCTCAGCTCCATTTTCCTAATCTCTCTCTTCCCGGTAGTATGGTGGCTTGTCACCGACTTAGTCGCCTCTCGGCCGTCATACTCCTTTCTGCTGATTTCAGTATGTCTCAATGTTATTTCCTGTCTGATCTGTCTGATGCTCTGCAAGTACGCAAGCCATATCGAGAGCAGGCAAATCGAGGATATTGGAGGCGCACTTTTCTGTATTCTGGTAGGTGCGACTGCCGCGGGGCTGTCCACATCGGTCTTAGTGTGGAAAAGTCTTGTAACGATGCATTTCTGGCTTGGGTTACCGTTGGCCGGCCTCGGTCCGGACACGGCGGCAAAGTTTGCTGCTGTTTTTCTGGCCGGGGCGGCTGCCGTCGCGGTAGTGGCATGGTGGCGCAGCAAGACTGCCGAGGATTTTCGTGTGCTCCTACTGAACATGGTCATTCTTATTCAATTGCCTCTGCCCTTCCTGTTCTTCGATGCGTTGCCGCATCCATGGCGCCAAGACGGGCTCCTTTATCGGGGATATCAGCCCACAGCAGCACTCTATGCGGCGGTAGGAATAGTCATCAGCATCAGCCTGTACTCGTGGTATCGCCGGTGGCTTTCGTTTAAAAGCCGTGAGGCAGCCGGTGAGCAAACCCTGGCTTCAGCTGTAGTCCCGGGGGCCGTAGTCGCCCTTGTCGTCTTCCTGCATGCCCAACAGCTGGGATTGCCCATATTGCATCTTGATGATTACCATATGGGGGAGTGGTACCTTCCATGGCAGCAACTCACTGATTTCGGCAAACTCCCTTTTGTGGGCATCAACTATCCGCACGGCTTCGTGCATCTTCTGCAAGGCGTCCTCGGCCGGATTTTCTTTGACACCACCGCTGCCTCTTTTTTTGCCTCTGACAGGATGCTGCTGATGTTCGCTTGTGCGCTCACTTTTTTATCGATCAGTGCGATTGTCGGACCATTCTGGGCATTTTTTGTAATGGTCACCTTCCCGCTGGAAAAATTCACTCAGAATCATTGGTTCACCGCTCCCGCCATCATGCTACTGATTAATGCATATTTACTGGACAGGCCTGCGCGCTGGGTTGTCGTCTGGGGATTGTCGGCAACTTTCTTAACGTTATATGCCATGTCGACGGGCACCGCATTCGCGTTGGCCTCTCTCCCCTTTGGGCTTTGGATGATTGTCCGCGCCTGGAAAGAGGACCCGAAGCGGATCAGAAACGGAATGCTGCTTACTACCGGAATTCTCACTCTGCTCTTGCTGGTCACGCCGCTCGGGAAAGTGCTCGCAGGCCTGCTGCGATTTCTTGCCGAGAATGCTTCAGTCAATACAATCGCAAATGGCTCCCCTTGGGCAGACACATTTGGGGCCCCCTTTCACACTACGGGTCTATTCGCGTCGGGCTTCTTGTCTGAACTCTTAAGATCCGGCTGGATACTAGGTGTCGCGGCGACCGCCATCGTTGTCTGGAGGGAGGCGGCAGCTCCGCATAATGCACGTCGCAGGCAGACACTGATTTTCGGGATCTTCATTGTTTTTTTCCTTCTGCTGATGATGGCTTATAGCTTCGGCCGAATTGATCTCGGCATCACCAGAACAGGTGTTGTTTCACTGTGGCTGCTTTCTTTTGCCATTCCTCTTCTCTTCCTGCTCCCGCGGCAAAGAATACTTTCTGCTCCCATGCTTCTATGGGCAGCCCTTGGAGCGGTTTGCTATGCTGCAATGGGCGGAGACCTGCCCGATACAACAACCCTCGTATCGAGATCTGTCGATATCATCAAGGTCCAGAACAGACGGGTGGCGCTCGACCCCGCCCTCCCTCATCTCGGGTACCTCATCCTTGACGACGATCGCGCCGAAGGCCTCCACGAGTTGCGGCAAATCCTGCACGAAATACTCTTGCCGGGGGAAACTTATCTGGACCTGACGAATCACTCTGCCCGCTACTTTTTCCTAGGATATCCGGTTCCGGTTGTGGAAGCCGCCGTTTACAACGCGCCGTCGGTCGCTACGCAAGAGAGAATGATTCAGCAGCTGGTATCGCAGCCGCCCCCGGTGATTATTATAGATGGAGATACTATCTCGTGGGATGGACCTACGGTGCAACTTCGTGCAAATCTTCTCTACCGCTATATAGTAAAATCCTACGTACCGGTTAAGCGGGGTCGTTACATACTTCTTATAGAGCCGAAACGCGGAGCGAAGCTGTCGGTGCTTCTGCCGGAAGATGTCCTGACACTCAGCCCAGTGACCAACGAAGACTGGTCGAACGGGATTTCCAACCGCGGAAAGAGGCCCGCCATCCTCCTGAAATATTCTGTAGACCTTCTGACACTCTGTCCTGGGGATAAGATCATATTCCATCATGCCCATGAAAGAACCATCACGAGCATCTCAGGTAACGTGCTGTCGCTGGATGGTCCTCCTCTCGATCCGGCCGGCGAGCACCGGCACGTAGTAAGCGCCCGGCGCATGCATCCGGTTCAGCTGCCGGGGACACAGTCTGCAGTGCGTGATATGAGGCTGGCTCTGCTGGACTCAGCATTTCGCGTCGAGCACCTCCAGAAGCTTCCCATGGCTTGGGGCAGGTCGTGGAAGAGTCTGGAGCGACATGTCCGGGAGACCGGAAGATTAGTTCGCATCCCTGGCAAGAATGGCGTATCACGACCCTTAGCGAAAGCACCAGTCCCCTTCACCGACTCGCGCGTTGTGTTCAAGCCTGCCCCGCCGGGAATTCTGGGCGCTGACGCCCAATACGCGGTTTTGGATCTCAAGTGCAAGCGCGCGGGAGCACTATATCCGGAGTTGGCTCTTCAGTGGACTAACGAAGATTTTCCGTCATACGATGACAAGAGGGATATTCGTTTTTACGCCGAGCAGGGGGTGATGGTCGTTCCTCTCGACAGCAGCCCGAGGTGGGTGAAGGGCGGCAGGGTAAATGAAATAAGTGTCAGAATAGTAAATCCCCCGGCATGTAGCGACTTTGCGGTAAGCGAGATTCGCCTCTTTAAACGAAAAGAAGATGGTCAATAGAAAATATACGAGAGTGAATCGTCTCCACACGCGTAACCCCGCTGGCAAGCGTCATGTACAGCCGCGGCTATCTGCTTAATCCATCGGCAAAAAGCATGAGAATTGCCGTCGTTTTCACGTCATAACGCAGAATAAAGTTTGTTAACGGAATGTCCTTAGCCTCGACCTGATCTTGGTGCAGAGCGTCGAGGGACTGTAATAGTCCTTAATGTCGGCGGCTGCCTTTAGCCCGGTTTTTCTCGATGACTCCCGGTTTTCGTATACGAATTGCATCAATTCCGCCGCGTGCTCCGGATGGGGATCAGCCCAAAGCGCCCCCTTCTCGTAAGGACCAATCTCGTTTTCTATCTCAACCAGCTCGTATTTCACCAGATAACTGTTGTTTACATTCATGAATTCCATATTTCCCGAATACCCCGTTGCGATGACCGGTTTGCCGAGATACATCGCCTCGGCAAGAGGGAGGCCCAAACCTTCCGACCGGTGCAGGGAAACGTAGCAGTCGCAAAGCGCGAACAGGTCATTCACATGAGCCCTGTCGTAATACTCACCGATCATGACCACGGGCAGCCCGGCGCTCTTCTTCCGCAAAGTCTCCAAAAGTTGCGGATTCGTTTCCGTGTTCGTCATTTTCAGCACGAGGACACTGTTGCGACAATCCGGATTCCGATAGGCGATACGGAAAGCGTCCAGCAGCGCAAGAGGATTCTTCCGTTCGATAAAGGACCTGCAGTCGAAGATATTGAGAAACATGAATGCGTCCTCACGCACCCCAAGCGCCTTACGTGTCAGGATACCCGGAGGTGAAAACTCCACCGAAATGGGCACTTTTACCACCGGAATCGGGGATACTCTCGAAATCGCGTCGAGGAGAAAATCGCTCGCCACCCAGATTTCATTAAAGTATTCGAAAGACCCGAGCCATTTCTCCGGGAAATAGGACAACTCCCAAAACCAGTACCCTATATTGTACTTTCGCTTGAAATAGTCCTCCCCCAACTGGGCGAAAACAGCAGGCATCTGGTCGGCATTTACATGCACGAGGTTGACCGCATACGGGTTGTCGTGTGAGAATTGGACATAGGTCCTGTCATCTCTTCTCAGCCACTCCTGTTCGATGTTGTTCAAAACGAATCCGAGGCCGCTTTTCTCCAGACTTCGGACCATCCCCCTGGCCGCTTCGCCAACACCGCTTTCCGTGTCCAGGTATCCTGCGATGTTGATGCCGGCCTCGCCAACCAGCTCATTAAGGGACTCGCATGCTGAAACAGAGAGCGGCGCACTCCGTAGCGGCAAGGGCAGAGACGCCGAGCTTTTCTCTTCCGCGAGTTTCCAGAATGCCTTTTCGGCAATTCCTCTGAGCACGGGGACGCTCTTGATCGCCTCAGCATGCTTCATTCCGTACTCCCAGAGTATGTCTTTTGCATACTGCACAGCAGCAGGCGGCGGGGATTGAGCCGTTCGCGGCTCTGTTGTTTCGAGCTTCAGAGAGCGCAGGAAATCGTCCGAAAAGCCGTACTGACTCGATAGATTCAAAAGTGCCCACTGAAAAAGTGCCTCCTGCTCCTCGCTTAGCCGGGGAAATGCCTTCTGGAGATCAGTCCTTTGTTCGTATATATAGAGTAAGACATTTGAGATAACAAGCCTCGAAGATACGGGAGCGATAAGCCAATCAAAAAAACTCTTTCCCCGCGAGGTCGCAAAGGGATTTTCAAAATCCTCCCGCCCTTCGAGATATCCATAAAGTCTCCTGACTATATCAGGAATACGTATGCCGTTCTCAAAAAACCCAAATGCATAGGACCAGTGCCTCGTCGACTCGTATCCCGACGCGAGCACTTTCTTCTTATAGAGGTTGAACAGGGGGCGAAGTTGCGGAATTTCTTTAAGGGTGAAGCGGTTCTGATATTTTGAGACAACATCGAGATTGTCGAAAACTATTCCGCTGAAGTGGTAGAAAAACAGGGGTTCACAATTCACGCGATATCCGTCGCGGGTCGTCGCGAAGGTCCGCTCATGCAGGTTCCAGTACGCGGCATTATATCCGGGGTGCTTCAGTATAAATACGCCTTCACATAAGGAAGGGACAAGATCTATCCACTTCTGGTCCACGAAAAGCCCCTGTTCCGGCGCCGAGTAGCAGTACTTCTGCAAACGTGCCTTCCACCACTCCAAAAATCCCTTCACACGGTCATATGATGAGAGGGCGATAAACCCCAGGTTATAGCACCCCGTCCGCATGATATCGATCTCGCCGAACTTTTTACCGTCGTCCGGAATAGGTTTCGTGAAATGCGGCGTCAGGACAATAGAGTAATTGTCGAGGATCCCGCAAAGTTCCCGGAGGTCCCTCATCACCAAAATATCAGGGTCGAAATAGATAACCTTGCGATAGCCGAACCGGGCTAAAAGATGCTCGATGAAGAAGGGCTTGGCCGCAGTATTGAGCTCCATGATGTCATACTTGAAGAAAAGAGATTCTCTGTCCGGAATATTCAGCTCCTCGATCTGCACCGTTCTGAAATTTTCTTCCGCCGGATCGAAATGGCCGTCGATCCGGTCCGCGAGCAGAAGAAAACGGTCGGCGTCCGGCTGGTATGCCGCCACCGAGTCCATAAGCGTCCGCGCGTAACTGATGTAGTTCTTGGAAATTATGGTGAAAATTGCGATGTCGCTCATTCTATCCTTAACGCCGAATTTCCCCGGGGGACGGCCTCATACTTCATATCCGAATTCTTTCAGCGTCTTCCCCATAATGCAATTCATAATCTTCTTCTCTTCTTCGGTGAAGGTCTCTTTCCAACTGCCCGGCTTGGCCTTTCTTATGACCTTGCCTTCTCCCTTTTCATCGTCAGGTATCCTTTCGAAGCTGGAACTGTCGATAAGACCCTGCAATTCTTCTTCATCCGCGGGGACTCCGAGCAGTCCGTATATTTCCTTCAACTTTGCCAACGTATTATATCTCAGCTCCTCATACTTAATCATGAGCCGCTTCTCTCGCGAGTGAAACTCGTATGCCGACTTAGTTACTGCCAGGAGATAGTTCCAGATATTAGACTGTCTTATAATTACGATCTTGCGCACTTCATCTGTTAGAACCGGGAACTCCATCCATTTATTGGCCCAGGACTCTTTCCTGAACATATCAAGAACAGACTCGATGACATCCCTACCGTCCCTCACGAGGAACAACAACTTTGAATTCGGAAACAAGTGCATAATCATGTCTGCAGCGACGCTCCCGTTGGGCTCTTTTATCGCAACCATTTTATGCAGGCATTCAGGATATTGGCAATAAAGCCTCTGCAGCACCATCTTTCTAAAATACGGCATCCACGCCTGCCTGTAGATCGAGGAGAAAAAATAATCGGGTTCGCCTGCGTAGACATCCATTGTCCTGCCTATTTTTGTCAAACATTCGTCATTGAAAGCTAAAGCAACTAAATTCCCCAGGTGAGCGCCTACCAAAGGCTCGTTCCACGCTATGATATTTTCCCGCTTTAACAACTTTAGAACCAGCCATGAGCTTCCGCTCCGGGGAGATCCGAGCACCCATGCCATGTTTCTTTCGATCGCATCTTCCTCTTTGGAGGTCAGCGGCCTGGCATTTGCCGATGCCCTCGCCGCGTGCGCATCTAGGATGTTGTCAAAATCCTCGGGGGAAGACCCTTCGGTTTCGTCGAGGGTCAGTTCTCCGACCTCAGTGAGCGCCCCCGCCCACTCCGACTCTATGGCGATTTCCGTATTTATGCGGTAGGCGATTACCGCTTTGGCGCTGCCGGCCGGGGCCTTGGCAGTCAAAGAATAGTCTAATAATTTCCCAGAAAAATCGTTCAGCCACCTGATTTTTCTGTCGAGCTCTCTTCCGGCTGCACTGAGCAATATGATTGCCAGATACGCGGAATACCTCTCGCCGCTGATACCCTGGGCCCTGATGCATGCGCGGTATTTCTTTCCCGCGACAACCTTATACTCCCCAGAATTCACTGAATAACATTCTTTCTTGGATATTCGGATTGTCTCCATTTTGTTTATCCTAAAACCATTTGATCTTCTTCTTGATTTCTTCTATGTGTTCGAGCAAAGACGCGATATACACGTCCTTCCTGCCGACGGCCTCCAGCAGGCTTTCTACGTATTTGTCCTTCTCGGCAAGGGTCTCTTTCAGACTTGTCACGTATCGCTCCATTTCATCTGTCTTGGCTCGAAGCTCCTGAACTAATAAATCATCGGAACCACATCTATCCTCTTCAATCGGCGCCCCTCTGAAGGCTTTTCTCATAGTATCAGCGAGCGTTTGATTCACCGGACGGTCCCCTTGAGGCTTTGGCTCAGCCTGACATCCCCAGAAAAAAACGTTTCGAAGCCCCCGCTCCGAGAAATTGTTGACCATACCTTGCGATGGCACAATAACAACGTCGGGACCATACTGCACCAGCAGTTCGGTTCTCTTTTCTTCCTCGCCATCAGCCTTGGATCCGGATTCTACCACTTTATAGATGAGCCGCGCCGAGGGGAATGCCTCCCTAAGGGTTTTCAGTTCGTCGTCGGCACGCAACGGCGCACATATAAAGAGTGCACTGTAGAAACCGGCCCTTTCTCTTGCCAAGTCCCCTGCCGTCATTTCACCGCCGCAGAATACTTCGACACCCTGCTGTTGGAGTACGCCTGCCTGCCGGCAATTATTCCCACTCAGAGAGAAGAACGTCACCGTGTAGCCGGACCGCATAAGAAATTCTGCGATATCACGGGCCGATCGAAGATATCCCGTCTCATCGAATACAGTATCGCTACCGTCAATGATAAGGACTCTTTGCCCCCGCCTGCTGGTTCTCGCCCGCAGGACATTGCCGCTTTTCGGAGAATACTGTCCGTTAAGAACGTGACGCCATTTCGCCGCAAAAGCCGACATGTTTTTCAGATAAAGGGCCATGGCTTCTTCTCTTGAACTGCTGCCGAACTGATGGTGGATGATTTTAGCAGCAGGCTGATAAACAACCCGGTATCCCAGCCTCCTGACTTCGAAGCAAAGGTCCGCATCTTCATAATAGGCCGGTGAGTACACCTCATCAAAACCTCCCAGATCATATAGGAGTTCCTTGCGGACAAGCAGACAGGCGCAGGAACAGTAGTCGACGTCCCTCACATAACAGAACCGGGGATCTTCAGGATTTTCACCCCCGCCGTATCCTGCCGTGGAGCCGTCATTCCATACAATGCAGCCCGCCTCCTGCAAGGTCCCGTCGGGAAGGATCAATTTTGCTCCGACAGCGCCTATTGCCGCCGAATTGTCCAGCAGCGCGGCCATCGGCGTCAGCCAGCCCTCGGTGACGACCGTGTCGTTATTGAGAAAAAGAACGTATTCCCCCCTTGCGCTCCCAATTCCCTTATTGCAGGAAAACACAAACCCCCTGGTTTTTTCGTTTCTAAGCAGCGTAATGTTTCCGACTTTTCCGAGCATTTCGATCGTTTCATCCGTGGAGCCGTCATCGACGATAATCACTTCATAAGCGATCTCTTTCGTATGTTCGAGAATAGAGCTCAGGCAATGATATGTGAGCATCCATTTGTCCATCACAGGAATAATTATAGAAATTTTGGGATAGTCGCACTGCTGGAAATGGATCTCCTCAAGGTGCCCGACAACAAGGTCCTGCCGGCCCATATCATATTTCGGTCCCATCGGGACCGGCCTGCCCATATCGACCTCTCCCTCTGAAGCGGACTTTTCAAGAGGCTCCGTAGACTGTTCGGGACGTTCACCGCATCCTGCCTTTCGGATAGACTCTTGCCCGGTCCATTGATTGTCCGCCCTAGCAGTCCCGGGCCGGTAAGTCCCGACAAAGACGAACTGAAAGGCGCGCAACTCATCGAGCTCTTCATCGGTTACGTTCATGAGCAGGAGGTTGCCGCATTGAACAGCCCGCCCGTGTCCCTCAGCGCCTATCACATGCAACGGGTCCTTGTAGAGATATTCTACCGCGTCGCAGCCGACCGAAAGCCGCTCCATCATCTCCAGGAACTGCCTCTTCGTAAAGAACCGCAGATGGCTTTTGTCCAGGATCCCCTCCTCCTGATATTCCCACAGGCCGAGCTCGGCCGCATCCCTGAGAAGGGGCAGATAGCGGACGTTCGGGACGGACGCGATGAGCGTGCCGCCCGGCTTAAGGAAAGTCACATACTTTTCCGCTGTAGCCCACGGGTCTCTCAGATGTTCGAGGACATCGGCGAAGACGATACAGTCGAATTCCCCCGGCTGAAAAGGGGGGTCGAAAGATTCGACGTCGGCATGATAGGCGGCGTCCAGCAACCGCTTTGCAAACGACGCCGCGAAGGCATCCAGTTCTATCCCGACGAGCCGGCGGGCAGGGTCTTTTTCCTTGAGCGCCTTCCCCAGCATGCCTGCCGCGCAGCCGACATCGAGAATGTTAAGTGCGGTTGAAGGGACAGCGGAAAGTATCTCCGACCTGACGTGAAGATAATAGGATGGGATATTGTTTTCGGAAGCGGCGTTTATTCCGTCTGGAACGCTATCGGACATTTTCTATTATACAAAAAATAATGGGGTTTTCTTAAACAAGAGGCCGGCATCGCGAGAACCAAATGAGGCCGGACATTACGCCCGGCCTCATGGGTTAGATCTTTCAAGTTTAATTTGGAATAAAAGTTGCGTCCATGGCCGACGAGAAGAAGTTCATCGATCCGGAGTTATTCCTTACGTTCAGATAGAAGGTAGCGGCTGCCCCTGCACTGACAGGGAACCGGGCCGAAAGGGAGATCGGCAAATAACTTGTACTCGTAGGCAATTCGGCCGGAAGATGAAGAAAGATGTTGCCGGCATACGACGTAGAACATTCAGTGCCGCTTGTCGCGCTCAGAAAGGGGACCACCTCGTCCGCTGTGCCGTTTGTATGGTTTAATTGGAAGACGGCATCTGCCCTGACCAGAACAGTCCCAGCCACTCCCGTTGGTGCGGTAACCGTGATCGTCTTATAGTTCGTGCAAGTAGCCCCGACGGCAGTCGTGCCACTACTAACGGCCTTTTGCGAGAAGCTCTTCACCTGTTCTGTTCTGACCTTCCGGAAGTAGCCCACTACATCGGCCACAACTTGGGTGCTGTTCACGTCCGCCTGAACGACCATATCATAAGCACAGGCGCTCAATCTGTTGACGGCTGTTCCGGGGTTGCAGATAGGCACGGTAATGGCGTTTGCAAGATTGGTCCCGACATAGCTAGCGTTGCCATAGTTAAGAATCGAGGCATTTGGCATCGTGTCCCCGTATGCCCAGGCGCGCAGGTCACCAGGACCGCTGGCCCCAACCGCAACAAAATTGATGGCGACCGCCGTTGCCGGCCCAAATGGGATGCCACAATCGCCGGATGTCCCTCCTTGCATATTAAAAGGGGACCCTACAGCGAAAAAGTTTCTTAACGTGTTGGCAGCTATCGCGCCTCCTGCAAGCCGCGTGTCGATGATCCTGCACGGCGCCACGGGCGTGTAGACCAGATCTGAGGCACTGTCGCCGAGGTTTTGCGTGGTGATGAGTCCTGCTCCGCTCTGTATCGCATCAAGTTGCGAGGTGGGGCGCGAAGCGAGATCATTTACCAGAGAGACCCGGTATGCAGGGTCAAGGGGCCTGCCCGAGTCCGCTTCAAACTTTGCAACGATCGCCTCTGCCAACGCCACATTCTGGTCCGCAGTCTGGGCCGCAGGGACCGAGTCGCCGATCGTGGGTTCCGAGCCCGCCGCGAAGATGTCCGTCCCACTGCCTGTTATCAAAATAGTAATAGAAATAAAGATCAGTACTGCTAAGATTCTTTTCACGATGTCCCCTTTCCCTCACGGAACCTTGATGGCAGCCGACCTTTTGCCCTGCCGCTCATTCGATTTTTATCGTGAGGACTACGTTGTTAGATCCGCACAACGCCTGGCGAAATGAAAGCCGACTGCAATACTTTATCTTTCAGTGACACGGTTGTACCGGCTTCAGCTTTCGCCTCTGGCACCCCTCCCCTTTAAGGATATGTTTTCGCCACCACCCCCTTTTCGGCGCATCATCCATAGGCCTTGTTACATGGAACTTCTGAATGGATGCTGATTTATTACCATAGAAATAGCTTTTCTGTCAATCCTGCGTATTGTCGCACCACATGAGAGTCTGCCGGCCGCAATACGGGTTTTTCAAGAAACGTCCGGAGGAAAGTGAGGGGAGAAAATGCTGAGGCGGCGGTCCGAGACCGCCACCCTCAGCCACAAAAAATCGTTTTATACGCCACCCGTGAAAGTCGGCGCATTTCCTTCAAGGACACGTTACGGAAGACGTGCTGAGTGCCCCTGCGTTGTTCACCGTAATCCGAAAACAATTGGCCCCGTCCGAAGCCTTCATTATGAGACCGTTACCCTGAGCAGTTGAAACAATATCCCCGGTTACTACCTTCAATCTTGCGTCTGCCGCCAGCCCGCCGGCAACATTAACTCCGGGGTACTTCTGATAATATCCCATAACGTCGGCGACAAGATGCGTTGAGCTTACATCGGCCTGCACAGTGAGGTCTGACGTACACGTTGTGGCTGTGCTGTCACAGATTGGCTGAACGAGCCCGTTGGCTAGGTTCAGGCCTGCATAAGCAGCGTAATTGATTACCGAGGAATTAGGCATCGTGCTCCCGTAAGGCCAGGCCCGAAGATCGCCAGGACCTGCTGGCCCCACAGCCACGTAGTTGATCATCACTGCCGTTGCGCCGGCAGGAATTCCACAGCCGCCCGCCGTTCCTCCCTGGGAGGCAAAGTTGGCAGCAGCCCCCACTACGTAAAAATTTCTCTGCGTTCCGGCATCAATCCTGCCTCCTGCGACTCTGGTATCAACTATCCTGCAGGGCGCCACAGGAGTAAACAATAAATCTGCACTGCTGTCGCCGAGCCCAGCAAACGCCGGGGGCACCAACATGCATGCTACTGCCGCCACTGCCATCACAACTACCAATAACTTCTTCATACTTTTCTCCTTTCAAAGAAATATTTCATAAATAACAATGGATTTTCCGATGTCCTGCCGATTACCCCGAATTAAGACACCTCCTTTTTCCTTATCTGATAACACATACTTACCATCAGATACCCCGTAATTATCATAATGATACACAATTTCACCATTATTGTATAGTCAGCCGGTCCACGACCAGGGTCCCGCCGACTCCGCCTACAGTCAGGGATCCGCCCTGCAGGGTAGTCATGGAAAGGGGGCTGCCGAAGGTTTGGTCATAACCTCCGGCAAATGTCACTGTGGCCGGCCCGGGGGTGGTTAAGTTAATACTTTCGGAGAACGGCACGCCCCATGCCTCGATCGTGTCGTTAGCCTGGGCTGCGGCAAATGCTGCTGCAAGGGTAGAATAAGGGGTAACGACAGAATGAGGCGTAATTGTCGTCGGAGGCGTGACAATCTGCACTGATCCTGACGCCGGCGTGACAAAAGGATTCGAAACTACATAGTTTGTGGACGCAGACGCATCCGGAGCCGGAGACGACAGGCTGGTCCGCACATCGACGATTATTGTATAGGTCCCCGGAAGCGTCGAAGCCGGCATCGTCCACGTAGAGCCGATACCGTAGTCCTGGACCATGACACCGTTTTGCCAGAACCGGTACTGGTAGGAAACTGAGGAGCCCGAACCATAGGCAGAAAACAAGACCGGGTTTCCGGCTACCACCGGACTCGCCGGCGTGGGGATGAGGGTCACGCTATCGGCCTTCGTCCATGTCGGCATCGTTACCGACGCTGTCACCGAACGCAGCGAGTCGCCTTTCTCGTTATAAGCCCAGATCCGGTAGTTGTAAGTCGCGCCCGAAGCGACCTGTGTATCGGTAAAGTAAATCGTGTCCGGATAAACATATGTTATCGGCGTAAATACGTTCGTTATCGGTACGAATCCGCTGCCGCTGTCACGCTCGATGCGAAAACCGATCTCGGAATTCCGGACAGCCTCCGGCAGATTCGTTTGGGGATCGAGGGCATCATTATCCGTCCAGCTCAATTGGACGGTGTTCCCTGTTGTCGCGGGCAACGCCGGAGTCGGCACTGTAGCAAACGGGCTGGTCGGCGCAGCAGGGAAATCGTTAGGGACAAGCATGACAAACGGACGCATAAAGTCGTTTTCTTCATGGCCAAGGATATGGCAGTGCCAGACATATTCCCACCCGAAGAATTGATCGGCGTTTGAAACAATAATCGGGTTGCCGACCACGCCTCCCCCCGGTATCCCGAATGGGCTTACGACGGTTATATTAGAGCTCGCCGGAGTAGTAGTGTCCTCACTGTGGACGCTATCCGGTACCGTGAAGGGAAGGGTCATGGTCCTCGGCTGAAGCGCGACGATAATGTCCTCCAGCGGGTTCATCCTGACAGTCTCCTTCCATCCGAGTTCATTGTCCTCCGGCGGCCTTATCGCCCCGTCCCAGCCGACCCTGTTGATGATCTGCATGTTGTAAAGGTGTACGTGGACAGGATGGGTGTCGACACCGTTATGGGTGATCTTCCATAGCTGCGTCTGCCCCTCGGGCACTATCTCAGTAGTCGGATCAATGTATCCGAGCGGGATGGTTGTCTGGATGTTGTTATTGGTAAATGGGAGCTCGACGCCGAGTGTGGCGTTCATCCTGCCATAGGAGTCCCAGAGCTCCTGGATCGCCTTTGGCTGCATAGGGACCGTTACCGGCTCAAAGTTCGCAACGGCAGTAGCGGCAAAAGTGCAGCCTGTGATTGCCACTGCGGGTAAAGAAGTATACCCGGAACCTCCATTCGTAACCGTGATCCCGGTAATTTCTCCGGCCGGTGCCGTTGCAGAAGCAGTAGCGCCCGTGCCGCCGCCACCCAAGAAATTGACAGTCGGAGAGGCAACGCAGCCCGAGCCTCCGTTCGTAACCGTGACGGACCTGATCGCCTGGGGAGTCGCCCCAAAATTGGCAACGGCAGCAGCGCCCGTGCCGTCGCCTGAAATCGTAACTCCGGGAGCATAATAATACCCTGATCCGGGGTTTATGATGTTTATAGCCGTGACAGCACCGCCCGATACGGCCGCAGAAGCCGTCGCCTGCGTGCCACCGGGAGGTGGCGGATCCACAGTTACGGTGGCAACAGTATATCCCGCGCCCCCGTTTATTACCGTTATATTCCTGATCGCCTCGATGCCGCTGGTCAGTGTGTTCGGATTGAAGGTTAAAGAGTATGCCTGGATAGTTGCAAGCGTATCGGCGACGGCATTGTTGGGAGCAGGATAAACCGGTTCGGGCACGTGCATAGGCGGTTGAGACGCTGCAAACGCTGCAGGGAGACCGGTTGCCTCATTCTGCAGCGCCGCGAGGTCAAAGGTAGGGGGGGTAGCAGAGTCCGCCACCCGGAATTGCATGATCGTACGAGTGTTAGGGCCGTAACCGGGCAGGGTCGTGGGTGCGCCCCCTGTCGAGGACTGATCAGGGTCGTCAGTGTAGTAGTCGTTGCGAGGATCGAAACCAGGGACAGGCGCCGGCGCGTCGTTATACATTATTAGTGTTTTCCCTGCAAACTGAGAGAAGTCTACGACGATGTCGGCCCTTTCGGCCGAGCCGAGAAAAATCGCCTTGTTCAGGACATTCAGGACCACTATATTTCTGCGGTTGTATTCATAGCCGACCGGAGTCGAGGGTATCACAACCGGCTTCGGCAGAAAACCTCCTTCAGTGCCGATCTGGACCATCGCAGGCCCGGCTGTGGTCGGATCAGGCACGCCCCCGTCCCTTCCGTCTACCGGCCATGTCGTCGGCCAGCAATTTGCCGGAAGGCCCGTTGGGCCCAGCGTGAGGCCCCCGAGCGCAAGCCCCGAGTCATTAGTCACTGTTGCCGTGGTACAGGCCGGAAGATTTCCTGCAGTCGGCGGCAGCGCCGCCACCATCCTGACTTCCGTATTGATTGAAGCAGCCACGGCAGCGCCTGTCCCGGTTGAGTCCGTTATGCTGACATTTGGAATCGAGGTGCATGCAATTGAGTCAGAGTTGGTAACTGTAATTCCCGTAATCACACCGCCATCCACCGTTGCAGTTGCCAGTGGCTCGGGGGTGCAGCCGCTGCTGCCTATTTCAACAATCGGCGTTGCGGAATAATTGGAGCCCCCGTTTGTAACACTGATATGGAGAGGTTCTGCAACATAGAATTGCAGGTTGAGCATCCTGTCGTTTGTGGCATTGAGGATACGGAACCTGTAGGCCTTCGGCTCCACGTTCAGATAAGGATATGCAGTGCCGTTGACTATCGGAGTGTCCATAAAAGCTTCCGGCACTATCGAAGGGTCGGGAAGCGTTGAGTGTGCGGCGTCAAGCAGCACAGGAGGCCAGAACCATGGGCCATAGTCCCATCTTCCGAAGGGGTTGGCGCCGGTCGGGTCATTGGGCTTCTGATTCGGCTCGTAGACATGAGGGAACCAGAGGTCTCCCGGCTTACCCCATTTATTGACATCCCATTTTGCATCCTGGACAGAGACGTCCCAGGGAACGAAAGTCTTGTCCTCGATGACAAGGGGTATCCCGTAACGGTATACGCAATCAGGACTGCCGGAAGGACATACATTGGGGATAGTACCGGCATCGATCAATTTATCTTCCTCGGGGTCTGTTATCAGATAGCCCGCCGCCTCGCCCGCATATACGTTAAGGCGTGTGAGTCCGTAAGAGTGGTCATGAAAAAACATAAACCTGCCGCTCTGCTGGTTAGTCCAATAATAAGTGGCCCTTCCCTGACCAGGGTCGTTCGTCGCACCGGAGGTTCCAGCCGGGACAACGTTGTGGCCCGAGTCAAACCACATGTCAGGGACGTTTCGCTGGGTCTCCCCTTTAAGATAGGGCGTCGAGTATTCCCCGATCGGGGTTATCCATTGGCGGGGAATACCATCGCTGATCCATGGTGTGTTGCCGCCGTGGAGATGGATAACAGCCCGGTTCTGGGTGTAGTTGCAGCCGGGGTAAACTCCTCCGCAGCCAAGCCCAAGCGGACCCTGCCCTGCACCCATCACCGTGGTGTCAACCGGTATGAAGAGGTCGCCTGCCGTTCCGGCGCCGAGATGGTTTTCAAAGAGGAGGCGCACCGGCCTGTCCCGCCTGGCTATGATCAAAGGCCCCAGATATTGTGAACTGTGATCCGTGCCGTTGATCTGGTAATAACCCCTGATCCTTGTACCGGTTCCGAGTGTGTCAGTCGCAGCTGGCATGTCGGAATGCATCTTTATTCTGTAGTCCTTCAGGCCGATCACGTAATAGTCGGACCCCGGAAACGTCGATGTATCCGGCACAGCAACCGGGATATATTGCCCCAGGTTATTTCTGTTCGCATATCCCAAGCCCGGCAGACTGTCGACAAACTTCCTGAGAGGGCCACCGGTAAAATATGACACACCCTGATAAGTCCGGATACCCGCGGGGCTATTTGCGTAGTAGGTACCGAAACCAGGCCCCTCGGGGCAAATCTGGTCCGGCGGGCATGGATTGGTGATCCCGGGGCCGGCATCAGCCGTGTTGATTCCCCAGGGAAAGGCCGTTGCAAGCAAAAGCACACTCACAAGGACCAAATTATTGCGCCTCTTCATGCTATCACTCCTCCTGTGATTTTTTTTATCGTTCAGTATCTTGAGCATCTTTGATTATTCATGCCTCATATCAATTGCTTTGAAGTTGCCTATCGGCGGGCCTCATGAGTATCAATCGCGTATCTTCTTGCAGGATGAAGTTGATAAGCGCCCCCTTTTTTTATTTTTTTTTATTTACTATGCCAGAAGAAAATCAGTCAGACAATAGGTCATTGTCTGAAACTTTTGTAGGAATTTATCCTACAAAATTAATTTATTTTAATAAAAAAGGAATCCTAAAAAATTTAAATATAATGCTGTCTGATAATCTTCGGACGCTACTGGAGATAAACTTCTATTTCGCGACAGACACCGACTCTGGAATGACTCCCAGGAGCAGCCAGGCCGAATTCCCTCTCTCTCCTCCAAGGGTCTTCATCTTGTCAGCAGTTCCCGGTCACTCAGTAATGTCCGCGGCGATGCGCTGGTCACTTTGAAACAGGTGTATACCACCGTCCAGGTTCTGTCACAGGTTTTGATGGGGATGAACGGGAATTATTACCGCGACTATCTTCTGAACCTTTTCGGTATGACCATGAGCACAAGCGGAATGGGATTATGGGAACAGGACGCAATTTATCCCCTGTACCCGAGGTCCAGTTTCGGCCCCGGCCAGCGCTACGGATCAAAGGGCTATTATATCGTTCAACTCACCAAAGGCCCCAAGCCGGAGTTGGTGTAAGAAAGCGACTGGGTTATCCACTGACCCGCTGTTGCGAAAGCGGCCTACGGCCTACGGTGTTTTCTTCTTCGCCCTCTCTTCCATAGTCGCTTTCATGCGTTCCCCGCACGATGCCGACAATTCACCTTCATGTGAACTCAGACATTTTTCGATCACGCTCTGTTCAGGCTGGACGTCCTTGCAGAATTTGGCCATATCCTCGTTACAGGCCTCCCGAAAGATCTTCAGCTGCCGCACTTCCTCCCTCATCTCGACCCTCTTCCCGCCCATCTTTGCTTCATAGGTCTTGCACTCGTCGGATAGTTCGTTTTCATGTCTTTCAAGGCAATCCATGACCGCGCCGGGTTTCACATCTTTGCAGAACTTTGCGATATCTCCTGCGCACAGGTTGGCGTCTCCAGCAGATGCCTGACCGCCCCAGATCAGAAACATGCAATAAATGCCGGCCACTGCGACCTGGGAATAAAATCTGCCAATCCGTTTCATCTGCTCCTCCTTAAATCATCAAAAAGTATGTTCACTGATGTCCACAAAGAGCGGATTACCCACAATTATATCACGTCTCCGTAGTAATCATGGTCAAACCCGGGGATTATTGAAGAATGCTCGAACGAAAAAGGATTCTTACTGCAATATTAAATTCCCAACGGTCACTGTCCCGCTACTGATTGTGAGCGAACCCTGGAGAGTAGTAAAGCCGTACTGATATCCAAACGATGCATCATAACCGCCCTGCAAGCTGACGCTTATGTTTAAAGGGGAATTAAAGTTCGGACTTTCGTAATACGTTGTCGCCTGCATCCCGACGATTTCCCCGCCGGCACACTTATTATAGGCCGTCTGGATAAGGGAGTAAGTCGCAATCACTGTACTGCTCTGAACACGTGCAACAGGCGTTGTAATATTACCGCTGAGCGGGACATTATAAGCAGGACTGCTGCCATAATTGATGCTTATATCCGCAATCTTAGGACCGGTAGAAGTAGGCGTCACGATAAACGTGCAGCTTGCCAAAGGAGCCAGGGAATATCCGCTGCAAGTGTTACTTGATATCAAGAAATCCCTACCATTGAGACCTGTGACCGTTATCGAATTTACCGTTATGCTCGCTGCGCTTCTGTTTGTAATTGTAAATGTCTGAGAAATCAGCGGACTGGATGTATCCACCGTCCCGTAATCAAAAGAGGCAGGATAGCCTACGATTTCGGGAATGGAGATTTCTCCATGCGAAGTAAGGTATGAGAGTGCTCCGTTGACATCAATCAGGCCGTATCCATAAGTAATATTGGGAACAGAAGCAGGTGCCCCGATGTTCACTGCGGTCTGTTCAAGGGCTGTTTCCACCAGGTCCGGGGTCAGAGTAGGAAATGCGCTTATCAGCAAGGCCTCTGCACCGGCAACGTGAGGAGCGGAAAAGGATGTGCCCTGAACCGTTACATAAGAAGGTCCGGGGGAGACAGGGGCTGAAGTATAGATGCCTAGGCCGGGAGCTACTACATTAGGGAAGCTGGCGGTTCTGTCAAGACAGGCGGAAGGTCCCCTGCTGCTAAACCAGGCGATAAGATTAGAACCGTCGGTCGCGCCGACCGCAAAACTTCCCGGATAGTTGGCAGGGCTCACGCTGGTTGAAGGATTCGGGCCCTTATTGCCGGCGGAAAAGACCATGGCGATGCCGGAGGCCTGAACGTTTTGAATCGCAACCTCCAACGCATTGGGTAGCGCAGGGAAGCACTGGCCCGGCGCATTAAACCCCCACGAGTTATTGACGATGTCGGGGGCGTTTGCGGCATTTCCTCCGGGTGCGAGGAGCCACTGCATCGCGAGGATAATCTTGCTCTCATCGGTGGTCCCGGCGTCATTAAATATCTTTGCCGCTATCCATTGAGCACCCGGCGCCACACCATAGGCATCCGTCGCCGAGCCTCCGACCATAACTCCCATCGTTCCGGTGCCATGGCCGTTGTTGTCGCACGGGGTTGTCGCAGAAAGCTCACAGGAAGTACATGCCGTAGCAGCCACACAGTTGGTGAGGCAGGTCGTGAGAGGCAATGGCGCATTAGAACAGTAACAACAGTTGGCAGGATCGGCATAAGGATTGTACCAACTGTCTGAGCCTCCCCTCCACTTGTTCTGCAGGTCAGGGTGACTTACATCGACCCCCGTATCCAGATTCGCCACTACTGCGCCCGGACCGTTAATACCGACGCCCCAGAGGACCGGCGCGTTGATCGTTGAAATATTCCACTCATATCCGGCAGACGGAGTCACCGCTGCCGCAGGAATAACAGGAGAGGCCTGTACAACCGCGTCCAGTTCGATGCTCTCTATCTCAGGCAGGCTCATCAACTCGCTGATTACCGAAGCAGGGACCGTTGCCGCAACTGAATTTGTGATCCAGAGGGGTTTTATTTTCTTTGCGCCCCTGTTTTGGAGCAGTGCCCTTATGGACTTCTGGGTGAGACTGGCCTTCTCCCGAAGAGCCTTGATTATCGCATCCCTTTTTCGCACCTTGTCACTCCCGGCAATCCGGTCAGGCGCAATTGCGGCAATTTTTTTGAGGTCGACCCTGTAGGCCAGATTTATGATCACGGAAACGTCTCCGGCAGGACCTGCGGACTGCAATGCCTGGCGGAGATCAGGAGTGATGACTACGGCATAGGACAAACCGCTTGCCGCACATATGATGAGGATACCGAATAATACCGCGGCACAAGACCTCTTCGACACTAACGAACATCCTCCGTGCAATAATAATATTTTACGCCTCAGGAAATCCTCTCCTATATATTATGATGCATCACTTCTGCCGTCAAATAAAATGCGCATTTATGAAAATAATCGGATTGTCCGGTTAAAACGGCCTGCGAAAAGATACGACTTTGCGGGTTAATAATAGTTAAAGGGTGGCGGCATCCGCCGGACTGTTCACTATTATCTCAAGCCGCTTATGTGAGCGACTTCACGTATTCGTCAATAACTGTCTTCGGCTCTCCGCACATCTTAGCCCCTCCGTGGTCCATCCAGAGGACGGTACTGCAGATTTCGGCAATTTCGACCAGGTTATGCGACACAAGCAGCATCGTCGTCCCTTTTTCCCTGAAAAGACGCATCCTCTCGTTACATTTCGTCACAAATTGTTTGTCTCCGACCGAAAGAATCTCATCGATAATAAGGATATCCGGATCGACCTCCGTAGCGATAGAGAACCCCAGCCTTGCGACCATTCCCGAAGAATAGCTTTTTAATGGACTGTATATAAATTCATTCAGCTCGGAAAAATCAACAATGCTCGGGAACCTTTCTTTTATTTCACTCCGTGAAAGCCCGAGGATAGATGCGTTGAGATAGATATTTTCAGCGCCCGTGAGTTCAGGATCAAACCCTGCGCCGAGTTCAATGAGCGGAGCAATCTTCCCATGGACAGACACTCGTCCACTGGTCGGCCGCAAAACCCCGGCGATGACCTTCAGCAACGTGCTCTTCCCCGCACCATTCCGGCCTACGATGCCGAAGGTTTCATCCTTTCTGACCCCAATATTGAGATCCCGCAGAGCCCAGAAATCCTCATAGTCGTGTCTTTTCCCCTTCAGTCTATCGATGAGATATTCCTGGAGGGTCTTCGGCTTCTCCTTTGCAAGACGGTAACGTACGCAAACGTCGTTTATCTCTATCATGGCACTATCCAAAGGCAACCCTCGTCGTGTTATTCATATATGTTCGCATTAGAGATGGTATACGATCTTGTCCTTGTTCGCACTGTAACAGAACCAGCCTACCGTCAGGGATGCAAGGGAAAAAAGAAACCCGTAGAGCAATTTTTCGAAAACTGAAGAAACGTCAAGGTACAGCGCTCCCCGGAAGATAGACAGGTAATAATAGAAGGGGTTGAGATGGATAATAAAACTGAATTTCTGGGGGATAATCGATTCCGGATAGAATATCGGGGTCATGTACATCCATATCATGAGCAGCACATCATATATATAGATGGTGTCGTGGAAAAAAACCGTAAGCGTCGACAGTATTAGGGCGATACCGAACGAAAACACTGCCACGAGTACGAGAATAACGGGCAGGAGATAGACATGGCTTCCGAGAGGTGTGCCGGTCATATAAATAATGAAAAAAAGCGGCACCAGGGAAAAGAAAAAATTGACCACTGCGGAAAGAACAACCGAAAGGGGGAAGATCGCCTTCGGAATATATATTTTCTTAATAAGACCACTGTTGGAAATCAGACTCACTACCGAAGTGGACGTGCTCTGGGAAAAAAAGTTCCAGAAGATGATGCCCGAAAGCAGATAGGAAGTATAGTTTGGCGTCGTTACCTTGAACAGGCTTGAAAAAACCATGCTCATCACTAACATCATGAGGAGAGGGTTCAGCATGACCCAGAAGAAGCCGAGGACCGACCGCTTGTAGCGGACCTTAATGTCCCGCGTCACAAGGTTCCGCAGAAGTTCCTTGTATCTCAGTATCTCGAATATTTCGCTCGTACTTGCACTCATGGACGATGCCGCCTGATATTATACCCGATCTCTCTCATTGTACGCATTGTCTGACGCTGGCCTGTTATAAAGACGCGCCGCTATGATAAAATTTTACATGGCGCGCCGAATGCATAAAGGAGACGGCTGGTAAACCGGGCAGTGCGGGTCCTTCTGAATACAAGATTGCTCATATGCTCCCACCGGGCTGGGGTCGGCTTCTACGTCTTCAACCTCTATAACGAACTGCTGAAGGCGGGAATTGATGTCGTTCCCACTCTGGACGATTCATCTATCGCACTGGTGAAGTCGATCGGGGACTTATCAGCGCGCATGAGGACGACCTTCGGGAAGTATTATCCTCCCTTTGTGAAAAAAATGGGTGATGCAGTCTATCGGAGCTTCCACAGAAGGGATGCCGCGGTCACTTCGTATGAGCTGTACCACGAGACAAGCCTTGACCCGATTCCCTCCATCGGCGCGAGGAGTGTCTGCAATGTCTACGACCTTGCGGTGATGCGTTTTCCCGAACTTTTCGTAGACGGATTTGCAAAGGAAGTAACACCCAACATACTGGGAAATATCTCGGCCTCCGAACGGGTCATCGTCAATACGAGTTTTATCAGGGACGAGGTAACCGAAATCCTGAATATTCCTCCCGCAAAAATCGACGTCATTCCCCTTGCCGCGGCGGAGTGCTACAGGGAGGCAAAAGACGTTTCGAAAATCCCCGGAGAGGTCAGAAAGATTACAACAAGAGATTACCTGTTGTATGCGGGTACCGTTGAGCCGAGAAAGAACCTTAAGACCCTGATTCGGGCTTACAAAGACGTGAGGGCCAAATATGATGTGGCGCTAGTGATTGCCGGGGGACTCGGCTGGCTCTATGACGACATTGTCTCCTATCCGGAGAAACTCGGCCTCGGGAAAGACGTCATTTTCACGAACTATGTCGACGGAGGGACCCTGTGCGCTCTCTATCAGTTCGCGTCGGTCTTCGTGTACCCTTCTCTCTACGAGGGATTCGGGATACCTCCACTCGAAGCGATGGCCTGCGGCGCTCCCGTCATTGTATCCGACATCCCCCCCCACAGGGAGGTGTCCGGCGATGCGGCAATCTTTTTTGACCCTGCTAACCACGAAGCACTCGCCGATGCAATAGCACGAGTCTTGTCTTCTGCCTCGCTGAGAGCCGAGATGAAGCAAAAGGGCCTGAGAAAGGCTGGAGAGTACTCCTGGCAAAAGGTCGCGGCGGAAACAATCAGGACTTACGAAAAGGCCCTTCGCAATTGAAGATCGGCATCAACGCCACATTCCTTCACGATACACCGACGGGACTCGGGGTCTTCACGCAGGAGGTTTCGCGTTGTCTTGTGGAGCGCAACAGAGACACACTTATCTACTCTCCTTTCCGGTTTGAAGGAGTTCCCGAGTCGGCAATTTCCTTAGTCCCTTCCTCAATCAGGGGATCGACGCGCTTTTGGAACAACCTTTTGAGAGTGTCTTACCAAAACGCAGTTCTGCCGCTTAGGTGCAGGGCCGGAAAGCGTGATCTCCTTTATTGTCCAATGATGGAATATCCCTTTCTCCCCATGGTCCCGCTTGTGGTCCAGGTCCATGACCTGCACCCTATCAGGTTCCTTCCTCAATTCGGCAGGGCCGGCCTCTATTTCAGACTCTCGCTTGACCGACTTGGCAAGACGGCCCGTCGCATAACCGTTGTTTCCGAATATATAAAGAAAGAACTGCTTCGTGAAACAGATATTCCCGAAAACAGGATTGATGTGGTGCTGAACGGATACAACAAAAAAAGGTATTACCCGCAACCGCTTCAGGAGAGAAAGGAGTTTCTGCAGAGATATTCTTTAGGAGACCGATATATCCTCTTTGTCGGAAATCTTTTCCCGTACAAAAATGTAACCTTGCTCATTGATGCATTTTTGCGCATAAAGGAGGAGATTCCCCATGATCTCGTCATCGCCGGCAGGAGGGAGTTCTTCAACGGGGCTCTCGCCCGGGATGAAAGAGTGCGTTACCTCGACTATGTCCCACAGGGAGATCTTCCAGGGCTCTACTCTTATGCCGACATACTTGTCCATCCATCCCTGAGCGAGGGGTTCGGCCTGACGCCCCTGGAGGCCATGGCCTGCGGCACGCCTGTCATATGCTCAAGCCGTGCTTCATTACCTGAGGTGATTGGAGACGCGGGGCTGCTTTTTGATCCGGCTGACAGTGCCGTCCTTGGAGAGCTGATCCTGACGACCCTCGGGAATGAAGGTCTGAGGGAAACGCTCTCGGCCAATGGGCTCAAGAGGGCTGAACTATTTTCGTGGGAAAAAACTGCACAGGGAATTCTTCATTCCTGTGAGAAGGCCCTGCAGGACGGCGAATGAAGATACTGCATCTTCTCTACGAAAGCCAGGGGGATTATTTCGGGATCGGCGGTGTCGGCGTCAGGGCCTATGAGATCTATCGGCACCTGAAGGACAGGCACGATATCACGTTGCTCTGCAAGAAATATCCTGGTGCGGCGGACGGGTACAAGGACGGACTCCGGCACCTATTTGCAGGGACTGAAAGCAGGAGCCTAGCAATAACGCTCCTCTCCTATGCTTACCATGCGGCGCGGTTCGTCAAGAAAAAAGGAGGTGAGTATGACGTCATCATCGAGGAATTTTCTCCCGCGATCCCCACGTTTCTTCACGCCGTGGCCGGGAAGCCGGCAGTGCTCCAGGTCCAGGGATACACTGGAACACTCTATTTCAGAAAATACAATCCTCTCTACGCCTCGGTCCTCTCCCTTATGGAACAGCTGCGGCCTGCCTGCTACCGGAACTTTATTTTTATCAGCCAGGAAACGGCTGGCAAGTTTCGCAAGAATCCAAAGAGCCGCATTGCGATCATTGCCAACGGCGTTTCACCGGAACTTCTCGGCGTTCCGACATTCGAAGGAGACTATGTTCTTTACTTCGGGAGAATAGACATATACGGCAAGGGGCTCGATCTCCTCCTTGCCGCGTACAGGGATTTTTCGCAATGGCTTCCTGATATAGGGCTTGTGATCGCAGGTGACGGCAGGGACATGGAGAAGTTCAAGGCCTCAGTCATGACGCTGCCCGGGGAAGTGCGGAGGAAAATCGATTTTACCGGCTGGGTTTCCGGCGACAGAAAAACAGAAGTCCTGAGTAAAGCTGCGTTCGCGGTCTTTCCCTCGCGCCATGAAGTCCAGCCTATCGCGGTCCTCGAAGCGATGGCCTGCGGGAAACCGGTCGTTGTAAGCGACATATCAGGGTTCTCCTTTGTGAAGAAGAACGGTGCGGGAAAGACTTTTAAATCCGGTGATGCCTCGTCGCTCGCACAGTGTATGAAGGAGCTTGAGGAAAGCAAGGACCGTACAGAGATCGGACTGCGGGGCAGGGAATCTGCCAAAGACATGACCTGGGACAAGATAGCTTACCGGTTCGAAAAATTCCTCATCGACACGGCGAATGGCGATAAATCAAGACGCTGAGGAATTCGCCAGTCGGCCGCCGGACCGTCATTCCCGCTTGTCGGGAATCTTTCTTTAAGAAGGATTGCGGACAAGCCGCAATGACGGATATTATAGGATAGCTGTCACCGAGCCGCAAGGGCTTATTCTGAAAAAATGACCGCCTTGATGTTCTCCTTCTTGCTGATCTGGACTGCCATTTCCCGGGATTTCTTGTTGTCTTCGAACTTGCCGACCAGCACCCTATATACGGTACCCTTCTCTCTACTGCTGCTCTTCAGGATAAATGCATCATACCCTTTTTCTTTAAGTTTCTTTGAGAGCGTCGAGGCATTTTTCTCATTTTTGAAGACCCCGACCTGGACCGAGTAGACGGTCTTGCCTGATGGTTTTGAGGCCGGAGCCGCCTTGGTAGCAGGCGGTTGCGCAGGAGAAGTCTTGGGCGATGGCGTTTGAACTTCCGCCGCGTGAGGCGCAGTAGCGGCAACCGGCGTCTGTGCGGCAGCCGGAGCAGACGCTGTCTTTTCCTCCGCAACCGGCTGCTTTTCAGTCTCAGCGGCGGGCAGTGGTTCGGGCTTTTTCGGCTTCTCGACCGTTCTTGGCGGCGCCGCCGGGACCTTCGTCTGAAGGCCGGCCCCCGGTATCAGCCCGGTATAATAAAGAGCTCCCGCCACACCGACGACGATCACCAATACCGCAAGTAGCGCCAACAAAACTTTCTTGCCCTTTTTTCCCCCAGCGGTCTCTTCTTCCGGGAAGTAGGATTCGGCAGGCACCTCCCGGTCTTTTTGAGTGCCCTTAACTGCTTCTCCCTCTGCTTCCATGTCCTCTATTTCCGACAAGTCCGACAGACGAGACTTCGAAGAGACCCCTTCCCGCAATCCAGGGGATGGCGATTCGGCAGCCGGCATTTTGTCTTCCCGGAACTCAGCGGCTTTCTCCCTGACACGAAGCACGACGGGAGACTTGACGTTCATGGCCTTTTCGGTCTTTTCCAGGAGCTCCGCTGAGCTGACCGGCATTGACAGGGCGTCTACAACTCCTAATAGACCGAGATCAGTTCCCCGGGGACCCGAGGAAAGCAAAATAATCGGCACGTTCTTAAGTGACTCATAACTGCGTATCGTCCTGCAGACCTCCATGCCCTTGTCGCTTGTATCTTCGGGATTCACGAAAATCAGGGAAGGCCTGACCTTCTGGGCCATCTCGGCGCCAACGTCACCTCCGGGAACTGCAAACACAAGATACCCTTCGGCTTCAAGAGTAGAAGCGATGAATTGTTCTGTTTCGCTATCGGCGTCGATTACGAGGACCGTCTTGCTTGCCATGGTAAATCTCCCGTCTTCATATGTATTGAGAGAATCTCAAAGAGGTTCCCAGTATTTCGAAGGCATGTCCTGAGCGAGTTTGAGCGCGCCGTCGGAGCCCGCAAACAGAGGGTCTTCGACGCACGACACCTTGCAGGGACCGTATTCCTTAAGCGCATCCTGAAGATGATCGCGAAGTCCCCTGATGAGGCTCCCTCCTCCCGCCAGGACGATGTTGTTCTTTATCTTGACCTGGAATTCCGGATCGAATCGCGCGATCATCTCGGCCGTCGTCTCTGTGAGCGCCGGCAGGATGCTCTCGCAGGCACGCTTTATCTCGTTTTTGATGTCGTGCATCACCGGCTTGCCGTCCACAGGGATTTCGACCCGTATCTCTTCCGGCGTGTCCCGGACAAAGCTGTACTGCTCCTTGAACTGCCGGACCATATTTTTGTTGAACTTGGAATTCGGGTATTTCTCGCTGAGGTAGCTGAAGAGCTGCTCGTCTATGTAATCGCCCGCCGTCAGGACGGTCTTCTGGTCCTCCTCCGATGGGATAGACCCGTGCATAATACAGAAGTCCGCCGTGCCCGCGCCGATGTCGATCACCATCGAATTATTCAGGAGGTTCATGCCGTACGCCACCGCAAAAGGCTCCGTCACAACCATCAGCGAATGGACAAACTCCGTCACCGCCTTTCGTATCGCCAGTTTGTTCACCTTCAGGGTGTCGGCCGGTACGCCGACGACCGCGTGTATCTTCTGTCCCGATGCAGGACCGGCGAGTTCAATAAGGTGCCTGATGATCTCCTTCACCGCCTCGTCGTTCCTGTTGATGCCTTCCTTGATCACGCCGTGCTCAAGGGGCCGGCAGATATCAAGGGAAAGCCTGTTCTGCAAAGCCTCGGAGCCGAACAGCACCGGCTTGCCGACCACCTGCATTGCAATAAAATCCTTCGGCCAGCCGACGAAACTTTCTATCCACTCCCGCTTGCCGTTGCCCGCCGAAATCGAACTCCTCGACGTCCCGAGGTCGATCCCGACAAACAATACCTCATCTTTTTTCCGCGTATCTGTCTGCGCCATAGCCTGCTTCTCCTTTATTTATATAGTCCAGTATCCCCGCTTCGAGGTCATGCGCGATATTTTCCCTGTGCGCCTCGGTATTAAGCTGCTTCTCTTCCTGCCTGTTGCTGAGGCATGACACCTCTGCAAGAACGGCCGGCACTTCGGCGCCGAGGAGCACAACAAAAGGCGCCCGCTTTACCCCGAAGTTGTAGGCATTTCCGTTTTCCTTTGCTATATTTACAAAGAGGTTCTTCTGTATGGAATAGGCAAGTTCCCTCGATTCCTGGAGTTTGAGTCTCTGGCCGAGCTTCTCGATGACCTCCTTGAATTCACCGAGGCCGTATTGGGAGCCGGCGTTTTCCTGTTCGGCGAGCTCCTGCGTCTTGCTGTCAGCGGATGGACCGAAATAATACGTCTCGATGATATTGATCGGCTTGGAAGGAAGATAATTGAGATGTATCGAGACAAAGAGGTCGGCCTTTGCCTCCCGGGCAAGTTCGACCCGCTTATTGAGGGGCAGCGTGACGTCTTCGCTCCGTGTCATGACAACATGAAAACGTCCGTACTTGTCGAGACGGGCCTTGAGACGTTTTGCAATGTCGAGGGCGATATCCTTCTCTGCGGTTCCCATCTTCCCCCTTGTCCCCGAATCCACACCGCCGTGGCCCGCATCGATCATGATCGTTTTGACTCCCAAACCGAAGGTGCGGCTCACTGACACGTCCGCATTGGTGATAAAGGCCTTAAAATCCGAGGCGTTAGGCAATTCAGCGGACGATGGGAGCGGACGCATCACTATTTCCCCCGCTGTCTGCTTTTCGGCAAGCAAGGGGGCATCCAGATAATTACCCCCCGCCAGGACAACTATCGCCGCAATACATAATATCAGCAAGACCCTGTTCGGAGAGAACGTCCGCTGTCTCAAAAGGACGCCCTTTTTCTTGCCGATTATACGAAGATTCTCTTCGTAGATCCCTTTCAGGATCTCCTGGCGAACCTTCAGCTCTTTTTTCCTGGAAAAGGCGGAAATCATAATAGTATGCACACTTTAACAATTTACAGGAAAAAATTCAATGACGGCACTGCCATCCCGGTGGGCCAGAGGACCGGACGACTACCGGGGTTCTTGTCGCGGCCTATCCCCGGGGCGGTTCTCCGAGATTATGCGTCTCCTTCACGAGAAAAAGCGGCCTCCTCTTCACTTCAAGGTAAATTTTCCCGATATATTCCCCGATCAGTCCAAGAAAGAGTATGTTCAAGCCGCCGATGAAGAAGATCGGGATAACCGTAGAGGTCCAGCCGGGGATCGTCCTTCCGGCGAATTTTTCGTAAAAAGCCCATGAGACAAGGCAGAGTGAAGTGACAAAGATGGTCAGTCCGGCAAGAGAGGCAAGCCTCAGCGGCACATTGCTGAAGGAGGTAATCCCTTCCCATGCAAAGGCCAGCATCTTGCGTAACGGATATTTAGTAGCGCCTGCAAACCTCTCCTGTCTTTCGTAATAGACGATTTCGTGATTGAAGCCGAGATAGGGAAAGATCCCGCGGAGAAAGATATTGGTCTCTCCGATGCGCCGGAACGCAGCGACGACCTTCTTTGAGATGAGCCGGTAATCGGCGTGGTCATAGATAAGGTCCACCCCCATGCTCCGCATAAGGCGGTAGAAGAACCGCGCCGTCAGACGTTTGAACACGGTGTCTTTCTTTCTCTCCCTCCGGACGGCATAGACGATGTCGTTGCCCTGCCGGAGCTTTTCGAGCATCTCGCCGATCAGCTCCGGGGGGTCCTGAAGGTCTGCGTCGAGACTCACGACCGCGTCCCCCGAGGAGTGGAGTATCCCTGCTGCCAGGGCCCGCTGATGACCGAAATTCCGGCTGAAAGAGATCACCTTCACCTTGGACGATTCTCCCGCAAGTTTTCTGAGGATCTCCAGGGAACGGTCATGGGAACCGTCGTCGACAAAGACGATCTCATAGTCGTCGATCAGGCCTTTCCCGAGAAGCCCGGCAAGCGTCTCCATGACAGTCGCGTGGGTGGTCCCTATAACGGCCTCTTCATTGAAGAGCGGGATGACGACGCTAAGTTTCATGGTACGCGGCGTGAGTTCGGAACTCTCTCATCATTTACATCCAGGATTGCTATCCATTAATATAACCAATAATTTTGAGGAATCGTATGGGAAAATATCTTATTAAGGGGACAAAAGTCAACCTCAGCCAGATGCTTCTTTTTGTCGTCGCTTTCGCCTTCGTCAATTCATTCGTCTATTATTTCATCAGCCAGGAGCGGTATATCTACTTCTGGGATTACTACAATTATTGGGTAAAATATCAAAATCTTGGCGATCTCCTGATGTACTCGCCGGTGAATGCTTTTTCTGAAATCTGGCGCACCATCCGGCAGGATGACTACAATCTCCTGCCAGTACTTTTTCTAATGCCCTTTCGGCTGCTTTTCGGGGCGGGCAGGCTGCCATACATTTTGGCGATCGCAAATGTATATGTACTCCCCTCGGCAATTCTTTGCACAGCACTTGTAAGAAACCTTACTTCCCAGAGTGATCAGAGGGAATCCTTTCTTGCCGAGTTGGTCACACTTTCGACGTTTCTCCTTTTCGTTCAATTCTGGAACCCCGTTTTTTTGGGATATCCTGATGCCGCGGGAGTCGTCGTCATCTTCTGCATTCTTTTGGTCCTCTGCCGCACACCCGTCGAGGATATGTCTGCGAAGACGCTTATATCCCTGGGACTAATGCTTGCCTTTCTCGTGCTGCTCAGGCGATGGTATGCATACTGGGTCGTCTCCTTTTTTGTCGCCCTTGCGGCCGAAAGGTCAGTGGCGCTTTTCAGTCGATCCCGCCTGAACTTCAAAAAGTACTTCTCCGCCGCAAGGAACATAATTGTCATCGGCTGCGCAGCCACGGCCGTTTTCTTTCTGATTGCGGGGCCTCAGGCGACAAAGATGCTTTCAACGGATTATGCGGACATTTATTCCGCTTATAAATCTGACAATACCCTCAGCCAGATATTCGGCAGGTTTTACTGGTATTTCGGCCCATTCACAACTGTCATATTCGTTGCCGGCTTGCTTTACAGCGTTTACGCGGAAAAGACGAGACATTTTTCCATCTTTTTAATTGTGCATTCCATCTGTGTTGTCGTCCTTTTCTCGAGAGTCCAGAATTTTGGCGCTCAGCATCTTTATCAACTCATGCCATCAATGATTCTTGTGATATCCTTATTCGCCTCAGGTCTCCTTAAGTGGGTGAAAAATCTGCCGCTAAGGCTTTCCCTTTCGTCGGCATATGTCGCTATTCTCACCATACAGATCTTCACTGTATTTATTCCCGGAGTTGCCGACAAATACCCAAAGATAACGCCTTTTATTACGGGGTATAGACATTATCCGCTAGTAAGGAACGATCTGGGAGAAATCCGGAAGTTGCTGGATGTCTTAGGGGAGTTAGTAAGAAACGACACGGAAGGAATTTATGTCGTCGCAAGCTCGACCATTATCAACGACGACATCTTAAGAAACGCCTGCCGTGCTTTTGATTATCCACAATCCTTCTGCAACAAGATCTTTGCCTCCAGCCATGTGGATAAAAAAGACGGCTTTCCTAAAAATCTTCTCTCCGCAGGCTATGTGGTAGTCGCGGAACCTGAACAGTATCATCTCAGGCCAGAAGACCAGAGGGTCATCGGCATTCTCGCTGAACAAATGCATCTGAAGGGGGGCATTGGCTCATCTTTTGACGCACTGAACTATGAGTTTCTCCTCGATAATGATGTCAGAGTGCACATTTATAAGAAGATGAGACCATTCGACGGCACCGCACTGCATCACTTGGAAGATCTGTTTGTAGCGTACTATCCTGACAAAAAAGAGATTTTCACGGTCCCTGAAATTCACAAGGGTGCCGACTGAAGAATGATGCCGTCAGCCACCCACGGCAATAAAAAAACAGCCCACACATTCACCGACAAGTCCTATCTGGCGAAGTGGCTCCGCCTCAAATTTTTCGACTTTCAAAGATAATAGCGTTGTTGCCGAAAATTCCATACCGAAAAGCATAAAGTTTGTGCATAATCGTTCTGTATCCGATCCTGCTTAAGTTGAGCAGCATTTCGATCGAAAAAATATTATAGACAAGAATCCCGTTTGGATTGTTTGGATCCAGATGGTAGATAGGTTCCATATGATGAATTATCTGGCTGTCTATTATCTCAGCTCTTTTTTCATCGAAGTAATGGGTCTGATAAAAAGGGACGGTAAAAATATGCACGCCCCCCGGCCTCAGGATTCTATAGATTTCTCTGAATGCCTTATAAGGGTCCGGTATATGCTCCAACACGTCTGACGTCAAAACAAAATCAAATTTGTTGTCGTCAAAATGTGTATCCAGCAAATTCACATGTAATGTCCCGTTGACCATTTCTCCGGACCTGTATGCGTCGCCGAAGTATTCACTCGAAATATAATTAGTATTATGTTTGAGGGAGTTGTGGAGCCCTCCGGATGATTCCGCATTCAATATGGATGCCGAGGTTATGATCTTTCCGATATCCCCTGACTTAAGCTCTTTTCTCAGCAGGTAGCATATCTGCCTTTTTCTGTTGCTTGCTCCGCAAAACAGACAATTGCCCAGTTCCCTGTGGTTATCAAGATATCTTCTGAAGTATGCTATTCGCCCGCAGGCTGTACATATCCCCACGGACCCGCATTTTGAAGAAATCTGTTCTATTGTTGTCGGTCTTCTTTCCGGAATAGGATATAAGATCATGGCTCCTCAACTAAACCTTGAATTCCTGATTTCATAGAATACCAGAGACAACTATTTCAGTGGGTCAGACTGGATAATGGTGCCTCCCTCGCCTACAGCCACAAAGGTCCCATTACCATAAGCTACCCCGGACAGAAAAGTTGTTCCAGATGTTCCGGAGATTCTGGATGTCCACGTTACCCCGTCGGGTGAGGTGAGCATGGAACCGGAATACCCCACCGTCAGAAAAGTGCCGTTGCCATAAGACACACCGTTAAAAGCAACAACGGCTGAATCCGATCTTCTGGATGTCCATATTACTCCATCGTCGGAACTGATGATGGTTGCACCGGTGTCAGAGGGAGAATGATAATACCACCCTACCGAAACGAAGGTGCCATTGCCATAGGCCACCCCAGCCAAAACTGCGCTGTCTGCAGAGTTTCTCGAAGTCCAGGTCACGCCGTCGGGGGAGGTGAGAATTACTCCGGCGGCATCGGAATTTCCTACCGCCACAAACATCCCATCTCCAAAAGTCACGTCGTACAAGCCGACGCTTTCCGTCGAATTTCTTTGTGCCCACGTGACGCCGTCGGTCGACGTCAGAATAACCCCGTTGACATCGGAATTGCCTACTGCGACGAAGATACCGTTCCCGTACGCTACCGCATTCAAATTATCAAGGGTACCGGAGTCCCTCGATGTCCAGGTGACTCCGTCAGGGGAAGTGAGGATAATGCCGCCCGCGATATATGGAGTCCCTCCCACGGCAACGAAGGTGCCGTTGCCATAGGCGACCCCACCCAATCCTCCTGTCAGATCCGTGAGTCTGGACGTCCACGTTTTTCCATCTGGCGAAGTGAGAATTAAGGCGTTGGTGGAGGCGATGGAAAAGTAACCGTACACATTGGAATATCCCACCGCCACAAAGGTGTCGTTTCCATACACTGCGTGCCTCAAATTATCAGCCGTTCCAGATATCCTGGATGTCCAGGTTATCCCGTCTGGGGAAGTCTTGATCATCCCTGCATACGTCACATCGACAAAGGTGCCATTGCCATACGTAACCGCATTTGCGTCAAAATCGCCGGATTCCGATGCCCATTCTACTGTCCATGTATTGCCGTCGGACGAGGTCGCCAGTCGGCCGCCCCCCATGATCACAAAGGTGCCATTGCCATAGCTCATGCAAAATCCAAGACCTGGCGGCTGATACGCAGGCAAAGAACTGGGAGTCCATGTTATCCCGTCAGGTGAGGTTGCGAATCCTTCGCAGGTGAAGTGATTGCAGCCAAAATAACCTCCGGCAACAAATATGCCATTGCCGTACATTACACCGGACCAATTAATTGATATTGTTGTGCTTGCCGATGTCCATGTTATACCATTAGCGGACGTGAGGATGATATCGACACCCATGACCACAAACTTACCGTTGCCATAGGCCACTGTGCTTAGGGAAGCAGTTGTGCCGGAGTTTCCGGGGGTCCAGATTACCCCATCGGATGAAGTAAGAATAGTGCCGTTATCCCCCACGGCGACAAAGATGCCGTTGCCATAGCTGATCCCGCTTAACGCGCTTGTTCCTGCACTTCTGGATGTCCACGTTACTGAATCCGGCGACGTCACGACACTGCCGTTTTCTCCTACCGCAACAAAGATGCCGTTCCCATACGTCACTGCGTGCAATGAGGCCGTTATCCCGGAGTTCCTCAAAGTCCATATCGTCGAGTCCGGCGAGGTTACGATAGTGCCGTTATCCCCGACGGCGACGTAGATGCCGTTCCCATATGCCACACCATTAAGCGTATTACCCTGCGGCAGCGGATTTCTCCAATGCCAGTTATCGAGCGGGTCCGGTGAAGGCGTAATAGCGACTGACGAAGTGCCTGCGGACGCCGAAGCGCCCCTCGCGTCAGATACGGAAATACTTATTGCGGCCGCGCCAGCGGCAACCGGGACTCCGCTTATCAGACATGACGCACTACCGGATGAAAGATCAGAAGAAGTTATGGAAGCCGAGAGACCCGAGGCCTTCGGGGCAGAGCAGGAATACTGATAAGGAGGCGTACCTCCCGACGCCGAAATTGCCGTTGTCTGGTAATACGGAACATTAACCGTAGCATCGGGGAGCGATGTAGGCAGAACACTCAGACTTAACTGTGCCGGAGGTGGTGTCTCTCTTTCTCCGCCCCCGCCGCAGGCTCCGAGAAGCAGCGCCACGCATGCAAACAGGATAAACAGGCCAGATGTCTTCTTCATGTTCCCTCCAATTTTCCCCTTCGTACCTTGCCGGCTTTCGCCGCTGAACCGGGCCGGCCGTTCCGCCTCTTCATGCGTAAGACCATCCCCACCCTTCGCTATTGTACAATTTCTATGTTTTTTTTCCCACCTCTGCGGGATGTTCGATTTTGTCTTTGCCGTCTTCCTCAAGGACCTCCCGATACACCTTCTCGTAGCGTTGGACCATCTTCTCCGGGTCGAACTTCTTTACCGCCTCCGGCACCCGCGCAAGCTGTTCGGAATACCAGGCCTTGTTCGTCGCATACCCCGCGATAAGCTCCGCAATCCGTTTGACCGGGATCTTCCAGTTATCAAGAGCAAATACACTGCCGGCAGGACCCGACTCGGTTTCCAGCATCTTTGCAGTTTCGCCAATATCGCTTGCCAAAACCGGGCGATTAGCCTGAAGGCATTCGATAATTACCAGCGGATAGCTTTCTCCGCGGAACCTGGATGGAAGAAACCCCAGATCGGAGGTTGCAAAATAATCGCAGACATTATCCTTAAACCCCATAAAATGTATGAAATGGGTCTTCTCACGATTTTTCAACCGTTCATATTCGGGGCCGTCGCCGATCAATAACAAGTGGATCTCTTTTCCGCTGAGTTCTCGCGCCAATGCCACGGCAGCGATGCCCTCCTTCCAGCCTTTTTCCGGTATGGCCCGACTGACCATACACAGGACAAAATCCTCTTTCCTGATCCCGAGATCCTCCCTTGGGACAGGCGTTATCGGCACTTTTTCCATCGCATTGCCGATTTTGACGAAGTGCTTTTGCTCAACAATGTTAAAATCGAAGCCGTCCAGATTCTTGTCTGCGAGATAAACAAACCTGTCAACACGCTCCTTCAGCAAACGATTGACCCTGTTTATCTCGGCGCGCGACATCATCTCATACATGCCGTGGGTTGTCACGATCACCTTGCAATTCGGATTATCTTCTAAAAGCGAACAGATAGTTACATCGACCCAGGCATGATGAGAATGCACAATTTCAATACCCATGTCATCAACCACCATACTGAGCTTGTCCCATCTGTCCAACTCCAGCAAAGGTATGCTTTTGTGCAACATTCGCCGGACCCCCTGCTGTGTAGGTTCTCGATGAAAATTAAGTAAGGTCACGCCGCTGCCGTTAGACTTCAATAAGTTTGAGAGTCTGACAGCAAAAGTTTCTCCGCCGCCGCTTGCCAGCGCAAATGCAATGATCAGCAAATTAGGCTTACGGCTCTTGGATAAATGCTTAATACGCTCTGAATTATAGCATCGCATGAAAGCATGTTCGGAATAATCTGCACGGTGTAAGCGCCAATGCCCCTCCAGAACACGCCGCTGCTTTTCAAGAACGCCTTCCTGCAGTCGATAGAGCTTAACCAGCTCTTCCGCAACTTTTTCATGTTCGCGGTAATAAATATCCTGATTATAGGTATTCACTGAAGTATTTTTCTCGTGCATCCGGAAAAAATTAGTTGCCTTTGGAGTATAAGCAACCAATCCGCCGCGGATTATATGCAAATAGAAGATCCAGTCTCCGCATATCCTCATTCGTTTCCAGGGTTCGTTTTCCAATAATTCTAATTTGCCAGGATTTCTAAATACCGCACTACCCACATTGGCAACGATATTCCTTATTCCCCACATAGTATTTACCAAATAGTTTGCTGATTTGATAAAAGGCTGCTGCCATAATGCCGGGTCTATGACATCCGCCAGATACTCCTCCAGACTCCAGCTTTGCCGGTCTGTGTCGCCGTCAACGAACACCGTTTTGCAAAAAGCAAGCATTACTGCTTCATTAGCAAAAAAATGGACTAATTCTTCTATTAAATTATCAGAGCAGTAATCATCGCTTTCCGCAATCCAGATAAGTTCTCCCTGGGCTGATTCAATGCCGCGCTGCCACTGATAAAAAACGCTCCCCGAATTCTTATCGTTAAAGATGCATTTTGTAATATTTGGATAACGCAGCCGGTATTCCTCAAGAATCTGCGTGCTTTCATCGTCGGAGTTATCATCAAGCAAAACAACCTCAATATTCTTATACGTTTGCCTATAAACGGCTTCAAGCCTCTGACGCAAATAGCGCGCGTGATTGTAATTAGGGATTATGACGGATACTTTCGGAAGGAATTCTTCATCTGCCGGCTTAGGCAAGGAGTAAAGTTGGGGTTGCAGGACAGCGCCGTTTCCGCCGCCTCCGGTTAACCATCGTTTTTTCAGATAGAGCTTGAAATCCACAAAAAATTTGTCGTGCAGGGCTGGAAACCATGGGCGCACATATTTATGCGACCAAACGTTTGCTGCAGCAAAACTGCTCCGGAGGAATGTACTGGAAGAATAGGCAGAAACCAGCGACCGCGCAAACCGACCTTCAGATGCATCGACGATGCTCCTCCGCCGGCCCTTCCAGCCGCTGCCGGCCGGACTTAAAAGGTTCCATGCAAGTTTTGCTGCCTTCCGCCTCCTGCTGCTTGGCGGAAATATCCTGTCCCTAACTTTGTAATAAAACAAAAGGGTCTTCCATCCATGGGAACTGTAAATATTATTTAAGGCATCATCTTTCTCGCTGGTCGCCCCCTGAAGATCCTCTATCCGGGCCTCCTTCCCATTTATCGCCGCCTGAAGATCCTCTATCCGGGCGTCCTTCCCATTTATCGCCGCCTCAAGATCCTCTATCCGGGCGTCCTTCTCCCTTATCTGGATATCCTTCCCATTTATCGCCGCCTCAAGATTTCCTATTTGGGTGTCCTTCTGCCTTATCTGGATATCCCTCTGTATAGCTGCCTCAAGATTTCCTATTTGGATGTCCTTCTGCTGAATCAGTGCTTCAGCAATATCTACGAGATATGAGTTTTCCAATTTTTCCCCATTAGTCACCACTCCTTTAGCAAGTAACCACTCAACAGTATTCTGCCCTTTAACAATTTTCTCATCGGGGGGAGAAGGGGAATATCTCTTATGAATTATTCTTGCAGTCTCCAGAAATGCCTTCCGGTTACTGCTAGTTATTGTAGTTCCGTCAGTTCTCATACTGAATTCGGCGGTTATTTTGTTGATGTGATAAAAATCACTGTGTTGGGAAAGCCGCAACCACATGTCCCAGTCTTCATGGGCTTCAAGCTTTTCATCAAGTAATCCTGTGCTGAAAATCAAATCTTTTCTAAACAAAACATTGAGCATAGGAATGTAATTAGCTACTAACAATCCCTCGCGATCAAAATCTTGACTATAAAGGACTTTTTTACTGACAGTCACATATTTATCTGTTACCCATTCTTGAAATACGCAAAATGAATCCGTATACGCAACCTTATATTCACTGTGTTCAAGAAAAGTTACCAGCGTTTCCACATGCTCGGGATAAAATTCATCGTCATCATCCAGGAATCCTACGTATTCGCCTTTTGCGTTTTTGAGCCCCACGTTTCCGGCATGCGCCCGCCCCGCGTTCTTTTCGAGCCTTATATAATTGAGCGGCATGTCGTTGAGGAGTTCTTTCAGCTCTTCGGTGTCGAGTTCGCAACCGCCGTCGTTGACAAGGACAACTTCAACCGGACGGTAAGTCTGGGCAGAGATACTCGCAAGCGCCTTCTTAAGAAGCTTGGGCCTGTCTTTTGTCCTGACAATTATAGAAACCAAAGGCCTTCCTTCTTCCAAAGTATTGTTCCTCATTCAAAGAGTTCTCTGGATTCTCGCTTCGAGTCGCCTGAGGAGACCCGCCTGCGCGGGAATGACAGCACCGTGATATACCAAAATTCCCGTAAGTCTGCGTTTTTATTATATTGGATAAGGCTCTCAAATTTCCATGACGGCCCAGGTGACGGAAGCGGAGAAAAGAGGGAATCAGTACGCCCCTTCCTTCCTTATGACAATCCGGACCGTCTTGAAAAGAATAACTATATCGAGCCAGAGGTTCCAGTTCCGCACGTACCATGAATCAAGGGCGATGCGGTAATCGTAGCTTGTATTGCTTCTTCCGCTCACCTGCCAGAGCCCGGTGATCCCCGGCAGCACGCTGAAGCAGAGCTCGGCCATTTCTCGATAGTGGATGTCTATCTCGTCCTGCGTCACCGGCCTGGGGCCGACGAAACTCATCTCGCCCTTCAGCACATTCAGTATCTGCGGCAATTCATCGAGGGAGGTGGTCCTGAGAAACCATCCAATCTTAGTCACTCTCGGATCGTCATTCAGCTTCCAGTTCTGCTCCCATCTGTTCTTCACCTCCGGGTCATCCTGCAGCAGCCCCTCAAGCCGGTCTTCCGCATCATCGAACATCGTCCTGAACTTATAACATCTGAAGGTTTTTCCTCTCCTGCCCACCCTCTCTTGAGAAAAAATCGCCCTCCCGGGGGAATCGATCCGGATGAGAAGGGAAATAAGCGCCACAGGGAATAAAAGGAGAGGCAAAAGCAGTATGCTCATCAAGATATCGAAGCTCCGCTTCAAGAAAATATTGAAGGGGCTTGCCAGGTTGTTCTTCATCTCGAAGGCAAACGCCTCTTCATGAAAGAAGTGCTGAAGGTTCGTCCCCAATACTGCGATACCGAATATATCGGGCACAAAGAGGATGCGGTCGACCTTGTGCTGAAGACCGTTTATCAGTCCCTGGAGACGCTCCTTGCCGGCGCCAGGCATGGCAATAACGAGGTCGTCTATGCCGCACCGGTTTATATATGTTGCCGCCCTGTCCGTCCCCTTGTGGATTTTGACGCCTTCCATTTCCCTGCCGAACTTACCGGGGTCGTCGTCTAAGAATCCCTTGATCTCATATCCGTAATTCGGCTCTTTCTTGAGCGCCCTGACAATGAGCTTCCCCGTCTCTCCCGCGCCCAGGATGAGCACTCTCCTTTTCAGAAATCCCAAACGCCTGAGGACCTTCTTCGCGACCATCCGTATGAGCGGAAGGTACAAAAGGGAAATCGCACCCATAAGGGCAACGACCGTCCGGGACATCTCATCACTCAATTTCCCGATCGACACGATAGTAAAGACGCCGACAGTCGAAAAAAAGGATACCTTCCACAACACCCGTATCTCGTCCCAAAAGGAGAACCTTTTTGTATAAAGCCCCTCGTAGTAGAAGAAAAAAACCCATACGACAAAGACCCACCAGATGTCGAAAAGGCCTCTGAACGGCATCCCCTCAGGAAAGCCAGCATAAAAAAAAGGCAGGATGCTGGTCCTCACGAAGACCGCGCAATAGAACGATATCACCACGGTGGCGATATCGATGAAGAAGAGGGCCAGAAATTCGGAAGCGAATTTCAGATTGCTGAGGGTCCTAATATTGGCCTCCTGTCAGCGTTGCGGTGACATTCCCGAGCGCCACTTTTGTCTGCAACTTGACGGGTACACGTTTTTCGTCGTCCGTAAGCCATATATACATGTCTCCCCTCCTGTTGAAGATGCCCTCCGATTTCAAGAGAGGCTTGATCACTATGGTATCAAAAACCCCGAGTTCCGTGGTAATTCTTTCCCTCCTGATGACCTGCACCTCGACATTCCATAATTTCTTGCTGTCCACCACATATACGTAAACGGACTTCCCGGGCACGGTCTTGATCGTTCTGAAATAATAGAAACTCGACAGGGGATCGAAGGTATTGTCGGGGATAAGAATGTCCTTTCGCTCTCCATTCAGATAGTCGGTATAAAGAGCCTTGCGTTTCGCCGCGTCAAAGACGATCTCCTTGTTACGCCTGTCCCGCCCTTCCCTGATCCTGATGCGGTAGTGCCGCGGATTGCCGAGAGCAGCGTGACGCAGGGGTTTTGAGAGGACGGACTCTATTCTGTCGTCGACGGTGTAAAACAGAGAGACCCAGGCGGCAGAGCGGGCGGTCGAAACAATTATCATAGCCCCGTTTTCTTCTTTGATTTCGAGAGTTGCGGTGCCTGTCTTGATTCCCCCCCAGGTAAGGTCGTAGACAAGCTTCTCGGGGACACGGAAGGCGTATGCGTCCGAAATAGCGGCGAAAACCGTCAAAAATGATAAGAAGAATGTGCAGAGAAGAAATTTTATTTTGACAGACTTTCCTTTTTTCCCGAACGCCAAGGGACCTCCCGGAGAATTAAAAGATTTTTTCTGCTATATTAATATTATGTTTATTATTCCCGCAATAGATTTGAAAGACGGCAACTGTGTGCGCCTCCTTCAGGGGAAGAAAGATGCGGTGACGGTGTACTCCCGCGACCCGGTTGCGACCGCAAAAAAATGGGAATCCGCCGGAGCGAAGATACTTCATGTCGTCGACCTCGACGGAGCCTTTACCGGGCGCCAGAAGAATATAGACATCGTGCTGAAGATCAGAAAGTACGTGAAGATGGTTATCGAAGTCGGCGGGGGCATACGCGACATGGAAACGGTAGAACAACTTGTAAACGCCGGCATAGAAAGGGTCATTCTCGGCACGTCGGCGGTGGAAGACTCAGCCTTCGTGGTCGAGGCATGCAACAGATTCCCGGGGAAAATCCTTGTCGGGATAGACGCTAAAGACGGGAAGGTGGCGGTCAGGGGATGGGAGGAAGTGAGTACCGTCGAGGCCAAAGAGCTTGCAAGGAGAGTGGAGGCCGCAGGGGTTGCGGGCATCATCTATACGGACATTTCGAGAGACGGCATGCTTACCGGCCCCAATTTAGCCGCCCAGCAGGAGATGTTGAAGACCGTGACCGTTCCGGTGATCGCTTCGGGCGGCATCGCCACCCTCGATGACGTCAGGAACCTCCTGCAGATCAAAGGCCTCTGGGGCGCTATTACCGGCAAGGCCATCTACTCCGGTTCCCTCGATCTGAAAGAAGCAATAAAGCTAAGTGAAAACAAATCGTGAAGAGCAACGCGTAAGGTGTGAGGAGTCAGGCGTGAGGAGAAAAGAAACGATGGCATTATCTGAATGTTGTTTTAGCGGTATTTCACCCCTTACCCCTTACTTTTTACTCCTCACGGTTTATTAGATGCTCGCGAAACGGATCATCCCCTGTCTCGATGTGAAGGACGGCCGCGTGGTCAAGGGAGTGAGTTTCGTCAATCTGCGTGATGCGGGAGACCCTGTGGAGAACGCGATATTCTATGACGGGCAGGGTGCCGACGAACTCATTTTCCTCGACATCACCGCCTCCCATGAAAAACGCAAGATCATACTCGACGTGGTCGAGCGCACCGCCGAAGATGTGTTTATGCCTCTTACGGTCGGGGGAGGGATAAAGACCCTCGACGACATCAGGGCGCTCCTCAACGCCGGATGCGACAAAGTCTCGATCAACACAACCGCAGTGAAAGACCCCTACTTTGTGAGCAGGGCGGCCGAAAGATTCGGGAGCCAGTGCATCGTAGTGGCGATCGACGCCAAGAGGGTTATCGGTGACATGTCCGAAGCTACCGGAGAGGATTGGCTGGAGGATCCGTCTCTCAAGGAGGTGCGTCTTTCTCTTCCTGCCACAGGCCTCAGTTGGGCGATTTCTACGCACGGCGGAAGAAAGATGAAACTGGTCGACGCGGTCCGGTGGGCGAAGAAGATGGAAGAACTCGGCGCCGGCGAATTCATGCTGACGAGCATGGACAGGGACGGGACAAAGGACGGCTATGACATCGAATTGACAAGGGCCATATCCGAGGCGGTCTCGATACCGGTAATCGCCTCGGGCGGGGCCGGGACACTCGAACATCTGTACGAGGGCCTCGTCGACGGAAAGGCCGACGCTGTGCTCGCTGCCTCGATATTCCACTTCAGGGAGTTTACGGTGCGGGAAGCAAAGGAGTACCTCAGGTCCAAAGGCGTGCCGGTAAGGCTTTAGCACCCCTCAGAAAATAGGGTTGGGATGGCGGCCATTCGCTTTAAAGTCCCGATTTCTGCCGTTCTATGCGCACTCCGCTGCATCCGTGAAACTCACCCTGCGGGTTCAGACAGTCACGTCTGCTGACGCTCCATTTTGTGAAGAACGGCCACGAAATCGGCCCATGCCGCTCTTTGCCGCCATCCCAACTTTTGTATTAGCTTTATGTTGATAATGTCCGCCGATATGATAAGGTTTATATATACATTACTTTTTTCCGAGGAGGAACGATCATGAGGATGGAACTCGAAGGGACACTCCTGAAGATGACGCCGGAGAACGACCGCGAAAAAAAAGAGCTGAATCAACTGTGGACGATTATCATAGGCTGCGTGAGCGAGGGGAAGAGGCTGGTGCCGGTCGGAGAGTATCTTCCCGGGATAAAGGAAGTAGCGGTCTTCAATATAGAGTAAACCCTGTCGTTGGATAAAGTGTGTGTATTTAGGCCGTCATTCCCGCAGTCTTTAGGCGGGAATCCATTCTTAAGAAAACATGGATGCCCGACTGAGAACCTCGGGCATGACGGAAAAAGAACTATGACCTGGAGGTAACATTCGGTGAACTCCAACATAAGGAGTGTCATCAGGCTCAAAAGCCCGTCAATCAAGCTTTTGTGGTTGTTAATTTACAATCTTTATTCAACTGAATGGTAAACACTGTCGATGGGTAAGGACCAGAGCAGACATGGCATATTATGTAACTTTAAGGTAATGAGTAAGGCAGACCGGAGGATCGATGTCGTCTGTTATGCGGGCTTTAGAAGCGAAGAAAGCCCGAGGTCTTTTCTGCTCGGGGAGGAGAGGATCGAAGTCACTTCCATAACAAAAGAGTGGGTCGAGGAGAACGCTGCAGACAGAACGCTAAAAAGGTTTTTTAGGGTCAAAGGCAGCGACGGATTTATTTATACCCTCTATTATGACGAGGGGGTATCGGCGTGGTTTTTGACGGACCGCTGAGGTTTTCCTGAGAGTCTCCCCTCACCCAGCCCTCTCCCTCGCAGGGGAGAGAAACAGCATTACCTCCCAGTCGGATATGATTCTTCGTCATTGGCGTCAATAATACGGTAAGGACTGGAAACCGCGGGGGTATGCGGAAAAAAACTTTTTCTGCGCCACCACTGTAAGACGTTTTTTTTCAAAGGGCGTCACATCCTGTTAATAAAAACCTTTGTTATCAAAACAACCTAATTGCGCATTAAAAAGTTTATTGGAGCATATTCCTGCGGTAATGCAATTTCCCGATTAATGAAAGCCCCGGAGCCTCCTGATCCGTTCGACGATCGGTGGATGGGAAAAGTAAAACTTGGCGTAAAACGGGTGGGGATGGAGATTGGAGAGGTTGTCCTTCGTGAGCTTGATGAGCGAAGTCGCGAGGCTCTCCGGATGTCCGGACAACTCTGACGCGAACCTGTCAGCCTCATCTTCGTGTCTCCTCGATATATAACTCGAAACAGGCGTAAACGGGAAAGACACTATGCCGAAGATGAAGCCGAGTATAATCAGTTTTGCGAAGAACGTCTCTCCCTGGATATGAAAAATATTTGAGAGAATGTCTGTACTGAGGATGCGGAAAGCAATGTACGCGACGACCAGGGACAGGCATTCGAACGCCACAATGCGCTTCAGCACATGCTTTTTCTTCCAGTGGCCGGCCTCATGGGCGAGCACGGCAAGTATCTCATTCTGCTCCATCATCTCGATCAGCGTGTCGAAGAGCACGATCCTTTTTGTCTTTCCAATGCCGGTAAAATAGGCGTTTGAGTGCCTGCTTCTCTTCGACGCGTCGATCTTGAAGACCCTGCTCACCCGTATACCGGCCTTTTTCATCATATCCCTGATCTTCGTCTCGAGTTCCCCTCCTTCGAGCGGGGTGAACTTGTTGAAGAGGGGCTCGATCACATAGGGGGAGATGTACATAAGGAATATGCTGAGGATGAAGAAGAACCCCCATACGAGGAGCCACCAGTAGCCGGGACTCTGCCTGACAATATAGAGTCCGGCAAACAGGGCGATCCCGAGGATGACGGCAGAGAGAAAAAACGACTTTACGAGGTCCGTCAGCCACAGTGCCGGCGTCATGGTATTGAAGCCGTATCTGTTTTCGATCCTGAATGTCCTGTAGAGGCTGAAGGGAATCGAGAGTGCCGTATTCAGGAAGGTCAGGATAAGGAAGAATACCGCGCCTTGCGGAACAAAGGATAGCTTGAAGGAGCCGATCCAACTGTTGTAAGCATTCATAAGTCCGCCAAAGAGAAAAACGATCATCACGGCACTGCTGAAGACCGATTCGGCAAGCGAAAGCCTGCTCATATCGAGGGTGTAGGCCTGCGTCTTCTTCAGCACAGACTCGTCGATATACCCTTCGAACCCGGCCGGCACTTCTGTCCCGTGCTTCTTCATATACCGGAGGTTGATAAACCTCAACCAGTATTCGAACCCCTCGACAAGCAGGTAGCAGATCAATATGATAAGCTGGTATTTCTGCATATGGAACTGTGGCTATTATACCATTGCAGCTTCCTTAGACACCCAACAGAAAGGTGGCGGACATGCTGAAAAAGAGCCATAGCTGCTGCTCCCTGGGGCCCTTCAGCAGCCGGCTTCTACCCTACCCTCAGGACCTTCGCCCCGCGGATCTTTCTGCCCTTGAGCTCGAGCAGCGCCGTGTTCGCCTCTTCCAGCCGATATTCCTGAGTCTCGGGCCTGATCGGGATTTCCGCCGCAAGCCGAATTGATCCAGGCCACGCCTACCCTGTCTCCCACCTTGTACCTCGCCGCGTTGCTGCCTTCCTCCGCCACCCTTCCGACTATCTGGTGTCCCAAAATGATCGGGAGGCGCGAAGGGGGCGTTCTTCCTTCAATGATACCGCCCTGCCATTTAAAATTGAATACACGCTCTGAGGCAACATCTCCGGAGCGCGATCACAAAAACAATGAGGAAGGTGAAGGCGAGATCCATGCAGGCAAAGAAAAAACAAAGTTTTTCATGGAAGGTCCGAAACGGGAAAGGCGGTGCAGCGCCTCAGGTCAGGACGGTCTTAATGCAGGTGGACCTTGCTTGCGAAAATTACCTTTCTCAGGTCATCGAGCTTGTTCTGTATCTCTATCAGTTCCGTCCTGATCTTCGAGTCCTCAAGATCGGGGAAACGCCCCGCCTTTTCCAGGAGCAGGACACCGAGTTCCGCCAGCTTCGACTGGAGATCGACAGCCGTTGTCTCGCCCTTAACATACTTATTCCCCCGTCTGGCAGCGATACTCATTAATTCCTTAAGTGCGGCATCCATAATCCCTCCGAAAGAACGATTGATTCTACACTATCAGATTTTCAGGAATACGTCAAATCGGAAGGACAGTACTCCCGGCCCCTCTATTTCTCCAAGTATCGCTGCAGAACGAACCTCTTTTCGTCCTCTTCGGTCTTGAACTTCCCCCTCAGTCTCCCGTCGAGGAGTTCCCTGAATATCTTTGAAAAGAGCGGCCCTTCGGCGATGCCGAGTTTCTTGAGGTCATCACCTTTCAGGAGCGGTTTTATCTTCCTCAGCTCGACGAGGAACTGCGAAATCTGTTTCTTCTTCCGCGTGTCGTTCGTGAGCGCCATAGAAAAAAGTATCAGCTCGGGGCTTTTGCCTGCCAGCAGATGGTAAACTCCGGCGGGGTCCCGAAGGGGCAGTTTTGCGAGAACGTCGGCCGATTCCGTCATGCTTCTGAGGATGATCTCCTTCGTCTTCTGCGACGGGGCCAGTCTTTCGACCGCCGCCGTCCTCTGCGCGGGGTCAAGGTTCGAGAGGAGCGCGGCAAGGTAGAGGATCCCTTTGTCCACTTTTTCGTCGATATAGAGGAGGTCGTACCAGGCAAGCGTCTCGTACATCGAAGAGAGCGTCGCCTCGAGCTTTTCGTCGAAAAGAAGGTCCTTGTGGATCACCTTGAGAAGGCCGCAGGAAGAAAGCCTCTTGAGCGTCCTGACCGGGTTCGTTTCTTCGAAGGCGAGCCTGAGTTCATCGAAAAGCCTCGCCCCGGAGAGCCGTTCGAAGAGGTCCATCTGGATCGCCGACTTGATCAGGTTTTCGGTGTGCTTGCTGAGCTTGAACCCGAACCTCTCCGCGAACCTGACTGCCCTGAAGGCGCGCGTAGGATCTTCCACGTAACTGAGGTTGTGGAGTACCCTGATCGTTTTTTCCCGCAGGTCGCGCTGGCCCCCGAAGAAATCTATCAGCTGGCCGAAATCGCGGGCGTTCAGCTTTATCGCAAGAGTATTGATCGTAAAGTCCCTCCTGTAGAGGTCCTTTTTTATCGACGACATCTCGACTTTGGGAAGCGCAGCGGGGGACTCATAATACTCGGTCCTCGCAGTGGCCACATCCAGCTTCTGGCCGTCCAGGCTGATATTGGCTGTGCCGAATCTGTGGTGCGACCGCACCTTCGCCTTCAGCCGCTCTCCGAACTCCTTGGCAAAGCGGATCCCATCGCCCTCGATCACAAGGTCGATATCGAGGTTCGCCTGCCCGAGAAGGAGGTCCCGCACGGAGCCGCCTACGAGGTATGCGTTGACGCCCATTTCTTCGGCGACATTCCCCGCAAGAAGGAGGATGCGATATACCGACTCCGGAAATTTCTCTTTCAGCCACAACGCGAGGTTCCTGCCGGAGGGCGCCCTCTCGTAGACGCCCTCCTTGCTGATATGCCTCTTTCTAAGAAATTCCTCGTAAAGCACCCGTAAAAGGTCGGTCCTCGTGATGGCTCCGACGATCTTTCCGTTTTCGACCACCGGCATGAACCTCTGATTCTGTTCGATCATGGTCGCCTCGATTTCCCTGATCGGCGTGTCCTTGCCGACAGTGGCCGCATCGGAAGTCGAGAAATCGACGCACTTGTTATTCTTGAAGCCGTGGAAGAGGGCCTTTTCTACGATCTCCCTCGAAATCAGGCCGATAAACTTTCCGTCCCGGAGGATCGGCAAAACGTTGACGCCGTAACGGGTCATCATGTCTTCGGCCTCTTTGAGACTGCTGTCCCACTGGATCGTAATCACCGGGCTCGTCATGATGTCAGCAGCGACCTTTCCCATCTTTACGTGTGCCTTTAGCAGTTCCCTGATCCGGTCCGCCACCACTTCGAGGGACGCCTCTTTAATGGTCGCCGATGCTGCGGTCGGATGGCCACCCCCCCCGAACTCCTTCATCAGCTCGGCAACGTCGAGCTCGGGTACCCTGCTCCTTGCAACAATCAGGATCTTCCCCTCCATGTCGAGGAGAAGGACTACAGCGTCGATGTCTTCCATCTCCATCACCCTGTGCGCAAGATGGGCCGCATCACCGAAGTAAGAGTCACGGGATGCCTTTGTGATGACAATCCTGAGACCCCTCAGTACAACTTCGGCGGAGGACTTGACAAGTTCGTTGAGGAGTTCGAGCTCCTCTCTGTTGAGTCCCATCTTCAGGTAACTCGAAACAATATTCAGATTCGCCCCCCTCTTGAGGAGGTATGAAACAGCCAGAAGGTCCCGCTCGGTTGTCGAGGGGAAGATCAGGGAGCCGGTCTCCTCATAGATCCCCAGAGTGAGGATCGTCGCTTCCATCGGTGAAGGATGGAGCTTCCTCTCCCTGAGAAGCTCTGTAAAGATCGTGGCAGTGGCGCCGACCTCCTCGGTCTTTTCGACCTCGCCCCGGATATCGTTTTTCTCAAACGGATGATGATCATAGACGTGCACCTTGACCGACTTGCTCTGAAGCAGCGGGGCAAGCGGTCCTATCCGGTCCGGCCGCTTGGCATCGACGATGATGAGGTGGGTGACCTGTTCGGGATCAACATCCTTGAGACGAATGATGTCCACCGGGTTGAAGACCTCGATGAAGTCACGCACCTTGCGTTCCTGCGAGCCTGGGAAGACGATCGCCGCCCCCGGATATATCTTCTTCGCCGCGATCATCGAGGCAAGAGCGTCGAAATCGGCATTTATGTGGGATGTGATCAGCTTCAAGGGATCCCTGAAGCAGCGTCTATCGCCTGTAGACCGCCACGCGGTCTCTTCCGCTGTTCTTTGCGGAAAAAAGGGCGTTATCGGCAAAGGCGATAAGGTCGTCATGGGTTTTGATGTCTCCGTCAGGGAAGACTGAGACGCCGACGCTGACAGTAAGCCCGCCCTTATTCCTGAGACTCCTGAACTTATGCCTCTTCACATATTCACGGAGCCTCTCGGCTTCTGACATCGCGCCTTCATGGGGCGTCTGGGGCAGCAGGAGGATGAACTCTTCTCCACCGTAACGGGCCAGCACGTCACTCTTGCGGGAATGCTTCTTCAGGAGCTGCGCGAATTCCCTGAGTACAAGGTCGCCAGTCTTATGCCCATAGACGTCGTTGATCTTCTTGAAATGGTCGACGTCAAGCATGAGGCAGCTGATCGGCAGTCCGTATCGCACGGCCCGGCTGAACTCTTCGATGATGCGGTGGTAGAAGTACCTCACATTATAGATGCCCGTAAGGAAATCGGTAATGGCAAGCTTTTCGAGCCTCGACTTTTCGTCCTCCACCTGCTCAAAGAGAAAGGCGTTATAGAGGGCGTTTGCGGAAACGTTTGCGATCGTGTTCAGCAGGCGGACCTCGTTTTGAATGAAGGCCCGCTCCGCCCTCGAAGTCCGGAGAAAGAGCGTTCCGATCACCTTGTCCCTGAAAAAGATAGGGATGACGATTATCGAGCGTATTCCGAGGGGTTCAAGGGTCTTCCTCACGCGGGCCATTAGCGGGTCGGTCGCGACATCCTTGATGATAACAGGCTTTTTCGAGGTAAGCGATTCCATGATCTCCGGATATTTCCGGAGGTTCAGCTTTATTCCCGCGATGTGGGGATCTTCGAAGCTCGCCACGACAAACGCAGAGCGATGCAGCCAGTCCGCCCGTATCACCGAACACCGCGTGACGGGCATGATGTCGGCGATCTTCCTGACGATCCGGAAAAGCAGTTCTTTCGGATCAAGCGTCGAGGAGATGAGCTGGGTCAGTGCCACGACCGCCTCGAGTTCCTTCATCTCGTCCGTCATTTTTTTGAGGGTGTATTTTTCGAGGATCGCGGACTCGAGCTTGAACTCGAGGTCCCTGGCGACGTAGGGCCTGTAGAGATACTGCTTCACGTTGTAGCTGATTACTTCTTCGACCCCTCTCGCAATGTTGCCGGAGATGACCGCGACCGTCGGGCACTTCGTGACCTTGTCGGCGACCGTCTCTATGAGTGCCCCTTCGACGACCACGGCGGCTGGCGGGGATTCGCAGAGATTCTTCACGAAGACGCCGGTCTTGGAGTAATAGGTCGCCTCGTATGTCCTGCAGCTTCGGAAAAAAGTCTTCAGAAATCCAAGGACGGCGCTGCTTTTCGCGATTACGGCAACTTTTTTTTGTGCCATGCGCCCCCCCCTTTTGTGGTGATAATCGTTGGTACTCATTTTGCGCTATATTATTGCCGTTTTCGGCCAAAGAGTCAATGAATCCGCGGGAATGCCCTCTGCCCGAATGCAGCCCCTGCGCACACTTACAATGGATGAGGTAAGTCCCCCTGTCCTGTTTGACAGTGGACTGCCTATTTCTTATACTTCAGGTATGCTCAGGATAGCAGTGATCGACGGTCAGGGCGGCGGGATAGGCAACCTTATCGTCAAGCGGCTAAGGGAGGAGTTCAAAGAGACGGTCGAGATCATCGCACTCGGCACAAATGCTGCTGCAACGACGTCTATGATGAAGGCGAGGGCGAACAAGGGCGCAACGGGGGAAAACGCAATCGTCTGGAACTCACAGCGGGTCGATGTCATCGTAGGGCCCCTCAGCATCGTACTTCCTGATGCGATGCTCGGGGAGGTCACAGCAAAGATGGCATCGGCGGTCGTTTCGTCGGAGGCCAAAACGATACTCTTGCCTCTGAACCAGGAAGACCTCGAGATCGCCGGAGTGAACCGGGAGCCGCTGCCGCATATGATAGAGCACATCGTATCAAGAATAAAGGAGATCGAACATGTGTGAGGCAAACGCATACATCTACAAAGACGGCGCCGAGGAACTCTATCTGGAAAACGTCGATGTCATGAAGCCCGAGGAGGGGAAGATATTCCTTAAGAACCTCTTCGGCGAGCAGAAGGTCTTCGAGGGGCAGATCAGGGAGATTTCGCTTCTTCGCCACAAGATCCTGCTTGAGAAGAAATAACCTTCATCCCGGGGCGCGTGCCTGCTTGTGAGAGTTTTTGGGGCGGGTCCTGCAATTCGGGCGTTTAGGAAGGTTGATTCAAAAAGTTGCATCTCCGGGAAAAACTTAGTACTATCTTATTGTTGCCCTGAAATGGGAGCGCATCGGGTTCTGGTGTCCCGCACGGCCTTCAAAGCCGCTGTTTCCGGTTACAAGCCGGAAGGGTGGGTTCGATTCCCACACGCTCCCGCCAGAAACTCCTTATAAATCAATAAGTTAGCCAAAAAAACAGGCTAAAAAGACCTTCAGTAGACCGTCAGTAAGGTCAAGTTACGTGGATTGCCCTGCATAGCACCAAATCCGCTATCCATCACACGCTGAAATCCCCTTGTCACCCACCCAAGAGCCATCAGAACGCATTTCAGGGGTCAGCCTGACTTCTGATACCTGTTGTTTGTTGTGTGAAATATAAAGCCTTCATGTATCTGCAGTGCTGTCCGGTTAAGAAACAGGCGAATACTTAAAACTATATGGCACGTAAGGATAATCACAACATTTTTTGTGGTGTCGACTTGAATACGCATCGACGAAT
>JAKAIZ010000069.1 GCA_021814065.1 Nitrospirota bacterium | reverse complement strand
CAGGATCGGGCGCCCCTTATTTCCATGTTTGTCGCGTTTCAATTCCTTCTTTTTGCCGCTGTTGCGTTCGCGCAGGAGGGCGGAGAGGCACCCCAGTCACTTTTCAAGGCCTATTTCTGGCCTATCATAAACTTCCTCGTCCTGGTCTTTCTTCTCGTCTATGCGATGAAGAAGGCGGACATCAAGGGATACTTCAAAAAGAGGACCGAGCTTATCGAACAGAGTCTGAAGGAGGCCCGCGAGGCCAAGGAGCTTGCCCAGAAGGCCCTGACTCAGGTCGAAGAGCGGCTTAGGGTCAAGGACACCGAGATCGAAGAGATCATCGCCTCGGCACGAGTTTCTGGGGAGAAGGAAAAGGCGAGGCTGGTGGAAGAAGGCGCCAAGCTGCAGGAGAAGATACTGGAGCAGGCGAAGACGAACATAGATTTCGAGGTTAAGCAGGCGAAGTCCGCGATCAAGAAGGAGGCCGCCGAACTCGCGATGGAACTCGCCGAGAAGAAGCTGAAAGAGAAACTCACCAAGGAAGAGCAGTTGAAGCTGCTCGAGGAATCCGTTGCAAAGATAGAGGGCAAAAATTGAAACCGGTAAAACAGGCAAAGAAATACGCAAAGACATTCATGAGCGTGGTGGGCATCGAGGAGATGCCGAAGGCGTTGGTGGAACTCGGCGCGGTTGAAACCCTGATGCAGAAGAGCATGGAGTTCAGGAGCCTGCTCGTGAACCCCGGTTTTTCCGCCGGCGAGAGGACAAAGGCGTTGCAGCAGGTCGCGGCGAAGGCGGGGCTTTCCGAGAAGGTCGTCAAGTTCGTCATGCACCTCACCGAGATCAGGGTGATTGCGGCGCTTTCGGACATCCTGAAGATCGCGACCGCGCTCTATCTCGAAAGGATGAAGCGCGCGAAGGCGGTGGTGATGACGCCGGTGGAGGTGAGCAAGAACTATGAAGAGAGGCTGAAGGCCTCCCTGAAAAAGATGATCGAGCGGGAAATCGATATCGAATACGTGATCGACGCTTCCCTGCTCGGAGGGGTGCTGGTCAAGGTGGGCAGCACTATGTACGACAGCAGCGTAAAAGGCCAGCTTAGGCTGTTAAAAGATGAGCTTATAAAGGGGTGATCAGATGGAGATTAAGGTAGACGAGATAAGTGAACTTTTAAGGAAGCAGATAACGGACTTTGAAAAGAAGGTCGACGTGAGCGAGGTCGGCTCGGTCTTATCGGTCGGCGACGGTATCGCGAGGATCTACGGACTCGAGAAATGCATGGCATCGGAGCTTCTCGAATTCCCGAACAACATCATGGGGATGGCCCTCAACCTCGAAGAGGACAGCGTAGGTGCGGTCCTCTTCGGCGAAGATTCACTTATCCACGAAGGCGACGTGGTGAAGCGTACCGGCAGGATCATGTCGGTGCCGGTGGGCGATGCACTCCGGGGGAGGGTCGTCAACGCAATCGGCCAGCCGATCGACGGCAAAGGGCCGATCAACACGAAGGAATTCCGTATCGTAGACGTCGTCGCGCCGGGCATCATCGAGAGGAAGTCGGTCCACGAGCCGCTCCAGACCGGCATCAAGGCGATCGACGCCATGATCCCGATCGGCCGCGGACAGCGTGAGCTGATCATCGGCGACCGTCAGACCGGAAAGACCGCCGTTGCGATTGACGCCATCATCAACCAGAAGGGCGGGGACGTCACCTGCATCTACGTCGCGGTCGGCCAGAAGCGTTCTAATGTCGCGCGTACAATGAAGATCCTCGAGGAAAACGGGGCGCTAGATCATACGATCATCGTCTCCTCTACCGCCAGCGAGCCCGCGCCCCTTCAATACATCGCTCCGTATACCGGCTGCACCATCGGTGAGTTTTTCAGGGACAGCGGCAAGCACGCGCTGATCATATACGATGACTTGAGCAAGCAGGCTACCGCTTACAGGCAGCTCTCGCTGCTCCTGAGGCGTCCGCCCGGTCGTGAGGCCTTCCCCGGCGACGTCTTCTACCTCCATTCGAGGCTGCTCGAAAGGGCGGCGAAGCTCTCCGATGACAAGGGCGCAGGTTCATTGACCGCCCTGCCGATCATCGAGACGCAGGCCGGTGACGTGTCGGGTTACATCCCGACGAACGTTATCTCGATCACGGACGGTCAGATCTATCTGGAGCCTGAACTCTTCTATGCGGGCGTGCGGCCCGCGGTCAACGTCGGACTTTCGGTCAGCCGCGTCGGCGGCGCCGCGCAGACGAAGGCGATGAAGCAGGTCGCCGGTACGCTCAGGCTGACGATGGCGCAGTTCCGTGAACTTGCCGCCTTTGCCCAGTTTGGCTCGGACCTCGACAAGAACACGCTGCAGCAGATCGAGCGAGGCAAGCGCATGGTCGAGATCCTGAAGCAGGACCAGTATGTGCCGATGAGCGCGGAAGAGCAGATCATGATCATCTTCGCCGGTACCCAGGGCTCCATCGACGATATTCCGGTCGAAGCGGTCAAGAAGTTCGAAGAGGAGTTCCTCCGCTACATGAGGGACCGCAAGGCGGACGTTGTGAAGGAACTCGCGCAGAAGAAGGCGATCGACGACGACCTGAAGGCAAAGCTGACTGCGGCGATCGAGGAGTTCAAAAAGGGGTTCCAGGCATAAAGACAGTGAATAGTGATTAGTGAATAGTGGGTAGAAAAAAAGAGAAATCACTAATGAACGCTCAGTACAAAGGATAAGAAATGGCGACACTGAGAGACATAAAAAGAAGAATAAAAGCGGTAGAGAGCACGAGCAAGATCACCAAGGCTATGAAGATGGTCTCCGCCGCGAAGTTCAGGAAGGCGCAGCAGCGGATGCTCGAGATGAGACCCTACGCCGAACGGATGAACGGCATCCTGTCGAGTCTTGCAAGTGGCGCCGAGGGCGAGACACATCCTCTTCTTATGGTGAGACCGCGCAGAAATATCGAGGTGCTCGTAATGACCAGCGACAGGGGACTCTGCGGCGCTTTTAACACCAATATCATGAAGACCGCGACCCGCCACATCGACGAGCTGAGGCGCGAAGGGTACGAGGTCACCATCGACGTTGTCGGAAGAAAGGCCCGCGACTACTATAAAAGGCGCGGCATCGAGATGCGCAAGGCTTGGACCGGGATCGCAGGCAAGATATCCTATGCGAACGCGCAGGAGATGGCGGCTGAGATCATCGAAAATTACACCAACGAAACGACCGACGAGGTCGTGCTTATATTCAACGAGTTCAAGTCGGCCATCGCCCAGCAGGTGGTGATCTCGAGGCTCCTGCCTCTGGCGCCGATACAGGCCGTCGAGGAGACGCTTCCCATCTACAATTTCATCTATGAGCCCTCGAAACAGGAGATATTCAGCAGGCTCGTTCCTAAGAACGTCGAGATCCAGATCTTCCGGGCGCTTCTGGAGTCGCAGGCATCGGAAGAGGCGGCGAGAATGGCGGCTATGGAAAACGCCACGAGGGCGGCCAATGATATGATCGGTAGTCTTACGCTTCAGTTTAATAAGGCGCGGCAGGCTTCCATCACCAAGGAGCTTATGGATATCGTCGGCGGCGTTGAGGCGATGAAAGGATAAAGATGCAAAGATCATACAGCGAAAATATATTTGGGGGTATAGAATGAATACAGGAAAAGTCTCACAGGTTATCGGTGCGGTTGTTGATCTCGAGTTCGAAGGCAAGATGCCGGAGATACTCAATGCGGTAACGATCAACCAGAAAGGCGATGCCGCAAAGGGCATCCCTGATATCAGGATCACGCTCGAGGTCGCATCACACCTTGGCGACAACAAGGTCAGGACGGTCGCTATGTCCGCGACAGACGGACTTGTAAGGGGAACGCCTGCAGTCGACACGGGCGCGCCGATCACGGTGCCTGTGGGAAAGGCCGCTCTCGGAAGGATCATGAATGTCATCGGCGAAGGCGTCGACAACCTCGGCCCTATCAGCGGGGAAAAGAAGCTGCCGATCCACAGGCCTGCCCCGGACTTTGCGGCACAGGAGCCGGTCACGCAGATGTTCGAAACAGGCGTTAAAGTCTTCGACCTCCTCGTCCCGTTCGTCAGGGGAGGCAAGATGGGGATGTTCGGCGGTGCGGGCGTCGGCAAGACCGTTGTCATCATGGAGATGATCCATAACATCGCGATGAAGCACGGCGGCGTTTCGGTCTTCGCGGGCGTCGGCGAGAGGACCAGAGAAGGAAACGACCTCTACGGCGAAATGAAGCACTCCGGCGTTCTCGAAAAAGTCGCTCTGATCTACGGTCAGATGAACGAGCCGCCCGGAGCAAGGGCGAGGGTCGCGCTCACCGCGCTCACCTGCGCCGAGTACTTCAGGGACGAGGGCCAGGACGTGCTCATCTTTATCGACAACATATTCAGATATACCCTTGCCGGCGCGGAACTCTCCGCGCTACTCGGCAGAATGCCCTCAGCCGTCGGTTACCAGCCGACACTCGGTACGGACATGGGCGTGCTCCAGGAGAGGATCACGACTACGAAGAAGGGCGCGATCACGTCCATGCAGGCGATCTACGTGCCTGCGGATGACCTTACCGACCCTGCGGTTGCGACGGCGTTTACCCATCTGGACGGCACAGTCGTTCTTTCGAGGCAGATCTCCGAGCTCGGCATCTATCCTGCGGTCGACCCGCTCGATTCGACCTCGCGAATCCTCGATCCCAAGGTCATCGGCGATGAGCATTACGCGGTCGCCAGGTCGGTCCAGAAGATCCTCCAGAGGTATAAGGAACTCCAGGACATCATCGCGATCCTCGGTATGGAAGAGCTCTCCGAAGACGACAAACTGACCGTCTCAAGGGCAAGGAAGATACAGAGGTTCCTCAGCCAGCCGTTTCATGTTGCCGAGGTCTTCACCGGCAGGCCCGGAAAATACGTCAAGGTAGCCGACACGATCAAGGCATTCAAGGCGGTGGTCGACGGTCAGTATGACGATGTCCCCGAGCAGTGCTTCTACATGTGCGGCGGCATCGAGGATGTCGAGGAAAACGCGAAGAAACTTGGAGCAAGATAATGGCGGAAGGCAAGGTTCTTCTCGAGATAGTTACCCCCCAGGGCCTTGTGTTCAGCGAGGAGGTCGATGAAGTCACTGCTACGGGCAGCGAGGGTGAGTTCGGGGTGCTTCCCGGCCATGTGCCGTTCGTGACCACGCTCAAGATCGGCGTGCTCGCCTGCAAGAAGGGCAGCGAATCAAAGTACTTCTTTGTGAACTGGGGCTATGCCGAGGTCGGCGCCGAGAAGGTGATGATACTCGCCGACAGCGCCGAGCGGTCGGAAGACATCGACCTCGACCGCGCGATGGCAGCGAAGAAGAGGGCTGAAGAGAGGCTGAAGCATGCGGAGAACGTCGACTTCGCTAGGGCCGAAGCGGCGATCGAGCGCGCGGTCATGAGGTCCCAGGTCGTAGAGAGCAGGAGAGGCAAATAGGTTACATAATAAAGGTTGAAGTAATAAAAAGGGGTCGTGATGAACGACCCCTTTTTTATTTTAGGACGCCTCATCGGCAATGAGTTTCGCGGTTTTTTTCTGGACATCCGGTCTTTCATTAGAATATACTTGAAAAAATAAAAATACGATCACTGAAAAGACAGCGGACATTAACATACAGATTCTCAAAATAACGCTTGGGAGGATTCGAAAATATGTCTTTCAGTAGGACCGGTCTGGTTCTGTTACTTGTCCTCGTTCTCTCGCATCTGTCGTCTGTCGCCTTTGCGATGTCAGAAGAAGAGCGCAATTTTCTCCTCATGTATTTCAAGGAAGAAGAACTCCAGGTCGTCTCTGCCACAAGGAGCCTCAAGTCTGTCTCGCGCGTTGCAGAGAACGTCGAGGTCGTGACAAAATACGATATCGAATTGATGAACGCGCATACCGTTGCCGAGGCCCTCTATTTCGTGACGGGCATCGAGGTCAGCGGATTTGTGGGTCCTGGTGCGCAGGGGGCCATCGGTATACACGGCTCCGACTTTACGCGGGTTGCTGTCATGCTTGACGGGGTGCCGCTCCAGAATGAAAGTAATGCCGTTGCGGCAGGCATCCTTCCTGTCCAGATGATAGAGAAGATCGAGATCATAAAGGGGCCGGCATCATCCACCTGGGGATCTTCCTTCGGAGGGATCATAAACATCATCACGAAATCTGCAGGAGGAGGAGATCACATAAACGGGATGGCCTATGGATCCGGCGGGGAGCATGCAACGAGCGACATCAGGGCGGAGCTTGACGGAAGAAAAGGGCCCATAGGCGTATATCTCTTCGGCGGGGCCATGAACTCGAACGGCCTTATAGACAGACACTTTTTCCATCACAACAATTTCTTTTCGAAGATAACAGTCGATGCAGGAGAAAAGACAAAGATCGATCTCTCTTTCTTCTACCATAAGGACAAAAGTGTCCAGTGGGACTTTCTGGTTTTTGACTACGACGCTTATGACGTCTATATAAATGAAAACATTTACGGAAGGGCAGCGCTTCAGACATCCCTCGGCAAGGACCTTGATCTTAACGTGTCCGCCTGGCTCTTTAACCAGGGCGGCCCTCTTTATGAAAATACCGTGAGCACAGACGATAGGATCTGGGATGACGATTCGCACTTTAATAAGTATGGATTTAGCGGACACCTCGCCTGGAAGACAGGGAAGCATGTTATTGTCGCAGGAACGGACGTGCTGCACGGAAGAGCCGAGGCGAGCGTCTATCCCGAAGGGGCGGTTGATCAGGAAAAATATGCTTTTTTCATAAACGACTCGATATCTCTTGGCAATCTGGGCATCACGCCGGGGCTGAGATATGACCACTCCAATCTGGGAGGCGATATCGTAAGCCCCAGCCTTGGTGTTACATATCTTGTTTCGAAGGACTTTCTTCTCAGGGCGCTCGTGAGCAGGGGATTTCACGACCCGGCTATACCTGCCTTTTTTGATAACCTGGCAGGAAATTTTGTGGGAAATCCGGGCATCAAGCCTGAAAAAGTATGGTCGTACCAGATAGGAGCGGAGGCGAATGTCGCCAATATCCTCAGTACAAAACTCACCTTATTTCTGCACGATATCGACAATATATTACTCCAGAAGGACCTCGGCGAAGGGCTGTTAACTTTCGAGAACGCGGGCAAGGAAAGGACGATAGGCGGGGAGATCGAGATAATCACTAAGAAATACAGGGGATTCATTCTCAAGGCCGGAGCTCATTATGAGAGCGTAAAACTAGACAATTTCTCCGACATAAGGCTGTTCGACAACACAAAGAGATACGGATTCAATACGTCTTTGTCCTATGATGAAGGGAAAGGGTTGAGGGCGGTCCTGAAGGGCCACTATCTCTGGTGGAACGCCCCGCCCTTCTGGGATGCGAAGTACAACGGTTTTGTGATGGACTTCAACATGATAAAGGAGATCCTGAAAAAGAAGAACATCTCGCTTGAGACGTTTTTTACAGCCCATAACATATTCGATGCTTCATCATATGATAGCAACGTCATAATGAACCCGAACCGCTGGATGGAGGCTGGTCTGCGCGGCAGATTTTAGTGGTTTACCCCTTTTCAAGGGGAGCAAATAAATCTCAGGGAGGGCAGAATAATGGCGACAAAGGCAGGCTCGACGGGTACAAAGAAGGCGCCGGCAAAGAAGACTACCGCAAAGAAGACCGCTGTCAAGAAGGTGGCGAAGAAGACCACCAAGAAGGCGACGGTTAAAGTAGGAGTATGCTGCACACAGGGTCTAAGGCTGACTTACCGATAGCAAAGAAGTCGGAGCGGGGGGGCGTCGCCCTCCCTAATTTTTTTTGAAATGGACCTATCAAGATATTTAAGGGTATATCCCGCTCAGAATCCCCGAAACGTAATCCTCTATTCTACAAAGAACGCAGCAATCGTCGAACTGCCTAAGAAGATGGCCGACAGACTGCCGGATGTTGACTTGTCCGAAGAAGACAGAAAGATCCTGAGACAGGCCGGATTTATTGTTAAGGACGCCGAAAAAGAGAAGAGGCAGTTTCTCACCTATATCGACGAACTGAATAGTCTGAATAACTCCTTGAGCATAAAGCTCGTCATGAACCTCGACTGCAATCTTGCATGCAGGTACTGCTTCGAAGGCAAAAGGAAAGGCAGTCATTACATGACGAAAAAGACCGCCGATGACTTTATCGGATTTGTTAAAGAGACCATTCGCAGGCGAAAAGATATCAAAGGAATCCTCATCACCTATTATGGCGGGGAGCCTCTTCTGAGCCGGGAACTAATCATTTCCATCTCCGAAAGATTAAAGTCGTTTGCCGATGACAAAGGCCTGAGACTGAAACTCTTCTTTACGACAAACGGCACGCTCCTTACGAAGGAGACCGTAAAAAGACTTAAACCGCTCGGCCTGAAAGAGGCGCTGGTCACACTGGACGGTCCTTCAGACATCCATAACTCCTTCAGGCCGTTTAGAAGCGGAAGGGGGAGCTTCGATACGATAGTGAAGAACATTAAAGCGGTCAGCAGCCAAGTTGCGATCGCCTTAAACGGAAATTTTGTTAAGGACAATTACCGGAGGTTTCCGGCCCTTCTGGATTATTTAAATGCTGAAGGTGTCGATATCCCGCGGCTACAGTCCGTCCAGTTTTCGCCCGTCGTGTCCGAAAGCGAAGACTTCGGGCCGGGCTTTCACGAAGGCTGCGCATCGATTAGCGAGCCGTGGTTTCCCGTGGCCGCCCCATGGCTGAGGGAAGAAATACTGAAAAGAAAAGGCAGGCAGTCAAGGACAGGACCGGGTCTTTGCATGATGGAGTACGAAAACAATATCCTCGTGAATTACGACGGGGGCATATACAAATGTCCGGGGCTGATCGGAAGAAAGGAATATGTCGTCGGGGACATATGGAGCGGGCTTGAAGACTATCGCGTCTCGCACAACCTCGGCAACTGGAAAAACGACGAATGTCTCGGATGCGCATATCTTCCCCTCTGCTTCGGCGGATGCAGGTATATGAAGCTGGTGCGCGACGGCGATATGAACGGGGTGGACTGCCGGAAAGAGTTTTTCGATGCGACGCTCGAAGCGTTTGTGAACCAAGACATGAAGTATGGACTGGCGGGGGGCTAAAACCACCCCCCACGCCCCTCTTTGGTAAGGAGGGGAATACTTAATCCCCTTTCCCTCTTATATTGTGTTATTTGCTGTCTTTTGTTATAGTTTCAGGTGAGTGAATATTCCGTGGGGACGGATGCTTAACAAAATAGATTCTATATCAGCAGTTCTGCTTTTTCTGCTTATCCTTGGGCTTCCCGTATTTGCCGGGGCAGGCGAGATCGTTGTACTGAAAAGCGCCGACATTCAGCCTTACAACGAGGCGGTTGAGGGATTCACGAAGTCCTGCAGGTGCAACGTCAGAGAGATCGTGCTCAACGAGGCGGACGGACGGGACATCCTCGAAAAAATCAGGGACGCGGACCCTGAGGCGGTCTTTGCGGTAGGGATGGACGCCCTGAATTTCTCGAAGACGATCGGAAATGTCCCTGTGATATATTCGATGGTGCCCCAGTCCCAGTCGTTGAGCGTCGCCCAACAAAGCGCGTCCGGCGTGAGCATGTATATTTCCCCCGAAAAGTTTATCGCCGCAATACTCGAGGTCTTTCCCCAGGCAAAGAAGATCGGCGTGATATTCGACGCCAGACATTCCGGGTCGTTCGTGAAGGATGCCGATTCGGCCTGTCGCGCCAGGGGGATAGAGCTTGTCGCGGAAAAGACTTCAAGACCGGGTGACATACCCCAGCTCATCGACAGCATGAGGGGCCGGATCGACGTATTCCTTATGGTCCCCGACGTAACCGTTATCAACCCGGAATCGGTAAAATATCTACTTCTTTTTTCATTCAGAAACAAGGTGCCGATTTTTACCTTCTCCAGAAAATATGTCGAGATGGGGTCTGCCGCCGGACTTTACGCTGCGCCCTACGACATGGGGCTGCAGGCCGGGGAGATAGTCCAAACAATCGTCTCCGAGAAAAACGGAAAGCTTATCAGGGCCGATGCCAGGAAGACGGTCCTGGTGATAAACAGGAAGATCATCAATAAACTTGGTATCAGGGTCAGGGGTGAGGTCCTTGGCAGGGCGGAATATGCAGATTAAGAGTTTCAGAAAGAGTTTCGGGTTCAAGGTCTTCAGGTCCTTTGCGCTCTCGATCCTGGTCGTGGCGATCGTCCTTTCGGCGCTTCTCGTCTATTACCAAAACAGCATGGTGAAAAAGGACCTCTATAAGGAAGGTGCGACTCTCGCCGACATGCTGGCCTACAGCATCAGGACATGGGTCTTTGCCGAAAACAAGGACATGCTTAAAGACGCGGTGCAGGGGGTCATGGGCCAAAAAAATGTCGTGGCGGTGGTGGTATACAATGCCGATAAGCGGGTCCTGCTCATCGAGAAGAAACAGTCTGTCAAAAACAAGAAAGATCCCTTTGGGAATGATCCCGCGGCCGCTGGAAAAATGCTGACGGAACAGGCCGGCATTGTTCCGAAGACAGCTGAAAGAGGAGGGACGATAGGGTTCCTCTCTCCTGTTGTGCTCGAGACGTACAAGAACATGGAAGATGCCATCTATTTCGAAGAGTCGCCCAAACAGAGCGTGCAGCACGTGATAGGATACGTGGAGGTTGTTCTCGACAAAGGGGTGCTCAGGACCGAGATGAGGTCGATCCTCATCCGGAACGCCGTGGCGACCCTGCTGTTTTTGCTCGCCGGCAGCATCGCCATTTATATTGCGGTGAGGAGGCTGATGCGGCCGCTGACGAACCTTGCCCTGTCGGTGCAGTCCCTGGGCAGGGGCGAGACCGTCGCGAAGGTGCCGGTGGAGTCGATGGACGAGATAGGCCGGCTCGCGATGGATTTCAACACGATGTCCGACAGCCTGAAGAAGCGCGAGGCGGAGAAGGAGATGCTCGAAGAAAAACTCAGGTATGCGCAAAAAATGGAAGCGGTAGGAACTCTGGCCAGAGGGATAGCACACGACTTTAACAATATCCTGGCTACCCTGCGGGGCTCCATCTACCTTATCGATAAGAAATTGCCCGCTCATGACGAACTCCGCCAGTATACGCGACAGGTCCACGCTTCCATCGCGAGGGCCCAGAACCTCATCCGGGGTCTCATCACCTTCAGCAGGACGCAGCGCATACATTTTCATCCGGCGGACCTGGGCGGCATTATCAGGAGATTACAGCCGATGCTCGCGAACATGGCTGGAGAGGGCGTGGATCTGGAGGTTTCGCTGCCGGCGGGGCAGCTCATGGTGATGAGTGACAGTATTCAGTTGGAACAGATTCTTATGAACCTCTGCGCCAACGGCCGCGACGCGATGCCCGACGGCGGAATGCTGTCGATCTCGTTGGAAATGGTCACGATCGGGTCTGAGGCCGGCGGACAATACCCGCCTAAGCCCGGCAGGTACGCAGTTATGTCCGTCAGCGACACCGGCCCGGGTATGGACGACAAGACGAGAGAGAGAATATTCGAACCGTATTTCACGACAAAAGACGTGGGCAAGGGGACCGGTCTCGGCCTTGCGATCGTCTACGGGATAGTCAAACAGCATAATGGTTGGATATGGGTGGAGTCCGAAAAAGGGGAGGGCACGACATTCAGGGTCTATCTTCCTTTGCTGGAAAATAATGAGGAAGATATGGAAATGAGGGGAGATAGACCTTAACCCGAGCGGTGGTACGGCATTGCAGACAACTCTCTTTTCGTTGCTTCTCCCCGGATATTGTATAATTGTGCAGTGACATTTGAAGAGATTTCACTGCGAGGTGCTGATGAATGGATAAAGTGCTGCTGGTTGACGATGAGAAGGACTTGCGGGCGATCGTCAGGCAGGTTTTGAAAGAAGAGGGTTTTTCGGTCATAGAGGCGGAGGACGGCCTGCAGGCGGTCAGGCTCTTCAGAAAAGAGCCCCCTGACGTGGTGCTGCTGGATCTGAATATGCCTCATATGGACGGTCTTGACGCGATGCGGGAGCTCAGGAAAATGGGTCCCGATGTCCCTATCATCATCCTCACCGCACACGGTGACATCCCTACTGCCGTCGATGCAATAAAGAAAGGCGTCTATGACTTCATGGTGAAACCTCCTGAATTCGACAGGCTTGTCATTGTGGTCCGCAGGGCACTGGAGACGCGGCGGCTGGAGAAGGAAGTTGTGAAGGCCCAGACGGCCCTGGAGTCTTCTCTTGAGCACCAACTCGGCAAAAGCGACGCAATGAAAACCGTGATCAAACAGGTCAACCAGGTGGCGGGGACCGAGTATTCGGTTGTCATCCAGGGCGAGACAGGAACCGGTAAATCGGTTGTGGCGACGGCCATCCATAGCCTCAGCGGAAGGTCGGAGAGGCCTTTCGTGAGCGTGGACATTGGGCTGATCCCGGACCTTCTCGTAGAGAGCGAGCTGTTCGGATACAAGAAAGGGGCCTTTACCGGCGCGGAGAAGGAAAAGTCCGGGTATTTCGAATCCGCGCATGGCGGCACCATATTCCTCGATGAACTTGAGAATATGTCGGCCCACGTGCAGGCGAAACTCCTCAGCGTCATAGAGAAGAAGAAGATATATCCACTGGGAGGCACGGGCGAAGTGGATGTCGACATCCGGATCATCGCGGCGACCAACAGGGACATCAGGGAGAGCGTCGAAAAGAAAGAGTTCAGGGAAGACCTCTATTACCGCCTCGGGGAATTCATTGTGAGCCTGCCGCCGCTCAGGGAGAGGGTGGAAGATATCCCCTTTTTCGCGCGGAAGTTCCTTTTCGATGCGGCATCCGAACTGAACAAGCAGATCAGGGAGATCTCCGGAGACGCTCTCGGAACGCTCATCAAACACCCATGGCCCGGAAACCTGAGGGAGCTTAAGAATATGATGAGGAGGGCCGCCTTGCACACGGAGGGAGACGTGATCGGCCGGTCCTGCATCGAGGCGCTGATGAGTCAGAAGTGCAGGGACCGGGTAACGTATCCGGTCATGTCGGTCAAAGAGGCGGTGAAGGACCTCGAAAAAAGGATGATCGTAGAGGCGCTGGCGAGGACCGAAGGAAATAAGACCAAGGCTGCCGAGATGCTCGAACTCAGTTATGCTACGCTCTTTGCGAAGATAAAGGAATTCGGCATATAGTACCGCCGGTGTGGGAATGACGGCCTAAATACACACACTTTATGCAACGTTAGGGTTAATTGTCTGGTTTTTTTATAGTTATCCTCTAATATCTTTATGTGCCTTGCCCGGGGAAGGCAATTCTCGGCAAACAATCTTTTAAAATCAATGGCTTTGCTATCCAGTGAATTTTGGCCTGTTCTTTGCTATTAAATTCAATATCAGAAGATTCTAATATGCCGGCACAGAGGGGATATGAAATACAGACCGGGCGACTGTGGCGGAGATTTACTGCATCTTCTTTCCACCAGGGAAAAGGAAGTGCTTGGATGGTTGAGGATGGGCAAGACTTCGTGGGACATATCGGTGATCCTTCGCATCAGCGAGAGGACGGTGAATTATCATGTCAACAACATCATGCGGAAGTTGGGCGTTGTGAACCGGATGCATGCAGTATCCATGGCGGCGAACCTTGACGCGGGTGAAGATGCATGAGGAAATCGGGGAAACGCAGAGAATGCATATAGGCAGTGTCCTCTTAAAGGGAGAAGATTGACCAAATGGCGGGGAGCGAGGTAATGAGCCGGGCGCGAGGCTCGGAAAGGTCTGGCCGGGCGATCGGCACAAAGGTGATCGATCTTCATGTTCACGTAGTGGGTGTGGGCGAAGGCGAATCGAAAACAGGGTGCAGGGCATCGAGGGAATTCATCTACAGCCCGACCTTCGCCGCGATGCTCGTGTCTCTCAAGACAGCGCCGTTTGAAGCCAAGGACTGGAAGATCCGGGAGATACTTCTCCATACCATCAATACTTCGGAATATGTCGATTACGCCGTTTTGCTGGCGATGGACGGAGTATATAAAAACGGCAAGTTCGTCGAGGCTGAGTCGCACCTTGTCGTCCCGAATGACTATGTGATGGATATGACCCGGGAGAACAAACGGGCCCTCTTCGGCGCTTCGGTCCACCCGTACCGGTTGGCGGAGGAAATGATCGCTGAGACGAAACGCTGCATAGACGAAGGGGCGGTGCTCTTCAAGTGGTCGCCATCGGGCCAGCAGATCAATCCCGAAGACCACCGGTGTATCCCCTTTTATATATGTCTGGCCAGGGAGGGTATCCCTCTTTTGTGCCATGCCGGGACGGAATTCACGATGCGCACCTCAGACTTCACAATCAGCAGGTACAGTGACCCCAGAAAGCTGATAAGGGCCCTCGACATCGGCGTCAAGGTGATCGTGGCGCATTGTGCGACGCCCTCAGCCGGAAGCGTTGCGCTGTCCGACAAAGGATATTTCGAGGAGTTGATGCAGATGCTGAGAGATGCGGAATCAAGCAGATGGGAACTTTATGCCGACGTATCGGCCTGCTGTACTCCGTCAAGGATGGGCTATCTTGAAAGAATCGCGCGGGAGATCGAAAAAGGGAAGATAAGCCCGAAACGTTTCCTCTATGGAAGTGACTTTCCGATGCCTGCGGTGGACATCAACCTTTTTAGAAAACCTCTGAGTTCCCATGAACTCCTTGAACATATCAAGGGGCAGGGGAACCTGCTCGATAATCATTACCGGATACTGAAGCAATTCGGAATACATGAGTCGATCTTTACGAACGCCTGCGATGTGCTGAGGCTGTAACCGCCTCGTCGGTTTGGGGGGTACTGCTTTTTTTTACGTTGTGAAGAGTGGGCTGGGGCGGCGGACTGATCTATCCTGGAGGACCCTGCACCCTATGGGGATGGTGCAGGGTCCGGGATCAGGTCCGCCGTCGGGGAGTTATGATTCCCAGCATGCTCCCCGTAGACTGTCCTGCCATACGCGGATTGTATTAACCTTTTTTTTCGTTTACTATATAAAGTGATGAGTGCGATGAGAAACGTGGTGAAGCGGGTCCCGTTTTTTCTTTTGATGGTTGTGTTGTTGAGCGGATTTCTTTATGCCGCTGCGGTGGCGTTTGTGCCCGACGGCAGAGTAAACGGCGATGCAGCGCATTCCTCTTATCTCAACCCGGGCTACGCGCCGAAGCTCCTGAAGTTTTCCAGAGAGAAGTTTTATTACGATATCTACTGGATCGGCATTTATGTCGGAAGGGCAGAACTGGAAGGCGTCAGCGACAACGGGCTTGTCAAAATCACCTCGCAAGCGCATTCGGGCGAATTTCTTTCGAACTTCTACAAGGTGGAGGACTACGCACAGAGCACAGTCAAAGACGGTGTGCCCTTAAACTTCAGGATCCGTCAGCACGAGGGCAAATACAGGAGCGACAAGGAGACGAAATTCGACGCGCGAAACGGGAAGATCACATATTTCGATTATCGGAAAGGTCTCAGGGAAGAGCACGAGGGCAAGCGGGGTGTGTTCTGGGACGTGATATCCGGTTTTTATTTTCTCAGGACGAAGGGGATGGAACGGGAAAAGACGATCTTCATCAATATATTCGACAGCAACAAGTTCCTAAACGCAGAGGTGAATGTGCTCGGGAAAGAGAAGATACATTTCGGGGGGAAAGGGGAGATAGAGGCGATCTTGGTGAAGCCGATCCTCAAGTCCGACGGTCTTTTCCAGAACAAAGGCGACATCCGCATCTGGCTTTCTAACGACGGCAACAGGTTTCCGATAAGGGTGGAGACGAAGGTGCCTATCGGCAAGGTCGTGGCCGAACTGAAAAAAGTCGAGACCGAAAAATAGTCTTCTTCTGCTTTACGGCATACAGCAAAGATGCAGGGCAGAGGACGCTGAAAAAGTCTTGCAATAAGACAAACATTGTTTTGATTCGCATGAGTGCTAAACGATCGCACATAATGTCATGTATATGGGCCGATGGGTTACATCCGGTGCAGATAAGGGTGTCGCAGACAATCCATTTTTCATCGACCCTGCCCAGCATCAGCATCCGCCGTTAAGAGGCAGTCATTATTTGCGTGGTTTGACGCGCGTGCCATCATTGATAGAATCGTCCGGATGCGCGATCACCTTGTCTCCCTCCGAAAGCCCTGAAACAATCTCGGCAGCAAGCCCGGTTCTGTGTCCCACCTGAACACGCCGCAGACGTGCCTTCCCGTTACGCACTGCGAAGACCTCCCACTCGTCTCCTTTCCTGAAAAGGGAACTGGCAGGGACCTGCAATACGTCCTTCCCCTCCCATATCACGAAACGGGCGGTCAGGCTCGGAATGAGGTTGTAGAACTGGAAGATAAAGCCGACGTGATACCGGCGGTATTCAGTAAGTTCGCGCTCATTCGCCGTGGTGAGGTCTTTTCTCCGGTAGGTTCCAATATGAAATCCCGTCGCCATTATAAAGTTTTTTCGGCCTCTATGCCTGCCTGTTTGCTCATAGCGTGCCTCGACTATAAGGGCTAGTCACCCTATCCGCCTTCGTTGTGCTTTTTTCTGCAACTGGACGGTTTATTGCTGTCTCGCAAACGCCTCGGCGACGCTTTTATGGACGATACCGCCCCGGTAGGTATTGAGCGCGCTCTTTATCGAAGGGTCTTCTCTGACCGCCTTTTCGACCCCTATGTTTGCGATTGTCTTTATGTACGGCAGCGTCGCGTTCGTCAGCGCGATCGTCGAGGTCCGCGGGAAGGCGCCGGGCATGTTGGCG
>JAKAIZ010000001.1:18691-66800 GCA_021814065.1 Nitrospirota bacterium | reverse complement strand
CAGACTGAAGTTCACGAGGATCTCGATGCTGACCGACCCGGCCCTGGACGCAGGCAGGCACGAGTTCAGGGTGCGTTCGCTTCTCGGCAGGATACTCCCTCCGGAGGAACTCCCGCTTACGGTCGAAAACGGCAGACTGGTCGTCGACAAGTCCTCCGGAAAGTTTATCCCGCCTGTGCGGGAGATCTTCCCGATCATGATCGGCAGTATGTCGATCGGCGCGCTCTCTCCGCCGATGTGGGAAGGCCTTGCCATGGGAGTCGCATATCTCAATGAGGTCGAGAACATCCCGGTCGTCATGTGCTCGGGCGAAGGCGGAATGCCGCCGCGGCTTCTGAGGTCGAAATATCTTAAATACTTCATCATCCAGATCGCCTCTGGCTATTTCGGATGGGACGAGATCGTCCGCTCGATCCCGCACATGGTCGAAGACCCTGCGGCGATAGAGATCAAATACGGCCAGGGCGCGAAGCCCGGCGACGGCGGCCTGCTGATGGCCCAGAAGGTGCTGAAGCTGATCGCCAAGATCCGCGGGGTGCCGCAGTTCGTGGACCTCGCCTCGCCGCCTACTCACCAGACAAAATACTCGATCGAGGAGGCGGTGGCTAAGATGATCCAGTCCATGTCGATGGCCTGGGGTTTCCGCGTGCCGGTCTATCCGAAGATCTCCGGGACGAAGACTGCCAAGGCGGTGCTGAACAACCTTGCGAGAAACCCTTACGCCGCTGCGCTGTCCATCGACGGCGAAGACGGCGGCACCGGTGCTGCATATAACGTCTCTATGGACAAGATGGGACATCCGATCGCGTCGAACCTGCGCGAGTGTTACCTCGACCTCGTCAAGCAGGGCAAGCAAAACGAGCTTCCGCTTATCGCGGCGGGCGGCATCGGCAAGAGGGGCAATCTGGCGGCTAACGCGGCTGCGCTCATCATGCTCGGCGCATCAGCCGTAGCGGTCGGCAAGTACATTATGCAGACTGCCGCGGACTGCTTCGGGGACGAATACAACAGGTGCAACCTCTGCAATACCGGCAAGTGCCCGCGGGGTATCACGACGCAGGACCCGAAGCTTTACCGCAGGCTTGATTCCGACAAGGTTGCCGAGAGGGTCGTGGAGGTGTTCAAAGCCGCGGATGTCGAGCTGAGAAAGATATTCGCCCCGATGGGAAGGTCTACCGAAATCCCGATCGGCATGTCCGACGGTCTGAGCATCGACGACAAGGCGATTGCAGAGAGGCTGGGAATCAGCTATGCCTGCTAAAAAAAATATAGGTAGGGGCGGGGTGACCCCGCCCGTACGGAAGGCAAAGGTGAAGACCAAAGGCGGACGCAGCGCAAAAGAGCGCCTCACTCCTAACCCCTTACCTGCCGCGGCAGCGGCTGAGAAAATCCTCGATCTCAAAGGGGTGAAGGCGCTCCTGCGCGGCAGCGTGCAGGGCAGCCGCGTTCCTTCGAGGATACTCGAAGAGCATATCCAGCAGGCGGTGCAGGACGGCGCCCGCGAGATCCATGTGGTCGCCGACGGCCAGCACGGCATAGGCGGCAGGATCTGGCCGCGCGGCGAGACGGTGAGGATCACGGTCGAAGGGCCGGTCGGCCAGCGGCTCGGCAGCATGGGCATGGACGGTACCGAGATATTGGTGAAAAACAGCGTCTCGGACGACGTCGGCTGGGTGAACTGCGGCGCGAAGATTACCGTTATGGGCGATGTGACGAACGGTGCATGGAACGCGGCGGCCCAAGGCGTCCTCTATGTGCAGGGCAGCGGCGGTGCGCGCTGCGACACGATGACCAAACATAACCCTCGTTTCGATCCGCCCCAGTCCTGGTATTTCAGGAACGTCGGAGATTCGTTTGCCGAGTTCAAGGCCGGCGGTATCGCGGTGGTCTGCGGCGTCGATTCGAGGAACCCCGAGAACGTCCTCGGCTACCGGCCCTGTGTCGGCATGGTCGGCGGCATGATCTATTTCCGGGGCCCGATCCAGGGATACAGCGAGAAGGACGTGAAGCTCCTCGACCTGACCGAGCAGGACTGGGAATGGCTGAAGACGAACATGAAGCCTTATCTCGAGGCGATCGACCGTGCGTCCTATTACAGGGAATTGACGAAGTCGGCCGGTGACTGGAAAAAGCTGATGGCGTATACGCCGCAGGAGAAGCGGCAGCGCAAGTGGTTCAAGATGTCGACCTCCGAGTTCCGGAAGAAGAACTGGGAAGAGGCGGTCGGAAAGGGAGGCATCTTCGCCGAATATCTCGACCACGACCTTACGCTCCTTCCCTATATCACCACCGGGCCGGAACGGAGAAACAAGCCGGTCTGGTCGAACGAAAAATATGCGCCGCCCTGTGCGTACGCATGCCCTACGCAGATCCCGTCTCATAAGAGGGCCATGCTGATCAGACAGGGACGGCTCCAGGACTCCCTCGAACTTGTGCTCAGGTACAGCCCGCTTCCGGCCACGGTCTGCGGCCAGATATGCCCGAACCTCTGCATGCAGAGCTGCACGCGCGGCATGATCGATGCGCCCCTGGCGATCGACAAGCTGGGCGGACTCGCCCTGGACCTCCCGGCGCCGAAGAAGGAGGCTGCGACAGGACATACCGTCGCGGTGATCGGCGGCGGCCCCGCCGGCATGTCCGCGGCATGGCAGCTGGCGCTCAAGGGCCATACGGTCGATATCTTCGAGGCGGGCGACCAACTCGGCGGCAAGATCGAATACTGCATCCCGAGGGAGCGGCTCCCGCACCAGATCCTCGAAAAAGAGGTGTCGCGGTTCAGGGAACTCGGCGTAGGTATTCATCTGAATGCAAAGGTGACAAAGGAGAAGTTCGAAGAAATCTACAAGAAGTATGAAGTGGTGATCATCGCAATCGGCGCGCACGAACCGAGGAAGATCGCATTCCCGGGCTCCGAAGACGTGATCGCGGCCTATGATTTCCTCAGGGAGATCAACGCCGGCAAGCGCCATGACCTGAAGGGCAAAAAGGTCGTCGTGATCGGCGCAGGAAACGTCGGAATGGACGTGGCCTCGGAGGCCTTCAACATGGGCGCTTCTTCGGTTACCGCCGTGGATATCCAAAAACCGGCCGCCTTCGGCCCGGAGATGGAGATCGCCAGGGCGAAGGGCACGCAGGTCCTGTGGCCGAAGCTGACCGAAAGATACGACAAGAAGGAAAGGAAGCTCTTCTTCAAGGACGGCTCATCCGTCGACGCAGACGTAGTGGTCATGTCGGTCGGCGACGTTCCGAAGCTCGACTTCCTTCCTGCCTCGATCCATAACGAGCGGGGCTGGGTCAAGGTGAACGACGCATACCAGACATCGGACGTGAAGGTCTACGCCATCGGCGACGTCACCGGTCTCGGTCTCGTGACTCATGCGATCGGCCACGGCAGGCTCGCTGCCGAATATATCCACCACCAGATGGCGCATGCGCCGCGCTGGCCGGAGATCAAGCAGGTGATCGCCTACGAAAAGATCAAGAAAGAGTACTATGACGCCTGCTCCGGGGACTTCACCCCCGAGGCCGAGGCTAACAAATGCATGTCCTGCGCCACCTGCCGAGACTGCCACATGTGCGAGGCGACCTGCTACTGGGGCGCGATCTCCCGGATAGAGCATCCCGGCGGCGCCTACGAATACGTGGTGGATGACGAGAAATGCATCGGCTGCGGCTTCTGCGCCGGCGTCTGCCCCTGCGGCGTCTGGGAGATGACGGAGAACGTCTGACGTCCGACTAAGGCCTGCCGGATAGCGCATGAAGTTACGGTGCAGCATGCTCCTGTGAATTGATCCTGGAAAAAGCAGTTAACCACAGAGACTCAGAGACACAGAGTTGAAAAAAAAGAGAAAACTCCTGAATGTGCCAATCACCTCGATAGTGCCCCGACATTTTCCGGCAAGCCGTTGTTTTCTCTGTGTCTTCGTGCCTCTGTGGTAAAGGATCTGCCTTTTTTAGGTTGATAGGTGGTTGACGAGTTCCGGTCTTTGTGAAGAAAGCTATTGCTCATGCTGCCCCAGCTTTTTCCTGGTCCTGTCGAATATCCTGAAATGCCCTATCCCGGTTTTTTGAAGCAGATACTTGCCGGATGTGGAAAGAACCCCGAGTCCATATTTTAAGCTTCTCCTGAAGTTTATCGATGAGGCGTCCTCGAAGTATTTCGTAGGGCAGCTGATCTCGCCTATTCTGAAGCCGAAATAGACCGCCTGGGCGAGCATCTCGTTATCAAAAACGAAGTCGTCCGAGTTTTCTTCGAGCGGAAGCGACTCCAATACCTTCCTGTGAAAGGCCCTGTAGCCGGTATGGTATTCCGAAAGCTTTACGTCGAGGGCGAGGTTTTCGATGAGTGTCAGGAATCTATTTGCGATATACTTATAAACAGGCATGCCGCCTTTCAGCGCGCCCCCTCCTAATATCCGCGAACCCAGGACTACATCGTAATGCCCGGATATCACCATCGACGCCATAGCAGTGATCAAGCGCGGCGAATACTGATAATCCGGATGGAGCATTACAATCACATCAGCGCCTTTTGCGAGAGCTGTCCGGTAACAGCTCTTTTGATTGCCGCCGTACCCCAGATTCCGGGCGTGGATGATCGTATGAATTCCAAGTGTATTCGCCTTTTTTGCAGTGTCGTCCCTGCTGGCGTCGTCTACCAGGATGACCTCGTCGACAATGTCCTTCGGGATCTCGTCATACGTCATTTCAAGGGTCTTTGAAGCATTGTATGCGGGCATGACGACGATTATTTTATTATTGCGAAGCATGTTTTCTACTTTGCTACGATAAGAATTCGAGTTGTCCCGTCCCTGTTTCCCGAACAGCTCAGGGATGTCGCGGTCGAGACCAGCAAAACTGCAGCAAGTAGACGCTTCATGGCTCCTCCAGGAAATGCTTCCTATTTCTTCCCCAGGATCTCGCAGATCGCCTTGCCGAGTTCCTTATCGATCATAAAGGCGGCGTCGAGGTGCAGTTCCACGATGGCGTCTATCTTTTCAATCAGGCCGGCCATATATTTCATGCAGCCGACGATCTGGATGACCCTTATGTTCGGCATGTCGAGCAGCCTGCTGATCCGGGCCAGCTCAGCATCGCTTCTGCCGTAGATTTCGTCGATGATGAGGATGATTTCCTCCGAGACAGAGAAGAGCGCTTCCATGTCTTCGACGATATTTAAATCGCTCTTCAAAGAAAGGATGTAGGTGATATACTTATCATAGCTTCCGGGCCGCTTTTTGCCCTCGTAATCGACAGGGTTGCCGACATAATAAACGTTGCGTCTGTCCCTTACCGCCTGGACGGTGTTTGTGATCTTGCCGACTCCCTTCACCCCGCAGACCAGAACGTTTTTGTAACAGCCGACAACATTGCGTATGTTCTCGGCACTGTCCTCTGTGAGGGGGATATTCTCGCAGTCGCTTCGTTCTCTATTCGCCATCACCGGACACCAACATGATATCAGTATATACGCAACGGATCAAATTCTTCAAAGGGGCCGCAGCGCGCATCCTGATCTCTCGTCGGCCCGAAGACCGGCAGCAACACGGCCTTTGTCTTGCGCACACAGACTTTTTTTGTTAAAATAAACGGTGCGCGTATTCAAATTGTCGGCCCTTGTTATTCTTTCCGTCCTTTTTTTATTCGCTTGTGCTTCGCAGCCAGTGGTCGAAAAGCCGCCCGATATGGTCTGGCCGCTGCCGCCCGAGAAGCCCCGCATCAGGTTCGTCAACATCATTCTCGGTAGCGCCGATGTCAATATCAAGGCCAACAAGCTGAAGTCCATCCTCTTCGGCAAAGAGGCGGATACGCGGTTCGTGAAGCCCTTCGGAGTGGCCGTCAGTGACCAGACGGTTTATGTAACGGACGTTGGCGCCGTGCTGGTGTTCGACCTGAAAAACGCCTCGTTCAAAATCATCGGTGCGGGCGACCTGAAGATGCCTATCGGGATTGCGGCGACGCGCGAGAGGATATATGTGGGCGATGCGGGCCGCAGGACCATATCTGTCTTCGACAGGGAAGGGAAAAGGGTCCTCGAATTCGGCAGGGGCGAGATCGGAATTCCCGCCGGGATTGCCGTTGACGAGCAGAGGAAGAAGGTCATCGTGTCTGACTCTAAAAAAAATAAGGTGTTCATATATGGGCTTGACGGCCGGCTGCTTTCGCAATTCGGAAAGAGGGGCGTGGAACCGGGAGAGTTCAATGTCCCATACGGGATAGCGGTCGACCGGCAGGGGAGGATATATGTCGTCGATTCGATGAATTTCCGGGTGGAGATATTCGATGAAAACGGGAAGTTTCTAAAATCGCTGGGAAAGGTCGGGACGTCCGCAGGCATGTTTGCCCGGCCGAAGGGGGTGGCGGTCGATTCCGACGGGCATATCTATGTGCTCGACTCCGCCTTCGGCAACTTTCAGATCTTTGACTCCGAGGGGGGGGCGCTTCTTGCGGTCGGGAACACCGGGGCCGGGCCGGCGGAGTTTGTCCTGCCTTCTTCGATATGTATCGACGAAAACGACGGGATCTATGTGGTCGACCAGATAAACAAGCGGGTCCAGATCTTTCAGTACTTGAAGGAGTAAGGGGCATGAAACTTGCTGCCCTTCTTGCAGGGTTTGTGCTCGCGGCAGTAGCGTATGCGGGGCAGACGGCCCCAAAAGAGCTTTTTTATTATTATGATCTGGGAGACTGGCAAAGAGTGATTGCGGAATATCGCGCACACACTGCGGATTATGCTTCTACAGGGGCGCTGAGCAGGGTTGCCGAGGCGTATTATTACTCCGGCGACCTCGACGCTGCCGAAGAGACGGCGTTGCGCCCGCAACTGCGGGGTAATGCCGATGCCGCCGTCGTTGTCGCGCTTGTAAAGGCGGGGAAAGGCGATCGTGCTGGCGCGATGCGGGACCTCGACGCAATGAAGCCGCAGGGCAGGGAGGCTGCCAGGGTCTATATGGCGATGGGCATCGTGAATTTCTACGGAAACGGCAGCGCCGCGTTGCCGTACTTCGAAAAGGCGGTTGCGGCGGACCCCGATTATGGGAGAGGGTGGTTTTATATGGGGCTGGTCTGCGAGATACAGGAGAGGTTCGAGGACGCCTCGAAGGCATACGGCAGGGCGGTCCAGGCCGCCCCGCTCTATGCCCAGGCACAGAACAACCTCGGCTACAGCTTCAAGGAGCGGCATTTTTACCAGTACGCCGTGGAGCATTACCTGAGGGCGATCGAGCTTATTCCGGACAACGCCGGATATTATTACAACCTGGGAAACGCCTACACCCACCAGGAGAAGATAGACGAGGCGTTTCTTGCGTATAAAAAAGCGCTGGAACTCGACCCGACCTTTGCGAAGGCGCATTACAATATGGCGAGGACATATTTGAGAAAAGACATGGTAAAAGAGGCGATTGCCGAGTTCAGACTCTACCTGAAGGACGGCAGCCCGGCCGTGTTTGATTTCGTGGCCTCCATGGATTCGGTGGAGGGCGAGATCGAACAGCTCGAGGCGTATTTGAGAAACAATCCGCCGGTGAAGCCGCCCGCAGGTAAGATCACGAGATGATCCGGCCGTCCGAGGAACGCCTACGGGGTGCCGCGGTAGCGGCGGGATTGCTTCTCATAGTCATTTCCCTCTCTGCGTCGGGATGCGCCTCCCGGATATCGACGAAGATCTCCTCCCCATATAAGGCCGATGAGGCCGCCAAAGAAGAGGCGAAGCTGCATATCAAGACAGTGATCAAGGCCATCGAGGAGAGGAACTTCAAGGTGGAGAGCAACCCCGAGTGGAAAACAAAGGCATACGAGCAGTTCATGATCAAACGCCTGACTTCCCTGGACGAAGGAGACTACGAAAAATATGCCCGTTACCTTGACGGCGGCGCGGTCTATATCATAGTGCATCCTGCTTACTATACCTTTTTCAACAGCGACGGCGCTTTCCCCGGGCCTGCCCCGGAATTTACCGGCCAGGATGCGATGGAGAGCTTCCTTTCCGAGGCATCCTACTCGCCCAAAATGACGCTCATGAAGGCGCAGGAGAAGCGCCTGAGGGATTTTCTGGAATATATGTCTACGGAGAAAAAGCTGGTGATTCTCATCCTTCCTAGGAAATACGAGGAATTTCCGGCATACCGGTTCAGGCAATCCAGGGACGAGTACAAGCTCTACATCAACGAGGCGACGAATGAATCAGAATCGGTGCTCTACCTGTATTCCAGAAAATCGAACAGGGGAACTCTCGCCGAAAGAGACAAGAGGAAGCTGCTGAAATTCCTCTATGAGATCAAAGCTAAAGAGGTGCTGATAGGCGGAGGGTTCGTCGGCCGTTGCATTGAGGACTTCTTCAAGGATATCGAGCAGTCGTTCAGCGATGACAGGGTGTTCCTCGTTCCGGAGATCACCGCCATATCTCCCGCGGACGTCAGTTCAGGCGTCGCCTCGGACATGCTGAACTCCGATGGGACGATCAATATCTCCAAACTGTCCGCAAACATACAGGGCAATGTCGTCGGGAACCAGGAGATCATCCCCAGGATCAGGAACATCGCCTTTCCGGAAGGCGCGCCGTAAGGGGCCTCTTCACTTGACAATGGGCGGCCCTTCCGGTAATGTAGGAAAAATTTCGGGCGGACGCAGATGACGATTACCCTATGGAAAGAATAGCCGTTCTCATCCCCTGCTTTAATGAAGAAAAGACGATTGCGGGCGTTGTGCGGGATTTTCGGCGTCAGCTGCCTGACGCGGACATTTACGTGTACGACAACAATTCGGAGGACGGTACCGTCGCGGAGGCGCTGTCGGCCGGCGCTATCGTCCGGAGCGAGAAACGACAGGGTAAGGGTAACGTTATGCGGACGATGTTCAAGACGGTGGATGCGGACATCTACGTGATGGTGGACGGCGACGGCACGTATCCCGCCGAGAGGGTCCATGACCTTCTGGCTCCGATCACCAAGGACGAGGCAGATATGGTGATCGGCTCACGACTTCACCGGATGTCCGAAAGCCAGTTCAAGCCCATGAACCGGTTCGGGAACCGGATATTTCTTTCTATGCTCAACTCGATCTTCAAGGTGAGGGTGACGGACCTGCTGTCGGGGTATCGGGCCTTTAACCGGAATATCGTCAAGAGCCTGCCGCTGTTGAGTACCGGGTTCGAGATCGAGACGGAACTGACCATTAAAAGCCTCGACCGGGGCTTCAGAGTGGAAGAAGTGCCGATCGACCTCTCTGCGCGACCTCCGGGGAGTGAGTCGAAGATCAAGATTCTCAGGGACGGTTTCCTTATTGTCGAGACGATCTTCGCCCTCTTCAGAGACTACAAGCCGATGACCGCCTTTGGCGTTGTAGGCCTCTTACTCATGGCCGCAGGGTTCATACCCGGCACGGTAGTTATCGACGAATTTCTCCTGACGGGTCTTATCTACCATTTGCCTTCCGCTGTCCTTGCCGTCGGCCTGATTCTTTCGGGACTTCTTGTAGGGTTTGTGGGTTTGATACTTCATACTGTAGCCCGCCGCTTTCAGGAGGTCGATCACAGGCTTCAGAACCTGAGGGAAGAGCTGTTTACCCCGGAAGGTAAGAAGCGGGTTGACTGAGCCGTTGCGCCTGGAAGCGCGGAAAAGCTGCCATGGTTGAATTGCCTGCCGTATCCGTGGTGATTCCGAACCTTAACGGAGAAAAGTTCCTTGCTCAATGCCTTTCATCCCTCGGCAGGCAGACAATTCGTTCTTTCGAAGCGATCGTCGTCGACAACGGCTCGACCGACGGCTCCGTTGCGCTCATCGAAGGCGGCTTCCCCTGGGTCAGGCTCGTCAAGCTTCCGGAGAACACCGGTTTTGCCCATGCCTGCAACGTCGGCATTACCGAATCGAAGGCAAGATTTGTCGCGCTGCTGAACAATGATACCGAAGCGGAGCCGGGTTGGTTGGAGGAGCTCCGGCGCGCCGCGGAAAAGGACGGTCGTGTGGGGATGGTCTCCTCAAAGATACTTCTCGACTCGGAAACCCGTGAGATCGATTCTGTCGGCATGCTGATCTACCCCGACGGCATCGGGAGGCAGAGGGGACGGGGTGAGATCGATCGGGGACAATACGACAATGAAGAAGAGGTGCTCTTCGCCCACGCTGCCGCGGCCCTTTACCGGAAGGCGATGCTGAATGAGATTGGGCTTTTCGATGAGGATTTCTTCGCATACGCCGAGGACACGGACATAGGCCTGCGGGCTAGGCGTGCAGGGTGGGGATCGGTCTATGCTCCGGGCGCCGTTGTATACCACAAGTATTCGGTCACTGCCGGAAGATATTCGTCCTTCAAGGCCCTCCATCTCGAGAGGAACAGGATCTGGGTGGCGGTGAAGAACTTCCCCCTCTCCTGGCTCTTCCTGGCTCCCTTTTATTCCCTCGTGAGGTACGCGCTCCAGCTGTACGGCGCGGCGACAGGAAGGGGAAGCGCGGCCGGCTACAGCCGGTCCCTTTCCGCGGCGGACTATGGCCTCACCGGATTAAAGGCATACTGTATGGCACTGAAAGGGCTGCCGCGTATGATCGGCAAGAGGCGGGCGATCAAAAAGAGGCTTTCCGGCGGGGAATTCGCCCGGCTCCTTTCCCGCTATCGCATCTCGGTCTCGGAACTTATTTTGAAGGACTGAGACCCGGGTTCCCTGTCACACCTCACGCCTCGCATTGATAAACTGCCCTCCCTGTCTTCGCTCCAGTTGTAGCCTGTCGGCTATTGACAGAATCCCTTTTCCCATGGTATCGTTCAATTCATGAACGTTCATGACATGAACGACCGCGAGCAGCCGAATCACGACACGTACCGGTCTCTCCTTCTTCTCGACGAGATATCAAAGGGGGAGCCGCTTTCGCAGCGCGACCTGAGCAAAAGGCTGAACATCGCCCTTGGGCTGGTCAACTCCTATGTTAAAAACCTCGTATCGAAGGGCTACATCACGGTGAAGTCGGTGCCGGCGAAACGCTTTGCCTATTTTGTCACGCCGAAGGGTTTTGCCGAAAAGACCCGCCTCACCTACCACCATCTTCAGAACTTCACAAACCTCTACCGCGGGGCAAGGAGCAACCTCAAGACGCTCTTCAGGGAGATGGACGAAAGCGGCATCAAACGGGTCGTCTTCGCCGGCACGGGCGAGGTGGCCGAGATCGCCTATATCACTCTTCAGGAGACCGCTATGAAGCTGGTCGGAGTGGTGGATACCGAGGTTTCGGAAAAAAAGTTTTTCGGGCAGAAGGTGAAGCCGCTCAGTGCAATCGAAGGGATGAAATATGACTGTGTCATCGTAACAAGGTACCTCGAAAGGGAAAAAGTGTACGACGAACTCTTGCGTAACGGGGTCGATGAAAAAGGCATTAGGGTCTATTTTTGAGTTATAAATTCGATAGGTATGACCGGATAAGGATTTATGGAATATGAAACAATCATAAGAAAACAGCGGGGATGGATCCCTATCAACTTCAGGGAGATATGGGCATATCGCGACCTGCTATATTTTCTCGCCTGGCGTGACATCAAGGTGAAATACAAGCAGACCGGCCTCGGAATCGCCTGGGCGATACTTCAGCCGTTATTTACCATGGTCGTGTTTTCGATACTTTTCGGCACACTGGCCAAGGTGCCTTCAGACGGCATACCGTATCCGATATTCGTATATGCCGGCCTCCTTCCCTGGAATTATTTTTCGTCTACGATGGGCAGTGCCAGCAACAGCCTTGTTGCGAGTTCGAATCTTATTTCAAAGGTCTATTTCCCCAGGCTGATCATTCCTGCGAGTTCGGCGCTTGCAGTTCTTCTCGATTTCCTGATCGCCTCTGTAATCCTGGGCGGCATGATGATCTACTACAACTTTACCCCCAGCCTTACCGGCATCATCCTGCTGCCGGCTCTAGTAGGCCTGATCTTCATAATTGCCGTGGGTTCCGGTCTCTGGCTCTCGGCCCTGAATGTAGAATACAGAGACTTCCAATACGTGATACCGTTCCTGATCCAGATATGGTTGTTCGCGACGCCAGTAATATATCCGGCTACGATGGTCCCGGAACAATATCGCATATTTTTGGCTCTTAACCCTATGGGCGGCATAATCGAGGCCTTCAGGGCTGCCCTGCTCGGCGGAACCGTGATCAGATGGGAACAGCTTTGCATATCTTCAGCCGTCGCGTTTCTGCTATTCTTCTCCGGACTTTTTTATTTCAGAAGTGTCGAAAAGTCTTTTGCGGATGTTATATAAATGGCAGCGGTAATTAAAGTGGAAGGACTCTCGAAACAATACCGCATCGGCAAGGCCATTGCTCCGTACAAGACGTTCCGTGAGGCATTGGTCAAGGCTGCGAAGGCCCCCGTTCATTTGTTCACCGGGAGGTCAAAGACGGCGGACGATACCATATGGGCACTGAAGGATGTATCATTCGAGGTAAATGTGGGCGAGGTCGTAGGTATTATCGGCAGGAACGGCGCAGGCAAAAGCACTCTTCTGAAGATACTGAGCCGGATAACGGAGCCGACAGAAGGAGAGGCCAGGTTAAAGGGCAGGGTCGGCAGCCTGCTTGAGGTCGGTACGGGCTTTCATCCCGAGCTGACAGGAAGAGAAAACATATTTCTCAACGGCGTCATCCTTGGCATGAGGAAAGAAGAAGTACGGAAAAAGTTCGACGAGATCGTTTCCTTTGCAGAGATAGAAAAATTTCTCGATACCCCTGTGAAGAGGTACTCGAGCGGAATGTATGTAAGACTCGCCTTTGCTGTTGCAGCGCACCTTGAGCCTGAGATACTGGTGGTCGATGAAGTGCTTGCAGTAGGAGATGCCCAGTTCCAGAAGAAGTGTCTGGGAAAGATGGGAGAAGTTGCTAAGGGCGGAAGAACCGTTTTGTTCGTGAGTCATAATATGGAGTCGCTGCTTAACCTTTGCTCAAAAGCCATATTATTGAAAAACGGACAATTGGCCGAGTATGGGGAAACAAGGGAAATAGTTCATCAGTATCTCAGTCAATCTTCCATATACACCAGCTGTCAGGAATGGAAGGATCCGGCTACGGCCCCGGGTAATGACAAGGCAAAGTTTATAAAAGCACTTGTGAGACCATTGACCGTAGTTTCCGGAACATTGCAGTCGGATATGCCGTTTGAGTTTGAATTCCAGTTTATTAACTTGCTGTCGGGTGAAAACAATCTGGACGTTACTTATCATCTGATTGACGAACGCGGAATTTTAGTTTATGTGGCATCTACCGGATTCAGCAAAAATGATAAATTCGGGCCGGGACTTCTCAAGGCAAAGTGCAGGGTCCCGGGCAATTTGTTGAATGATGGGTCTTACACTGTCAGCAGACTACTATTAGTCAAAGACAGAGGCCATGTTATTTATGAGCATAGAAATGTACTTACGTTTGATATAATCAGTCCTGGGACAGGACAACTGGGGTGGGCGGGTCAAAAAGAGGGGGTAATTAGACCAAAGCTTGAGTGGGATCTTTCTTTTGACAGTAAGCTTGAGCCTTAACGGAATGATTGAAAAGGGAGTTTATGAATAATCAAGGTTGTTCTGGTGAATTAGAATGAAAAACATCTACGTTACTCAACCATATATGCCGCCTTTGGCAGAATTTCTGCCCTACCTTGAGCAAATATGGGAGAATAAATGGCTCACTAACGGCGGCCCATTTCACCAGGAACTTGAAAAAGAGCTTACTGACTACCTTGGTGTTGAGCATATTGCCTTATTTGCCAACGGTACTCTTGCCCTTGTTACGGCACTTCAGTCGTTACGGATTACCGGCGAAGTCATTACCACCCCTTTTTCTTTTGTTGCCTCTGCTCATTCCTTGCTCTGGAACGGCATAAAACCTGTTTTTGTGGATATTGATCCCAAAACATTCAATCTTGATCCGGAAAAAATCGAAGCGGCAATCACACCGCACACTACCGCGATTCTGCCTGTGCATGTGTATGGAAACCCGTGTGATGTGTACAAGATACAGAAGATCGCCGATACGTACGGCCTGAAGGTCATTTACGATGCAGCACACACCTTTGGTGTCAATTATAAGGGCGAGAATCTTTTGAGGTATGGAGACCTTTCGATATTAAGTTTCCATGCAACAAAAGTGTTCACTACGTTTGAGGGTGGCGCTATCATATGCCCTGATGCAAAGATAAAAAAGCGAATCGATGACCTGAAGAATTTCGGTTACGCGGGGGAAGTTTCTGTTGTTTCGACAGGCATAAACGCCAAAATGAATGAGCTTCAGGCAGCTTTTGGACTGTTACAACTCAAGCATGTAGACAAAGCAATCGAGCGGCGACGTGAGATAGATGCGCAATATCGCGAGCAACTATCATCGGTTCTTGGCATTGCCTGTCCTTCATTGCCTGCCGACACAACCCACAATTATTCATATTTCCCCATATTAATTCAAAAAGAATATCCGCGATCAAGAGATGAACTTAATAATAAACTTCGTCAGCATGGGATTTATGCGCGTCGCTATTTCTACCCATTGATCAGTGAGTTTCCGATGTATCGGGGCTTGCCTTCTGCCGCGCGGGAGAATCTGCCGGTGGCCAGAGGCGTGGCTGATAAGGTGCTTTGTTTACCGATTTACCCCAATTTGGAAAATGAATCGGTTGAGAGGATAGTTTCAATCATTAAAGGTAACTGATCGTGAAAATCGGGATAATGCAGCCATATTTCTTTCCCTATATCGGTTATTTTCAATTAATTCACGCGGTGGATCAATTTATTATTTACGATAATATTCAGTATACAAAGAAAGGCTGGATCAACAGGAATCGCTTTCTCCAAAATGGCACAGATGTTACATTTTCAATTCCGCTAAAAAATGACTCGGATTTCTTAGATATCAAGGACAGAGAAATCTCCACTGAATTTAAGAGAGACAGGCTGTTGAATCAGATAAGAGAAGCTTACCGACGAGCGCCCTATTTCGTACAGACGTTTTCCTTGGTCGAACAAATCGTGCAATATGAAGAGTCGAATTTGTTTAGGTTTATATATAACTCGCTTGTCAGAACTTGTAAATACTTGAAGATAGAAACTAGAGTAGTGGTTTCATCAAACGTTCCGATCGACCACTCCTTAAAGAGTCAGGACAAGGTACTAGCCTTGTGTGAATCGGTCGGTGCGACTACGTATATGAACGCTATAGGCGGCATGGAGTTGTATTCAAGAGAAACTTTTCGGGCAAAGGGCATCGACTTGAAATTTATCAAATCGAAACCATTCGTATATGAACAGTTCGGCAATGAGTTCATACCGTGGTTGTCAATCGTCGACGTGATGATGTTCAACCCACTCGACGCAATCCGAACCTGCATATCGACTAACTATGAATTGATCTGAACCATGTTCATGTGGAAGAAACTAGGAAAGGTATTTACGCCTCAGGAAGTCAAAGGGCGAAGTTGGTTTAAGGAATTCGCACAAGCACCGGCGACTCTGTTGTTTGACGATTTTGTGCGAGTTTATTTCTCCTGCCGGCCTCCTGCGGATGAGAACGGTCAATACGTGAGCTACTCAAGCTATGTAGATCTGGATCGCACCGACCTATTTAAGGTGCGGCGCGTCGGTGCACTGCCCATACTTTGTTTAGGCGGGCTGGGTGAGTTTGACGAGTTCGGCACTTATCCCGTCTCCGTCATTCGCTACCACGACGAAGTGCGTGCCTATTATGGTGGCTGGACGCGCTGTGAATCTGTGCCTTTCAACGTTGCCATCGGTGTGGCGACCAGCCGAGACGGGGGCGAAACCTTTACTAAACAGGGCAATGGACCGGTGCTGTCGTATTCACCGGATGAGCCCTTCGTGCTGAGCGGTCCGAAGATCCGGCGTTTCAATGACACATGGTATCTGTGGTACATCGCGGGACGCAAGTGGAAGATGGTGGATAGCAGGGCGGAGCCGGTCTATAAGATCCGCATGGCTTTTTCTTCGGACGGCATCTGTTGGACGAAGATAAACCGGGATCTGATTGCAAGCAGAGTCGAAGAAGATGAGGCGCAAGCCAGCCCAGATGTATTTTATGCTGGTGGCAAATATCACATGTTCTTTTGCTACCGGTACAGCAGCTACTATCGCGGAAGGGAAAACGGCTATCGTATTGGCTACGCTTCCAGCACCAACCTGATTGACTGGGTGCGTAACGACGCTAAGGCTGGGATAGATGTTTCAGAATACGGATGGGATTCTGAAATGATAAGCTATCCGCACGTTTTTGAACTGGATGGCAAAACCTATCTGTTTTATCTTGGCAACCAGGTCGGCAGGCAGGGCTTCGGTCTTGCTGTGTTGGATGGAATACTTGAATAAGGGCTAAGCGCGATGAAGTGGAAGAAGCTAGGCAAGATATTCGACCCGACGAAGCACAAGCTCCCGAACAACTGTGTTCAATTTGCCCAATCTCCTCAAACTCTGGTGTTTGATGACTTTGTGCGAATCTACTTCTCTTCGCGTGCAGTGGACAAGAAGAATGGCAAATATCTCAGCCACATTGCCTTCGTCGAAATGCAAAAGAACCTGCATGATATTATTCGCGTGTCCAGTAAGACGGTTATCCCGCTTGGCAGACTCGGCTGTTTCGATGAGCATGGCATCTTTCCAATGAACGTTATGCGCTACGGCAATGCCGTGTATGGGTATACCTGTGGATGGAGTCGCCGGACATCGATTTCTGTGGATACGGCCATTGGGCTGGCCATCAGCTGTGACGACGGTCTCACCTTCCGGCGAATCGGCGACGGTCCTGTACTGGCAGCATCGCTGCACGAACCCTGCCTGATCGGAGACCCTTTTGTGAGAGTAATCGGCGACTTATTCCATATGTGGTACATCTTCGGCAAAGGCTGGAAGCGCTTTGTGCCGGGAATTGCGCCCGATCGCATATACAAGATCGGTCATGCGACATCAAGTAACGGCATAAACTGGATCAAGGAAGAAGCAAGACAGATTATTTCGGACAGATTGGGGCCTGAAGAGAGTCAGGCACTGCCGACGGTGATCGAAGTTGATGGCCGGCATCACATGTTCTTCTGCTATCGACAGTCCTTCGACTTTCGGGAAAACAGCAGCCGCTCCTATCGCATCGGCCATGCGTGGTCAGACGATCTGCTGAATTGGGCGCGGGACGACGAGAATCCGCTGCTCGACGTCACACAGGATGACTGGGACTCTGACATGGTGTGTTATCCGCATGTGTTCCAATACGAAGGCGAGGTGTTCTTGCTTTATAATGGCAATGAGTTCGGACGCTCCGGTTTCGGTCTGGCGGTGTTAGAGCGATGAGCATAGTGATCCAATACCGATTAAACACGGCATCTTCAGCCGAGATTGCCGAGCACCTGTTGCGTTGCGATGCCCATTTTGTGCCGCCTTTGAGTGGTAGAGTTGAAATAGACAATTATGCAAGGAAGATAGCGAACAAAGCCACTAGGTTTGAAGCGTGGTCGGGCGACAAGCTGCTCGGGCTGATAGCAGCATATTGCAATGATCGTGACTCGCGCATTGCCTACATCACTAGTGTTAGCATACTGCAAGACTATGTCGGTAAAGGCATTTCTAACCGGTTGATGAACCAATGCGTTGAGTACGCAAAAGCCGCGGACATGCGGCAGATCAGTCTGGAGGTGGCAGTTAACAACAAGCCCGCAATCAAGTTGTATGAAAAAAGCGGTTTCGTTGCTGGCAAGTCGGATACGTCATTTGTTTGTATGCATTTATCGTTGACAGGCTCCGAGGCGGAACATGAATAGTAGACGGAATTACGATGCCGAAATAAAAGATACGAGCACCCACAATTATGCCTATAACTTTGATTTTGACGTGATGCATCCTTTTATGATCAAATCATTTGAGCCATTTTTTCTTAAAGGGAGTTTGCTGGAACTTGGGAGCTTCAAAGGCGACTTTACGAAAAAATTCCTCCCCTATTTTAGTGATATAACGTGTGTTGAAGCCTCAAAGGCAGCTACCAGGGAAGCTAGAAAGAAGGTCGGCCGTAAAGTAAAGTTCGTCAACGCGCTTTTTGAGCAGGTGATGTTGCCCGAGCAATTTGACAACATCGTGATGACTCACGTATTGGAACATCTGGACGATCCGGTGTTGGTGCTGAAACGCGTCAACAAGGAATGGCTTGATAGGGGCGGCCGTTTCTTTTTGGTTTGTCCAAATGCAAATGCGCCTTCAAGACAAATTGCGGTTAAAATGGGCCTGATAAGCCATAATTCCGCAGTTACCCCGGCAGAAGCTGAACATGGGCACAGAATTACTTATACCTTGGACACCTTGGAGCGGGATGCTGTGGCGGCGGGACTGAAGGTCATTCATAGATCAGGAATCTTTTTTAAGGCATTAGCAAACTTCCAATGGGACCGCCTGCTGCAGACGGATATAATTTCTAAAGAATATCTGGAGGGGTGCTATAAGCTGGGGCAGCAATATCCGGATCTGTGTTCCAGCATATTTCTGATTTGCGAAAAGGGCAGTGATAATAAATGAAGTTAAGCGTATTTATGGTTACCTATAACCATGAAAAATATATTGCCCAGGCGCTGGACAGCGTATTGATGCAAGAGGTGGATTTCGATTATGAAATAATTGTAGGAGAGGATTGTTCAACTGACAACACCCGGAATATTCTTCTGGAGTATCAACAAAAATATCCTTACAAATTCAAGCTGCTGCTTCATGATAGTAACTTGGGCGCTTGCGCAAATTTTATGCAGAGCTTTAAGGCTTGCAGTGGTGATTACATGGCCTATCTGGAAGGTGATGATTATTGGACAGACACTTTAAAGCTGCAGAAACAGGTCGATTTTTTGGATGCACATCCCGAGTGCGCGATTTCTTTTCATAACTGCGAAGAGTTTCATGACGGAGGCGGTCAGCCATTCTGGCTGTATTGCTCTCAGGACCAAAAAGAGATTTCGAAATTAGAAGACTTGTTATCCAAGTGCAATTTTATCCCCTCGTGTTCGGTGATGTTTCGCAACAGATTGTTCCAGGACTTTCCTCACTGGTACTGCACGTTAGGAATCGGAGACTGGACTCTTCATCTCTTGAACGCACAGTTCGGCTATATCGGATATATCAATGACGTTATGGGAAGGCATAGGCATCATTCAGAAAGTACTTGGTCTATGCGCAATCAAGCGCAAAACATAAGGGATGTAATGGAAGCATATATGACCATTAACCATTATTTTAATTACAGATATAATTTTATTATTAAGAAAAAAATAGCTGTTTATTACCGCGATTTATTCGTCATTTATTTTAAGAGCGGTGAAAAAGCGACTGCTTTAAAGAATCTATACTATTCATTTACCGTCTCGCCATTATCTTGTCTTGTATCTTCTGCTGAGCTTCTGGTATCTTTCTTTATAGATCGGCAACCCAGGCAAAGAAGGTTCTATTTTTAATGAATACAGACGGGGGAAGAGGTTTATGATTATAGGGTGTTGGCGAAGGTCTGCGAGCCTCATTCTGAAATTGATTCCGGTGGGATTGACCTCTAATTTATCATGAAATATACAGTCCTAGTCAGAGAACTAGATATGAGTGCACTGAAGATTATGAGGATTTCTTGATGAGATATAAAGATATATTTTATTCGCTGATGAAAAAGCTTGTTTTCCCTTCGCCCTATGCTTCAATACGAAGGATGCCGTCCAAATTCAACATAGATCCGGGGGCGATATTACTGGAGACTGCAAACTTCCGTTTTGACGTGCCGGGACATGTTCCGAGTCCTTGCGTTGTGATCGGGAAAGATTCGATGGTAGGCTGTAATTTCATCTTTGAGTCCACGGGTGGCGAAATAAAAGTTGGTGACAGAACATATATCGGAGCCGCTACAAAGCTTATTGCGAGGACAGGCATTACCATAGGCAACGACGTCTGGGTAGGGTGGGGGTGCTGCGTCTATGACCACGATTCCCATTCATTGTTGTGGGCGAATAGAAGAAAAGACATTTTCCAGCAAATAGCCGACTATAAAAGTTCAAATAATTACGTGTTGAATAAGGACTGGTCTGCTGTAGACACAAAACCCATCGTAATAAACGACAAGGCATGGGTAGGTTTCGATGCAGTGATATTAAAAGGTGTGACTATCGGGGAGGGGGCGGTTGTGGGCGCCAGATCGGTTGTTACAAGAGATGTGGATCCGTGGACCGTTGTTGCTGGCAATCCAGCGAGGGTTATAAGAAATCTTGAGAGTGAGTAAATCAGTCCTTATTACCGGCGCCCATGGTTTTCTTGGTAGGCACGCGGCCCTCGAGTTCAAAAAAGAGGGATGCCGCGTGACCGGTATGGGCCACGGATCGTGGGGCGCGGGAGAACATGCCTTGTGGGGGATCGACAGATATATAGAGACGGACATCACTCTGCCTGCGCTTGAAGGTTTCGGCAAAGAGAAATTCGACGTTATCGTGCACTGCGCGGGAAGCGGCTCGGTGAGATATTCGTTGGCGCATCCGCTTGAAGACTTCTCCAGGACGGTCGGCACAACTGCAGCGGTACTGGAATATATGAGGCTGAGGCAGGGGGCCGCAACACTTATCTATCCCTCGAGCGCGGCGGTTTACGGGGCCAGGGCCGATTCACCCATAATGGAAGACGCGCCGACGGACCCTATATCGCCATACGGCTGTCATAAGCATATGGTCGAGGAAATGTGTAAATCTTTTTCGAAGAACTTCGGCCTGCGGACTCTGATCATCCGTTTTTTCTCGCTTTATGGAAGGGGGCTCAGAAAACAGCTCCTTTGGGATGCCTGCAAGAAGTTTTCGTCGGGCAACGGGGAGTCGGTCTTTTTCGGCGACGGAGAAGAGACCCGCGACTGGCTGCACATAAACGATGCGGCGAGGCTCATAGCCGCAATGACGGAATACGGCGGAAGTTTCAGCATCATCAACGGCGGCAGCGGGCTCAGGGTTACGAACCGGGAGGTCCTTGAACTCCTTGCCTCGGAATTCGGACCGGGACAGACTGTCAGGTTCAACGGCAAAATACCGAACGGCGACCCCAGGTTTTACCTGGCCGATCTCTCCGGTTCAGCCTGGTGCGGGTGGCGGCCTTTGGTGTCGCTGAAAGACGGGGTAAGCGATTACGTCAATTGGTTCAAAGAGGCCGGCGCGGCATGATTAGAGTGGGCTTTACTATAGTCGGATCAAAAGACTGGATGGGAGGCGTGACGTACCTGAAGAACCTTCTCTACGCAATTTCGACCCTCAAACACAGGGAGATAGAGCCTGTCCTTGTGGTAGGCGGGAAAAGGGACGATGGGATACTGGATATGCTGGGCCGGCATGCCGAGGTCCTCAGGACCGCTATATATGACAGAAAGACCCTGCCCTGGCTGGTGCACGGCGTGTCGCACGTTGCCAAAGGCAACAGCTGGCCATTTAACAGGTTGATGGAGAAAAACGGCATAGCAGTGGTCTCGCATTCTTTTATCTGGGGACGGGGGCTGCCTTACAAGACCATAAACTGGATACCGGACTTTCAGCATCTTCACCTGCCCAGCATGTTTTCGATAAAGGAAGTCAGAAAGAGGGACAGACTGCACAGGAATATGATAGAAAAAAGCGACACAATTATCCTGAGCAGCTACAACGCCCTTGGGGACTACAAGAGATTCGCCCCTGAGCGCATCTCAAAGGCACGGGTGCTTCAATTTGTCTCGCAGCCGGATTCCGCAGCTTATATTGCTGGAGTCAAGGGAGAGATCGAAAAGAAATATGGCTTCAGCGGACGTTTTTTTTACCTCCCCAATCAGTTCTGGAGGCACAAGAACCACCATGTGGTCTTCGAAGCGGTCAGGATACTAAAAGAAAAGGGCAGAGACGTCCTGCTGCTCTGCACCGGCTATATGAAAGACACCAGGGGGAAAGAATGCGTTGATGAACTGGTGAATTTTATGCGGTCGCATGGGCTGCAAAACAATATAAGGCTCCTGGGCATGGTCGATTACGGCGATGTCCTCTACCTGATGAGAAACTGCCTGTCGGTCATAAACCCGTCACTGTTCGAGGGGTGGAGCTCCACAGTGGAGGAAGCCAAGAGCATAGGGAAAAGCGTGGTCCTGTCGGGGATCGATGTTCATAGGGAGCAGGCCCCGCCGGGGGGGCTCTATTTCGACCCCGGGGACCCGGAAGAGCTGGCCGGGATACTCTGGGAAAGGTGGAACGGCGGAAGCAGCGGCATGGACATCGAGCTCGAAAAAAACGCCGCCGCCAACCTCAGCGAGAGGACGCGTTTGTTTGCCGAGGGATTGCAACGGATCGTGCTCGAAACGGTTGGGAAAAAGAGATGACCACGATGTCAACGACGGTATGACGATGAAGAAGGCAGATAAAACTGAAGGGGGACTGCGGACCAGCGGGGAGTTGAAGGGGGCAACCCCCGAAATGCCACTGGTTAGCGTTATCACCGTTGTCTACAACGGCGATAGGCATCTGGAGCAAACCATCAGGAGTGTCCTCGGCCAAACTTACAGGAATATTGAATACTTAGTCATAGACGGCGGCTCCACCGACAAAACGCTGGATATAGTCAGTCGCTATGAAGACCGGATCGACTACTGGATCAGCGAACCGGACAATGGCATTTATGACGCGATGAATAAGGGAATAGAACTGGCGGGGGGCGATTTAATCGGCCTGATAAATTCGGACGACTATTATGAACCGGATGCTCTGCAGGCGGTGGCCGACAAGTACCTATCAGGCACTTTCCCGCAGATATTATATGGGAATACCTATATGCTTCACGTTGACTTAAATGTGCGTTATAAAGCATATTCACATACCAGGTATTGGCTTGGGATGGGCATCTGCCATCCGGCAATGTTTGTACATAAAGATGTTTATAAGACGGCGGGCAAGTATGATTTGAACTACAGAATTGCCGCAGATTTTGATTTTATGGTGAAAGCGCTTAAGAAAGAAATCCCGTTTGTGTCTGTTGAGAAATTTCTAGTTAATTACAGGGTGTGTGGTTTTAGTGCGGTTAATTTCCCGTCGACACTGAGAGAAAATAGAAAAATAATTAAGAAATATTCCGGATTGTTCAGCATGAAATATTGGCTCTATTCCATCCTCTATTTCAAGAGTATGACATTAATTGCATTAGAAAAAATAATAAATATCCTGTTCGGGAATAAAATATTGAATAAGGCGAGATCATGGTATTTACGGAGGTTCATCGCAAGTGAGAGTGAACCGATACTCTGATGGTCTTGAAGAAAATAGCACTACTCAGATCAAACCCGAAAGATGCCGCCCTGGGAAGGGTCATCGACACGCTTTCCAGAAAATATTTTGTCGAGTGTTATATTTGGGACAGGCAGCGCGATTATCAGGCGGCCGTGACAAATGGGAATGTGTGCTATATAAAATGCGGGATTCGTGCAGGGTTCTTTGATCTGAGCACTTTTCTGAAGTTGTTCCTGTTTGAGATATGGCTTTTTGCCAAGCTGCTGTTTGCCGGGGTTGACTGCATTCACGCGATAGACCTGGACACCGGTTTTACCGGGCTCTGTGTCGCAAAATTGAGAGGCAAGCAATTTGTCTATCAGTGTTTGGACCCATACTATGCTTCACTGCCGAAGAACTGGCCGAGGTTTCTTGCTCGCGTGGCAAAATGGCTCGAAAATCTTGTCATAACGCACGCGGATTTTTTCGTTATAACCGACCTTCTCAGGATTCCGCAGCATGAAGGCGCCAGGCCGAAACGTGTTGTGGAGATTGCCAATTCGCCGCAGATGGACTTGTCGCGCTTTCCGGGAAGAAAAGAGAAGAGTTTCGTAGTTGGCTACATCGGTTCGCTCGGGGAAGGAAGAAACCTGACCACAATTATCGATGCGGTCGGAGAGCTGAATAAGGAAGGGGTAAAGCTTGTCATCGGCGGCTTCGGCCCATTGCAGGAATTAATTCGGGAATATACCGGCCGATACGATAATGTGACGTATGTGCCCTGGGTCCCCTACGAAAAAGTGATTGAAATGGAAAGCGCTTTCGATCTGTTCGTCTGTGTAATGGACAGTAACAGCGAATCATATAGGTGGGTGAGTCCCAACAAGCTTTTTGAGAGCATGGCGCTGGGCAAGCCGATCATTGTGGGTGAAGGTACCCTGGCTGCCAGAAGGGTCGCCGCAGTCGGAAACGGCTTAGCTGTGCCCTACGGTTCTCGGGAAGACCTGAAGACGGCGATCCTCTATATCAGGAATAATCAGGATATCGTGCGGGAAATGGGCAAGAAAGGGAAAGCCGAATTCGAGCTGAAATGGAGAGCTGAGACCATGGAGGAAAGACTTCTGTCAGCTTATGCAGCCTTGGGCCGGGGCGGGCCGGAATGGTCGTAAATGGGTATGGCTGGCAGGGACAATCGTTTATTTGAAATCTCCGGCCCCGGCAAAATATAATAAGGCGATGGACAAAAACAGGCATCTCGACCGGATACTGGCGGCCCTCTTTCTCCTTTCCGTTTTCCTGCTTGCGCTGAACAAGATCGACGATACCGACACGTGGATGCACCTCAGCCTCGGCAAGGCGATATGGGAGCATAAGGCGATACACTTCAGCGAGCCCTACTTATATCCCGAGTTCGGCAAGCCCTTCGGGTACAGCACTTGGCTCTTCGGGCTGATCTATTATCTGGCGGAGCGCGCCTTTTCCCTCTACGGGGTGATTCTCATTAAGGCCGCGACGATTACCGCTGCGTTTTGCGTGCTCCTCCTCGATTCTCTCAGGCCGTACCGGCACTACGTTATCTCGGTCCTCGTGCTGACCGCGGTGGTCGCCATGACGAGAGACCGGTTTGTGGAGAGGCCGGACACGTTTTTGATGCTATTTCTGGCATTCAGCATATTCAGCCTCAACGCCTATGTCCGCGACAACAGGAAATATCTCTATCTTCTTCCGCTCATGCACATCCTCTGGGTGAATCTGCATAGCAGCGTCGTGGTGATGGTCGTGCCTTTTCTTGCGTACCTCGCGGGAGGGACCGCACAGAGACTCTTCGGCAGGAGGCTCGGCATTTCCGAAGATGGGCCGACCGCCCGTCAGCTTGTTACCATCGCCGTCGTCTTCGGGCTCTCCGCCGCAGCCACCCTCGTCACTCCCGAGATGTTCTCTCATCCTCTCGGGGGTGCCTTGTCCCAGTACACCGCCGGGGCCGGCGTGCTGCGTTCGGGCTGGTGGAACCAGGAAATAATGGAACTCCAGGCGCCGACCTGGGAAACGGCAAAGTGGCCTTTCGTGACAACGCCCCTTGTTGCCCTGTCGTTTCTCCTGAACAGGAAACGCCTGTCGTTTGCGGACGCGCTGCTCGTTGTGCCCTTTGCGGTGCTGCAGTTTACGGCGATCAGGTTCATCTTCCTCTTCGGGATCGTCGCCGGCCCGGTCCTGGCGAGAAACCTCTCGGCCTTTGCCGGCGCAAGGTCCTGGGGACGGTACCTCGCCGCCAGGGGGGCGTGGGCTGCGGCGGCTGTGTCGATCGTGGCTTATACGGGGCTTGCCATGGCGCAGGTCAAGCCTTTCGGGCATCGGTCCAAAGACTTCGGGTTCGGAATAAACTACATTTATTTACCCGAGGGGGCGCTGCGGTATATGGACCGCCGGGGCATTGACGGCAGGGTCTTCAATCTGTTTCAGTGGGGGGGCTATATCCTTTGGAGGGACTATCCGAAAAGGACGGTGTTCGTAGACCCGCGCGGCCAGCTTACGCCGGACCTTCTCGAAAAAATGCAGCTGGCCCTGTCCCAAAACAGTGTGTTCAGCCAACTGGAGATGAAATACGGATTCGACAGCTGCCTCGTGAGTTATCCTCCGCTTTCTTCCGATATCAAGGATCTCATCGCGCTGAGGCCGGGGTCAGACCTGGCATTGTCAAATCCCGAATGGGCGCTCGTCTACTGGGACGATAACTCGCTTGTTTATCTCAAAAAAGGCGGCAGGTACGATGCCGTCATACAGAAGGACGAGTACCGTTTCGTCAAGCCGGCAAACGGCGTCTACGGACTGTCGCTTCGGCTCGGCGAGCCTGATTACGCAGAGAACGTTGCGAAAGAAGTGGAGCGAAACATAAAAGAGACCGGTTCGGCAAGGGCCTACTTGCTGATGGGCGGCCTCCTTAGCTCGGAGCAGCGGTACGATGAGTCTATCGCCATGTATAAGAAGGCTTTGGGGTCGCCGGTCGCAGCTTCGGAGGTCTTCGACGGCCTGGCGTATGCGTACCTTATGACCGGTTCCTATGATGAATCCATCAGATACTGTCAAAGAGCGCTGGAGAATGCCGAAGACGGCGGAGCCCTCTCAGTAATGGGCTATGCATATTTTGACAAGAATGAGCCCGGAAAGGCGGTAAAGTTTCTGGAGAGGGCGCTGACTATGAATCCCAAATGGCTCGACCTCTATCCGGTGCTGATCGAGGCGTACAAAGAGGCGGGGATGCAGGAAGAGGCGGAGGGTGCAACTGGCAGGTACGGAAAGGCGAGACGCATAATAGAGGGGGAGGGCCACTTCAGGGAAGGCGTGCGGGCGTACCAGAGCGGGAAGATCGATGAGGCGACCCGGGAATTCGAGAAGTCGATCGAGCTTAACCCCGATATTGCTGCCGCGTACTCCAATCTCGGATATCTCTATTACGATATGGGGGATTACGGGCTGGCGCTCCGGTATCAGCAGAAGGCGGTCGAGGTCGACCCACGTTATGCCAATGCCTACTACGGCCTCGCGCTCATCTGCAAAAAGAGGGGCGAGCCGGCGGCGGCGAGGCAATACTGGATGGATTATCTGCGGATAGAGCCGCGGGGCTATTACTCACGGCTGGCGGCCGCCGAACTGGGCGCATCACAGTGAGGCGTGGTGCGGACAGGCCCGATTGACAGTGGTTTCGGGGATTTGATATGTTAAGTGGTGCGTAAGCGAGGTGTTTTGATGCAGATGCGCGGGAAAGGGCCCGGATGTAACAAAAGTTTTTTTAAGGAGCGACCCTGAAATGAGACCTTCGGTACTCTGTATTTTGTTTTTTTCTTTTTTCCTGTGCGTCTCCGCAGCGCATGCCGCCGGGCCTGACTGCGTGGTCTGCCACGAGGCCCTGACCAAAGAAAAGGTGGTCCACCCCGCGCTCCAGATGGGCTGTACTTCCTGCCATACGGCCGTTGACGCGGCCGAGGTGCCGCACAAGATGACAAACAAGGTCCCCATGGGGCTTTCGGCTGAGCAGCCCGAGCTCTGTTTCGGGTGCCACGATAAGATGAGACTGAAGAAGAAGGTCGTTCACGCCGCCGTCGGCATGGGCTGCACAAGCTGCCATAATCCGCATTCTTCCAAAAACGCCAAGCTGCTGAAGGCCGAGCTGCCCGACCTCTGCTACACCTGCCACGACAAAAAGAAATTCACCGGCAAGACGGTCCACGCCCCCGTCGGCATCGGGCTCTGCACGTCCTGCCATTCCCCCCATCAGTCCGACAATGAAAAGCTGCTGGTGAGCGTTCCCCCCGGTCTGTGCTACACCTGCCACGACAAGTCGGCCTTCACGAAAAAAAACGTGCACCCGCCGGTTGCGGCCGGCCTATGCCTGGACTGTCATGCCCCGCATGCATCGGAGCAGATGGCGCTCTTGCGGAAGGACCCGCCTTTCGTCTGTCTCGACTGCCACGCCAACGTCAGGAAGGTCCCCCATGCGGTCGCGGGATTCCAGTCCTACGGCCACCCCCTCGGCATAGCGAAGAAGAATAAGAAGTACCTCGAAGACCCCGCCCGTCCGGGCAAGCGGTTTTACTGCGGCAGCTGCCACAACCCCCACAGCTCAGACTCATCCGGTCTGTTCAGGTATGATGCGAGGACGCCGATGGACATCTGCAGCGCCTGCCACAAGATGTGACGGACGTGCGGCAATTATGACGAAGATTACCCAGCAAAAGGAGATGATCGATATGAAACGCGTGGTCGGCAATGCCGGTGGCCTTCGGGCTGTCCGCTACATAATGTTGGTGGCAGTCATCGCATTATTTGCGGGGTGCGCAGCCCCGCCCGAGAAGGTCTGGGACCTGACGTGGCCGTCTCCGCCCGACCCTCCGAAGATCAAATACGTCGAGATCATTCAGAGCGACAGAGACGTTGAAAAGGCGAGTTCCATCGGAGAGACGATCTTCGGAGAGACCACGGAATATAAGCTGACGAAACCCTATGGCGTTGCCGTGGACAAAGACGGCAGGGTCTTTGTCACGGACGCTGGCTTTGTGGCTGTATTCGACAAGAAGGGCCACAAGATGGGGTTTCTCGGGGCCGGGGGCATGGGCGCCCTCGATTCGTCCTCGGGATTGGCGGTATCCGACCGGACCGGCAGGATCTACGTCGCCGACAACCACAAGAAGTTAATCATGATGTACGACAGTAATTTCACGTTCCTGAGGACGATCGGACAGAAGGACGATTTTGAAAACCCCATGGGCCTCGCAGTCGACGACGAAAGGCAGAGGCTCTATGCAGTCGACTCAAAAAAGTGCCGGGTGAAGGTCTTCAGCCTCGACGGCAACCCGCTCTTTACGTTCGGCAAGCGGGGTGAGGCCGACGGCGAGTTCAATACGCCGACGCACGTTGCGGTCGACAAGGCCGGAGACGTCTATGTCGTCGACACCCAGAACTTCAGGGTGCAGATATTCGACCCGGAAGGCAAGTTCCTGAGCAAGTTCGGCGAGCTCGGCGATGCCGTCGGCCAGTTCGCCAGACCCAAAGGGATCGCCCTGGACTCCGATGGCAACATCTACGTCGTGGACGCAGCGTACCAGAACGTCCAGGTATTCAATAAAAAGGGAGAACTCCTCCTTTTCTTCGGGGGGCAGGGCTCGGACCCCGGTCAGTTCTTTCTCCCCGCCGGCATCGCCATCGACAACGAGGACCGGGTCTATGTGACCGAGCAGTTTACCGCCCGAGTCCAGGTCTTCCAGTATATGGGGAAAAAGTGGCAGCAGAGGCAGGCTGCCCAGTAGTCCGCGGCAATTGCCATAGTTAGCGTTAAATAGCGCAGGCCGGAGAAACGGCCTCTCACGGCCGGTAACTCCGGCCCTTTCCGCAGTGCATCCCCTCTTTATCAACTGATTGAAATCAAGCCTTTTTTTTGAGAAACCTCCTGAGGAAGATGTTATAACCCGCAGATTGACGATTGGCATAGGCATTGCAAGCTTATCTAAAACTGGAGCTTTACTTAGCTCATAGAATCCAATCAGGAAAGGAGGTGAAACTAATGAAGAAAACGCTTATTTTAGTAGTTATAGTACTCCTGGTATCTAGTGCGGCATTCGCCAAGATTGCGGGGTCGAAGCATGACCTTACATCCAGTGTCTATTACACCAGCACCGCAGCGAAATCTGCCTGCCAATTCTGCCACACGCCTCACCATGCAGCTGCCGGCGTCGCTGCGCCGCTTTGGAACAGGGCAAATTCGACAGCGACGTATGCTCTTTACGCTAGCAATAGCGGTGGTAATACGCTGTCGGGTTCAACTATCGCTCAGCCAGGAGCCAATTCCATGACTTGCCTCAGCTGCCATGACGGCACGATGAATCTCGGCGACGTCCTTAATGGGCCGAGTGACACAATCACTGCCACTAATACTCTCGTTATCTCAGCCGGCAAGCTCGTCGGTGGAGGAGGCTACATCGGCACGGACCTTACCACGACCCATCCTATCGGCGTCGTGTATGACACCGCTAAGACGAAGGCCGGTCTGAACAGCACTATCGCAGCAGATGGATCTACTATCAACAACAAGAACTGGAGGATCTACGGCGGCGGTAATGCAACAGGCAGGGTCGAGTGCGGTTCATGCCATGACCCGCATATGACTGACGCAGGTAAGACACCGTTCCTGAAAGACACTCTGAATAGTATCTGCACCGATTGTCATTCAAACAAGTAGTTTGTTTCCGTATCCTTAGAGGGGGGCGCGAAAGCTCCCCCTCTAATTCCTCCGGCTGCTCAGCCCCTCCTGTATTCAAGATAGATCCTCGCCAATTCAAGCGGCGCTGTCAGGATATGGCGTGTCCGCAACTTGGATCCCGTCTTGCCGACCCACTGTCTGAGCGGCGCCTCTGCTATTTTTTCGATTGCCCCGTCCGGGCCGAGGACAGCCGCGGCGCGCGCGAAGATCTCGACATCGAAGAGCCATGACGTAGAAAAGGGTCTGCAGAATATCTGCTCTGCCAGCTCCGCCCGAAAGATCTTTGCGCCGCACTGGGTGTCATACACCGGCAGGCCAAGGATGAGGCTCGCGCAGGTCGCAAAGACCCTGCCGGCGTAATGCCGACAGGGCCGCCTTTCGATGCGGGCGCCGAGCCGCCTGATCCTCGAGCCGGTCACGACCTCATAGGGGGGACCGAGATCCATATACTCAAGAAGCAGGTTGATTTCTGTCAGGGGTGCGGAAAGGTCGGCGTCAAAATATCCTACGATATGAAACGATTGCCGGTGAAGGGCCTCCAGGATCCCGAGCCTGACCGCCTCGGCCTTTCCCCTGTTCTCAGGGAGTTCCAGGACCGACACCCTGTCCTGCCCCAGCATGCGAATATCGTCGAGGACCCGGGCGGTTCCGTCTTTGCTGCCGTCATTGACAAAATACAGCGAAACGGAATCGCTCTCTCTCAAAAAAGCGGCGATCTCCCCGACGGGCAGCCTTTTTTCCTCATTATAGCAGGGAATTACTATGCAGCTTTTTTGCATATCAGGTAGTTCGACAGGCCGATGGGGTTTATCCCCAGTTTCCGCGCCAGGGATGAGGCTGCAAAATCCAGGGACAACACCTCTTTCAGCAAAAAATCTCTCAGTATATGAGGCCGCCATCCGCTTACCCCCCTGAATTGCCGGCGTCTCGGAAGACCGGCCTTCTCGCACAACACCCGGAGCGCCCGCGGGGGCAGGAGAGTGAAAAAGAAGTATCCCGCATCGATTGCGCTCAGTCCGGCCCGGCACACAAGTTCTTTAAGAATCCTGTTGTTATACCTGCGGTAATGACCGAGAAATAAATCGTGCGAGGAATACAAAGACTGGAATGCCGGGGCGGTGATGAGAAAAAGGGTCTCACCGGTCACGGAGGAGCTCTCCCTCAGCGATTTCAGAAACGCGGCTTCATCTTCAATATGTTCGAGGACATCGAGAAGCAGCACCATGTCGAAGGAGGAATCGACAGACCGCATGGTCTCTTGCCATGAGCGAAATGTCCTGATGCGCGCGTCCCCGGCAGTCAGTGCCTCAGTCTCCGAAGCGTCTTCGTCAAATGCCGTGTCGACGGCAATATAGCGCGCAACCGGAAATCTCCCGCAGAGTTCCCTGCCCAGAAAAAGATCGCCCGCGCCGATATCCAGGAAGGCATATCCCCGTGAGGACGGCCCCATCAGGTGTTGCCTCATAAGGGCGGTGATCACCTCCAGACGGGCCAGCTCCCACGGATGCCTTGCTTCAGCCTCACGATTCCCTGTCCTGTATTCCTGCAGATCCATTCCTCATCTCTTTCGGGTGGCTGCCGCTACCGTAGCATCTTTGAGATGCGCATTTATTTCCGGCGAATCAGGGCTCAGGGAGGACGCTGTCGCGAGCAGCTCATACGCCCTTTTGTAGTCATTTCCTTTTAGAAGGATCATAGCGAGCGTATCCATAAACTCGGGCGATCGCGGCTCCAGAGAAAGGGCCTTTTCGGCGTACTTTCTCGACATCTCCGGATATTCGTTGTCCAGATACAAAAGCCATGCAAGATTATTGAGGGCCTCCGCCTGGCCGTCATCGTCCCCCAGGACGTCCCGGTAGATCTTTTTTGCCCCGTCCCTGTCCCCTTTATCCGCAAGCATCCCGGCGATTTCCAGGCGCACTGCGGTCTTGTCCTCCCGGCCCAATGGAAACAGCAGCAGTCGCCGGTAAGCGTTGAGGGCCTCCGCGGTATGCCCGCATTTGTCGAGGCCGGAGGCAAGGTTCTTTCTCAGCGAAAGATTCAACGGGAGGGCTTTCAGTGCGTCCGTATATTCGGCGATGGCCTCTTCACATCGGCCCTTTTCCATGAAGATGTCGCCCAGGATCTTCTGGGAATACTCCGGAGGATAGGAAAGGATATTGACATTGCAGGCCAGCAGCAGAGCCGCCGCCGGCACCGAAGAAAGGAGCAGTTTCCGGGCGTCTCTTTCCCGCATAAAGTGAAGTATTCTTTGGAGGGCATGCCCCGCATATACGCAAAGGACAGGCGCAATGAGGATCCTGTATCTGCCGAAAACCATGAATAATACCACCGAAAACATGAACACCGCTATTGCCGAGTAGAAAAGCAGGTGCTTCCGGTATTCGCCGGCCGACAGCATAAGCCCCGTCAGGCCAAGGGGGCCTATAATGCCGAATGTGACGAGCGGCAGGCCGAGTACTGCCGACAGACGCTTTATGTAATAGTAATCCAGGTTGTCCGGCACTTCATAACGGTTCCAAAAGAGGAAGAGTTTCTTGACCCCCAGCTTCAAAAAAGCGGCAGGCTCCTCACGCAGGAAGTCCATCCCCCGTGAAAACCAGTATGCCGATATGGCGGAAGGTTTCAGTCTTCTATCTGTTTCACGTTGCGCGATCGCCCTGCTCAGGTTCTCCTGCTTCCGGGGGTCCATCTCGGACAATGCACGGCTGGTGAGGATGCCCCCGTCGGAATCCCGGTTATTGCCGATGAAAAAATTGATGCCGCCGTTTGAAGAGACAAGGACAAGGTCGTTCCCGACCACGTAATTCCGTATCGCAACGGGGGCCATCACGACGGCGGCCCCGAGGATGAGCATGCCCGCATGAGCAAGCCCCCCCCGGGGCTTGCTCCGTCGGTCCGAGGCATACGCGTATAATGAAAAAATGGGCAACAGCAAAAGGACATTGGGCTGGTTGACGACCGTAAGACCGGCGAACACCCCGGTAAGAAGCCAGGGAAGGGGAGATCGCTTCTTTCCGGCCTGCAGGACCGAATATAGCGAGGCCGTCAGGGTAAACTCGGCAAGCGAATTCTTCAGCAACTCGGAATCGAGGAATATTGAGTAACCATAAAAAATCCCGAGAAATGAGGCAAAAAGGGCCGTCCCTTTGTCAAATACGTCCCGCGCTATCAGGTAGATCAGCGCGCAGGTGCAGGAACCCAGAACGATCTGCACGCACCTGACGATATCGTAATGATGTCCAAACAGGCGATAGATGAGTGCCAGAAAGTATGCGTACAGCGGGGAGATGAAAAATACGCCGCTGCCGCCGCGCCAATCTCCGCGGGCAATGCTTAACGCCCAATGATCGTAAACCGCCGCATCCAGTTGCGGGACCTGGAAAAAAGGACTGCTCCTCATTTCTGCAAGATAAGCGAGCCTGATCAGCGCCGCAAGGATAAAAAGGACATAAGGCCAGGCGTCTTTCCGCCAGCCGGTTGACAACGGCTTTATACGGCAAGAGATGCTACTTCCGTTCCGCATCTTTTGCGCACCGGAACCCGACCCCGCTGTTGAGCCCGTCGGGGGTGCTGAAACTCCTGTAGGCGACGCGGAGATTTGCGGCGACGCTCGCCCAGGAGCCGCCGCGAATCACCTTCGTCCTGCCCGTATCCGGCCCATTGGGGTCCTTGCCGGGCGATTTCCCGTAGTAGTCGGGCGCGTACCAGTCGGCGCACCATTCAGAGGCATTGCCGGCCGTATGGTAGAGTCCGTATCCGTTGGGGTAATAGCTGTCGACCTCCTGCGTCGGCGCGGGATAGGCGTTGCTTCTCCATTTCTGCTTAAAGACGATGCCGCTCGTGGGCAGCTCGTCTCCCCAGGGATAGTCCGCCTCGGCAATGCCTCCCCTTGCCGCCTTTTCCCACTCCGCTTCGGTCGGCAGCCTCCCTCCGGCCCATCTGCAATATGCGTCGGCTGCATACCAGCTGACGCTTATGACCGGATATCTTTCGAATCCCGGCAGGGCCTTGTAGACGCCGTCTTCAAGGGCAATCTCGGTGGGCCACCAATCCTTTTTTCCCGGCGTATCGAGGTCGTCCCGTATCACGACCCACTTTGGTCTTTTCTCGTCGAACCCTTTCTCGTCCTTCAGGGAGTTCAGGAACGCCGCAAACTGCCCGTTCGTCACCTCGAATTTATCGATATAGAACGAATCAAGGAATACCTTATGCCGCGGGGTTTCCGCCCCCGGATAGCCTTCGAGCGGCCTGTTCTCTATAATTGGGCTGCCCATAAGAAAACTCCCCGCCGGGACAAGGGCCACATCGGAAGGACCGCTGACGTCAGGATCGGCGTCCGTGCCGGCCTGCACACGGCTGATTGACTGCCATGAGAATGAAAGAAACAGCATGATCATGATAATACTTTTGCGCATCGGAATTATTCTAAAGGAAATCCGTTTCCTGCTGCAAGGAATTCGAATTTCTGTCATTACTGAACCCAGTAAAGGCAGGTCATTTACCACAGAGGCACAGAGAAAATTTCTCGGGCATCCATTCTTAAGAAAACATGGATGCCTTCACGCGGGGCACTCATGCGGGCACGATAATTGAAATATAAGTTTCGAATTTTATCCCTGATCATGCCGCGTGTCAAGAAGAAATACAAAAGAAATATAAAAGTCCACTTTCCGCACCAGGGTCATATGAGCTTCCGCCCGCAGCATTTCCTTCATTTCTCAGGGCATCGGTCAGGCTTCTGCAGCAGATAAAAAATCTTTTGAAACAAGAAAATCGTTATGTGGCATGGTAATTGAAAGAAGTACGTTCAGCAATTTTTTTGTGTATCTGAAATAAGGGCTCAAATGAGCTTGATTAAATACAAATTAACCGCTTGCACTGAAAGGCGCGGGATACCGCGCGTGCGGCAAATAGCGCATTATTTGCGTTAAATGGCCCTACTGTAATGGTAATATATGCGGTTTCATAGGGACCGTAAGCCGACAACGGAGGATATTCGAAGGATGAAATGCAGTCTGGTTTACTGGATGAGGGAAGGCAGCGAAAGGTTGAAGAGCCTCAAGTTGACTTACTGCTGCGACAACGACATCGAAGTACTTAACAGGTCGGGGCTTGCGGAGCTCAGGAGGCATAGGATGCTGAGGTTGATGGAGGAGGCGGAGAAACAGGGCGCCCGGCTAACTTACCGTGACCTTAGCCTTATCCTCCTCACCTCCAGATCGACGCTGAAAAGAGACATGAGGGAGCGGGGGCAGCGGTAAAGGCCGATATGGAGTTCGGAAAGGTGGAATACAGGTGTGACTGTCAGAAGGACGGAAAGACTTCCTTCAGGACCCTGCATCTTACCCTTATCGGCCTTGAAGATCAGGACTTGCTGTCGAGAAGAGGCGTCAGGGAATTGAGGCTGCAAAGGATCCTCAGGTTGACGCGCGAGGCCGGCCGGCAGGACTGCCTCCTGAGTTATGAAGACCTCTCGGCGCTGCTTCTTACCTCGCTTGCGACCCTGAAAAGAGACATTGCGCTTATCGAGAGCCGCGGACAGGCCGTCGAGCTGAAGGGAAGGAGAAAAAACGGTACTGGAGTGAAGCCTTTCAGCGGCGTTCGCAAAGGAGCAGGCGGCAGGCAGGAAGACCGCGATGACAGGCGCGGGAAGAGGACGCCTGTGAGCATCGCATTGGTCGCCCTGGCGTTTGTGATGGTCCAGTTTCTGTGCCTGCTCTTCGCTCCGGCTGCCGGGGCTGCGTATAGAGGGTTGTCCAATCGGTACGTTCTTACAGGTGTCATCGGCCTTGAGTACGAAAAGAGATGGATATCCGGTCAGGGGGGGGCTGAGGAGGCCGGGTCGTTCTTCACGCAGAACTATCAGCTCGGCCTGACAGGGCCGGTCATCGATACGAGGCTGGCGACCTTCTCGGTGCAGGGGTCTTTTCTTAAGAGGTCCGGCGACGACGAGGGATACTCTGTAAAGGGTTTAGATATCGGGCTCAGCCTGCTTAACGACGTCCGCAGGATCTCAAATCCGAAGTTCGCTTTTCTCGCCTATATGCCGCATCCGATCTCCCTGAGGTTTTCGAGGTATTCGGGAAGCGATTTCACGACCAGTAACTACGGCGTAAGCGCAATGTATTATCTGCCGGTCTATTTCAGGTTTTTTTCCGGCGGCAAGTTTGTCTCTGTCCATAGCATTTTCGAGGAGCAGATCCGGCTGAAGTTCAATCAGCAGCTCAACGGTCAAAACGGCAACGGCAATGGCAACGGCAATGGCAACGGCAATGGCAATGGCAATGGCAATGGCAATGGCAATGGCAATGGCAATGGCAATGGCAATGGCAATGGCAACGGTGAGAACAACAGCGACTACCTGCCCCAGGAGAATGGTAACCGGAACCAGAACCAGAACCAGAATCAGAATCAGAATCCCGCCGGGTCAGGGCTGAAGGTGCCCTTCCCGTTAATCAATGTCGACTATGACAGAAATATTTACGAGACCGACACCGAGAAAATTGAACGAGGCACGCTCGATGCCCGGGCGAGGATGGATTCGCGGAACTACTCCTATGTCCTCTACTATAACCGTGAATCAACGGAAAACACGCATACGCTCGGCGGGTACCGGGCGACAGATACCCAGACGAACACAAGGATATCTCTTGACGCCACGAATTACATCCGGAAGTTCAAGGTGGACAGCAATGTCGAATACTCGTTGTTAGATTCCGCATCGGCCTTCCACGTGAATTCCCACGCGGAGGCGAACTTCGTGAAGGGAAATAACACTGCGTACGACATCGTGTTCGGGGCCGACTATAATCACAACCAGGGAAGCAGCACCTATGCCCTGAACGCATCCGGTACGATGCGGAAAAATGTGACTCCAACGTTGTTTTCCATATCCACAGCCTCCGCTATAGCGCAAAAGAGCGACTTCTCCGAGGAGCAGACGGCGGTCATCAACGAAGGCCTCTTTACGACAACGACCGGTCCGTCGTCGACCTATGGTGTGAACTTAGCCGAAAACGTGACCTACAGCGGGATCAGGGGCCTTGTCCTGACCGGGGCGGCGCACGTCAGTTTCCTGAACAGCGACATTCCGTATGGGGTTGGGATCAGCTTCAACACCACGAAGTGGCGCAGGCTGACGATCACCGGGGACTATTTTTTCGAGATGATGGTCGACGGTTCTGTAGTCCCGCTTCGTTCGACGGAGCCGATAAACCGCAGTGACGGAGGTCTCTCGCCGACCCATGTGTTGAGACTGAGAGTCACCGGAGTGATCACCGGGAATATGTCAGCCCAGGCCGGCCTCGAGCACCGTGAGTCGAAGAACGGCCTTGATGAGGGCATGAGCAAGTCGGACAGGGTCGACGGGGTGGTGAACTGGTTCAGCGGCTGGCACCGCGTTACCCTGAGCGGCTACTACGAAAAAAATAAGTCGGGCCTTATCGAAAACGGGAACAACACCTTCTACAGCGGAAGCCTCTTCTACAACGCGGTTATTACCAGAAATTCGACTTTTTCCCTCGGGCTGACTTATGATAGAGACGATACGCACACCTCAAAGTGGCTGCGGTCCAGGTTCACCTGGCAGTACGGGAAAGTGGCTGTCTCGGCGGAATACGAGGGCAGGATAATTAAGAATGATGGCGCGGAGAAGGAAGATACCGAACACCGCATCTACCTGAGGGTAACGAGGACGTTTAAAAGGAGTTTTTGATGACAAGTGGACGTATAATACCGGAGAATGGAAACAGAGCGACGGGAAGGCCTTCAGCTGTCCGTATCGGCCTCGTCCTGGCATCGGCCGCAATTCTGCTCGTCTTTCTTCATGTTAGCAGTGCGAAGGCGGGGGACGGCAATGGGCCTGAGAAGCCGGTCGCGCGCGTCAACGGGAAGGTCCTTACCGAAAAAAAGCTCGAAGAGATGATAGACGCGATGTTGCCGAAGGCGATCTATCACAGCACGGTCACCCCGGAGAAGCGCGCCGAGTTCAGGCCGAAGGCCCTCGAGGAGCTCATCAAGACCGAGCTCTATTTCCAGGAGGCAAAGAGGACCGGCGTGGCGGTGAAGAGCGCTGATGTGGACGAGGCTGTCGATCGGCTGCGGAAGCGGTTCAAGACGGAAGCCGATTTTTCGAAGGCCCTTGCCTCTTCCGGTTATACCCTTGACACACTGAAAGACGGGATCGAGAGAAACCTTATCGTCACCAAATTCATGGAAGGCGAGATCATCGACAAGGCAAAGGTGTCCGAACAAGAGGTGAAGGAGAATTACGAAAAGAACAAGAAGGACCATATGCGGCCCGAATCGGCAAAGCTGCTTCATATCCTGATCAGCGTCGATCCGGCCGCTACCGCTGAGGAGAAGGAAGCGAAGCGAAAGGAGGCTGCCGATATCCTCGCAAGGGCAAAGGCCGGCGAGGATTTCGAGGACCTTGCCTACAAGCACTCGAATGACGCGTGGAGCGTAAAGGGCGGAGATCTCGGCCTTGTCCATAAGGGTAGGCTCGACCCAGAGCTCGAAAAAGCGGCTTTTCAATGTGAGACGGGGCAGATCTGCGGCCTGATAGAGACTTTATACGGGTTCCATATCGTGAAGGTGGTGGAGAAGAACCCTCCTGTCCAGCTGACCTATGACGAGGTCAAGGATAAGCTGAGGAAACAGCTCGAAGAGAAGCGGATCAAGGAAAGGGAGGCTGATCTTCTGAAGAGATTGAAGGAGAATGCGAAGATTGAGGTCTATTGAGCTTCTGCTCATTGCCGGCACGATCGGCGCTGCGCTTGTCTCCTGCGCCCCGGCATACCGCGCGCAGCTTGACGCCGCAGCTTCAGGCGGCATCGTATGGCCCGGTTCGCCCGAAAAACCGCGCATAAAGTACCTCTGGAGTCTGAGTAATGTTGCCGCCGGGCCTTCGGGGGAGCGGAATACCGATTATCTCGATATCATCGCCGGTGGAGGGGCTAACGACCCCCAGACGGCGGATACGCTCCTGCGTCCCCAGGGAATTTACGTTGATGAAAAACGCTACTATATCGCCGACCCGGGGGCGGCCAGATTGACCGTAATCGACAGAAAGACGATGGATGTCCTTCAGATAGCCGAGGCAGGCGGCGGGGAGTCGCTTTCGTATCCCAGGGGAGTTGCGGCCGATTCATCGGGCACCATCTATCTGTCCGACTCCGAGCTTAAGAAGGTTATGGCCTACCGGCCGGACGGGAAGTTCCTCCTCGACTTCGAGGGCGGGTTTCTGCGGCCCGAGGGGCTTGCCATAGACAGGGGCAGAGGCGTACTGTATGTCGTCGATACGGACGCCCATACCGTCTATATCTACGGGACTGACGGCAAGAGAAGGGGAGCGATCGGGCGCAGGGGGGAGGGTCCCGGCGAGTTCTATTACCCGACCTATGCCGCCGTCGACAAGGACGGAAATGTCTATGTCACCGACTTTCTCAACTTCAGGGTGCAGAAGTTCTCGCCGGACGGGAAGTTCCTGAATGCCATAGGGCGGCTCGGCGATTCTTACGACACCCTCGACAAACCCAAGGGAGTGGCGGTAGACACCGAAGGACATATCTATATCGTCGATGGCGCAGGAAATACGGTCAAGATCTTCGACCAGGAAGGGAGGCTGCTCCTCTTTTTCGGAGAAAAGGGCGAACGCTACGGCGACTTCTATCTGCCGGCCGGTATTTTTATCGATGACAGTAATGTAATCTATGTGGCCGATATGCTCAACAGAAGGATACAGGCCTTTCAGTTCCTTGGAGGGAGTTAGCATGCGGAAGCGACGTATTGTTGCGGCGCCGGGAGGAATTGCATGAAGAGAGGCTTGTTGTTGGCTGTAGCGGTATGTATCGGGATCTTCTCTTTTGGTGGTCTGGTGTTTTCCGCCGGCTCCGGCGACATCCGCAAGACTAAACATAACTTTTCGGCGACCGGGGCCGGTTCGCCGATTCAGAACATCCACGCGACGACGGAGACGCAGGTCTGCGTATTTTGCCACACCCCGCACAGGGCGCTCACTAACGGGCCGCTCTGGAACCACTCGATGTCTACCGTAAAGAGCTATACCCTTTACCATACTTCGACGCTGTTGTCGCCTCTTCCCGCCGGCAATATGCCCGACGGCGACTCGCTGCTCTGTCTCAGCTGCCATGACGGTGACCAGCCGATCGGCGCGGTCCAGAACGTTGGCGGCCTCGCAACGACCATCTCGATGACAGGCACGAACCTGTCCGGAGGCAAACTTATCGGTCCGACCAGTTTCGGGTCCATTCTGGACGGCCATCATCCCATCTCGATCGAGATAAGCGATTGTCTGAGAAGCAACAAGACGACGGAATGCCCGACACTGCCTATTGCATGGAAGCTGCAGGCCGTGATCGACCCGGATTATCTCAAGGCCACGGCGAACCGGTATACCCCGCCCATCGGATATACCTGCGCCACCGCCGACCACCCGGGGACAGGCGTTCAATGCTCCTCATGCCACGATGCCCATTCCCCGAACTGGATGTTCCTGAGGGTGCCCGACTCCCCTACGGACCCGTGGGGCAACCGCATTTATTCTGACACGCTTTGTTTGAAATGCCATGTTGCATGCCCATGAGAACAGTTTTGATCACAAAGAGGTCAAATACCGCATGAGAGGATATACCATGCATACGAAGCTTGAGATTACACGGGTGGGAAGGGCCTTTGCCGTTACTATTGGGGGCCTGGCGGCTGTACTTATATTGGCGGTTTTGTCGATGGCGGCAGTACAGCCCTCTCACCTTGACAAGACAAAAAACCCTTCAGGCTGCGCCGGCTGTCATAAGGGCCATGGGCAGAAGGGAACCCCGATGCTCAATTCGTCGGTACAGGACATCTGTTTTTCCTGTCATGGATTGGCCGGACAGGGCAGGGGTATTTTTACCAGGTCTGATATCTCCTCTGTATTCGGAAAACGCTACCGCCACCCGGTGGCAGAGACCTCTATGTATCATGTCCAGGGTGAAACGCTTCCGGAGAGGAGCCCCGGTATGCCGAGGCACGTAGCCTGCGAGGACTGCCACAGCGTTCATATGACCGAATCCGGCAGTCCAATGAAGGGGGTGTTCGGCCACAAAAGAGGAAGAAAGGTAGAAAAAGAGGCGGTCGAGGAGTATGAGGTCTGTTATAAGTGCCACGCCGACAGCATGAACCTGCCGGCGGGCTCAAAAGACGTGAGTCTCGAATTCGAACCGACTAATTCGTCTTTCCACCCTGTGGAGGCGGCCGGCAAGAACATTCGAGTGCCGAGCCTGACCGGAAAGCTTGATGTGAGCAGCCGGATAGTGTGTTCGGACTGCCACGGAAACGACGACCCGGCAGGGCCGAAGGGTCCCCATGGCTCCAATCTGGAACATATGCTGACGGACCAATACACCAGGACCGAGACGGCGGAAGGGCCTGCCGCTTATGCCCTCTGCTACAAATGTCACAATCGCCAGAGCATCCTTGGTAATCAGAGCTTCCAGCGGCATAAGGAGCATATAGTTTATCTGCATACACCCTGTTCTGCCTGCCATAATCCCCACGGCGTGGTGAGAGATCCCAATCTTATTGATTTTGACAGGACCTTTGTGGCCTCAAGCCCAATGGCGACATATGTTCCCGGCGTAGACGGCAAACCGGTCTGCTTACTTAGTTGCCATATCGGCGGAAAGGACGTCCTGCACGACAACGCCTTTTATTCGTCTAAAATTTGGCCCTGATGCAAGGCCCGGAAACCCGCTAATTCATATTGTGTAAAAAGACAGCCTCCTCTCCGCGCCTTCACCTTAAAAAGGTCGTGATTCGACTTTTTCTCCATCGGGAAACTTCTCTTTTTTCTTTTTTTTGCCGGCAGCACTCGGGTGCCCCGATCAAGTCGGAGGATGACCTTAGGAATGCCTGTTTTTCCGTAATTCCGGCGAAGGTCTCCGACTCGTAGAGCGGGAATCCAGGCTCTACTGTCCATCTATCAGTCTCAGTTCTATTACGAAGGACCAAAATTTTCTCTATCATTTTTTGCGAGGATCCGTGTAAACTTGCGAAAATCGCCGCGGGCGATCTGTCGTTATTCTGAAGCCCAAATAATGGCACAGGTATTGCAATCTTTAAGATGACCTATGAAATGTAACAAAGAACATAATGCCGGACAGGAGGGATAAGTGTTCAAGAAATATATAATTTTAGGGTTAATCGTCCTCATAATGACAGCGTTTTTTTTCGCAGTTAGTGTGCGAAATGCCGCATCCATCGTTCGGGGCGGGTACCACGACCTGACCAATAACAGTGGCATCGGCGGGTTCGCCTCATATAGTGTCAAGTCTGACGTATGCGTCTTTTGTCATACGCCACACCACGCCAACAGCAACCAGACATACTCAGGCAATCCGATCACCGGGACAGGCACGGCGGGCAGTCTTGGCGGCAGCTATCTCTGGAACAGGAGGGTGCCGCTCGCGTCGAGTTTTACGCCCTATTCCAGCAGCACCTTTGCCGGCGGCCAGCCCGGTCCGCTGTCTCTCCTCTGTCTGAGCTGTCACGACGGCGTCGGCGCGATGAACGTGCTCCTGAACTATCCGAATAACACTCCAATCCCGGCTGTCATCGGTCCGTTAGCCGACCAGTTCGGCGACGCCACAGGAGACCCCTCATGGGCAGCCCTGAATATAGGCGATGCGAGCTGCAACGGGGACGACTGCGGCACCACCGGAGGCAATCTCCAGAACGATCACCCGATAGGCTTCGACTATGACGCTGCCCAGCAGGCGAATCAGAACGGACTGAATATTATCACTAACACGGCGCTGCTGGACAGGATGGCCATTACCCAGCACAGGATGGAATGCAACACCTGCCACGACCCGCATATCACGAACGACCTTACGACGAAAAACAATTTTCTGGTTATTGATAATAAGAACAGCTTGTTGTGTCTTGCCTGCCACAATAAATAAAGAATATGATGATTTGCTTAAAAGAAGATAGGAGGAGATCGAAAATGGCTACTACTTTGAGGGGGAAGAAAACTGAGCTATCCTTGCTGCTGGTCCTGACGGTCATGTTTCTCTCTCCGCAGCTTCTGCTGGGGGCTGTAGCTCCCGATGTAACAAGGCTTCTTACCATTAATAAGCAGACCTTTTCAGCAAGGGTCGCCAGTGACGCCGCAGGGAACATTTATGTTGCCGACATACTATATAATAAAGTGCGGGTATACAATTACAAGGGCGAATTAAAGACGACGATCAGCCTCAAATATACCCCCACTGCGATTGCAGTCTCCCCCGGCAACCTCCTCTATGTCGGCGAAAACGCGCAAAACGGTCATTATTATATCGACATATTCAACTCTGCCGGTGCGTCCGTAAGAACGTTGGACGCGGTGCGCCCGGCTGCCATGGCTTTTCTCTCCACCGGAGAGATGTATCTGGTTGACGGTTACAAGGTCAAGAAATTCGACGCTGCGATGAACGTTGTAATGGAGTTCGGCGGATACTCGATATTCCGCGATCCCTCGGCGATCGCTATCAGCGAACAAAAAGGCGAATTCTATGTGCTCGACAGGGGCGGAACAGCGACCGAGGGTGCTTATGCAAATACGCCAGTATGGAGGGTGCAGGCGTTTGACCTGGCCGGCGCTCCCCTCAGAAGTTTTTCCAGTTATGGCTACGGGGCCGAAGGGAAGATAGGCTCTGCTTCCGGCATAGCGGTCGATAAGGACGGCAGGATCTATATTTCCGACAACTTGCAGCCGATCATAGCGGTCTTTGACGCTAACGGGGTTTTTCTGAAAACCATCTACGATGCCGCAAATCCCCTCTATAACATGGCCAACATTACTTATAACAATGACAGGCTATATCTTGCTTCTCTTGCCGGCAACTTCGTAACTGCTTACGCAGTCGGCGCTTACACCGTCTTGGATGCCGCCCCTAACCCTATCGACTTTACATGGCAGAAGGGCATGGCTGATCCGTCGAAAACACTGACCATCTCCAATAGCGGGACCGCCCCGCTCACCTGGAATGCAACTGTCGATGCCGCGAGCGCTTCGTGGCTTTCCATTTCCCAGAGTACCGGCACGGTTGCTGCGAATTCGGGCCAGGACGTTACGGTGGCAGTGAGCACTGCGGGATTTGGCGCAGTACCGCCCTCCGCGGGTACGATTACCATCACTACGCCCGGCGGGGAAAAGCTCGTCGCCGTAAATGTAACGGTCGCGCCGGCGGCCACGCTGACAGTGAGCCCGGCGACGATCAATATTTCGAGGAAGTCGAGCGAAACGACTGCACCGATTCCGATTACCATTACGATCGGCAATGACGTGAGCGGAGGTACGCTTAAGTGGAGCGCGTCCGTCTCGCCCGACGCCGGATGGCTCAGCGTGAATCCGGTCGAGGGCCCCAGCACGCTTCCAGCCGCCGCGGTCAGGATCGCCGATGCTGTAGCTGCAGGCTCATATAACGGCAGCATCACAGTGACTCTTGGCGGCGCTGACGGCAGCCCGGTGACAGTGCCCGTAACACTCGAAGTAATCGCGGCAAGCAACATCACCGTGACGACGAACAATGCGGACGCCAAATTTACGATCAGCGGTCCGGCCGGATTCGCGGTCAGCGATTCCGGTTTGAATTTCACGCAGGCGGACGTTGCCCCCGGTTCCTACACGGTCACCTACGAGAATATAGCGGGCTTCAAGACGCCCGCCTCCGAGACCAAGACGATAGACGTCGGACAGAGCGCTGCATTTGTCGGTGACTATGCCGATCTGAGAAAGAACTTGAATATAGTCGCAAGCCATGGGTCGCACAAGAGCGAGTCGAACGAAGTGGAGATCTTCAGCATGGACCCTGCAAGCGGCGCGGTCAGCCGTGCTTTTTCATTCACGCCGTCGATGCCGTATGCGTATGGAGTGAGCACCGCCGTTGGCGATGTCGACGGCGACAAGGCTGCCGACATCATCGTGGGCGGCGCTCCCTCGGTTGTTAAGGGCTTCACCCGCGGCGGCGCTGCAATCCCGGGCCTTGAGTTTTCCGCATACAGCAGGGCGAGGGGTGTTAACCTTGCCGCAGCCGACTTCGACGCCGACGGCCACGACGATATCATTACCGGCGACGCGACCGACTCAAGCGTGGTCAGGGTGTTTTCGTACTCGGCGTCCGCGGTTGCCGATACGGGCGTCTATATAGAGCCGTTCAAGGACCTGGGTCAGGGCGTGAACGTCGCGGCAGCTGATGTGGACGGAGACGGCGCACCCGAACTGATTGCGCTCCAGGCCGACAGCGACGTTGTTCCGGAAGTGAAGATTTACAAGGTGAATACGGCGGCAGGGAGCGGCCACTGGACGGCCGATATGACCGGCCGCTTCAAGGCATGCAGCACGCCTGCTGCCACCGGCCTGGCTGCGGCTGATGTGGACGCAGACGGCGTCTCAGACATTATCGTGCTTTGCAGGGGCCGAAGGGGCACGGAAGTGCGGGAATTCAGCGGCAGCGGAAATCTGATCGGCAGCTTCCGGCCGACGATGGCCGTTGGCTCCCTTGCAGCGGGCGACATCAATTTCGACGGCTCAGCCGAAATCATACTCGGCGGGGCTGCGTCTGACAGAGACAATAAATTCTGGATACTCGACCCCAAAGGGACGCTGATAAAGACAATGCAACTGCAGACAAGAAGTTACGGCGTAAGAGTGTCCGTAGGCAATTTAGGCTATTAGGGGGGATGTACAAATGGCAAGAAGACTAAGCATTATAATTGCAATCGCCGCATTGCTGATCCCAGCTCTGGGAGGGGCGAACGATGCTCCGCACACGAATGTTCCGGGTTACGACAAGACGTGCGGAAACTGCCACTGGATAAATAGCGCAACAACCGCTCCGTGGACGTCGATCTCCTATTCTCCGTCAGCTGCCGACGACACAATCAATAACAGGAGATGCTGGGTCTGCCATGTCGGCGGCAGCGCCCCGGTCGCCATGACGCACTCTACGACATCAACAGGTAGCACAAAGTGGCCCGGGAGCGGCTGGACCACGGAGTGCGTGACCTGTCACAACCCGCATCAGCAGAGGCAGACGAGGGCGTATGGCTCCGCAAGTTATGCATATTTCGGGCCTCCACCGGTTAGTATAGCGGCTCCCACGGGGGGGCCTTCGACTATCAACCTAAGCGCTAGCCTACCGACAACTACCAACTATTTCGGCTATTATTTTATGCCCGATAGGAATTATCCTTATTTTTACAGGATCGAATCCGATACGACGACTAATACCAACGTTGTGACGGTCAAGGGCCAGGTCAATACTGCATTTGTGGACACTGGCGGCTATGCGATTGTTTACGGTAAGAACATTAATGAGGTGATAAGCTACATCAATCCCGGCAACGTGACGGTCGGCAACACGGTGAAACTGTTCAGGCCGGTCGGCACGAACGGGCTTGTAGACTCGGCCAATCTGAGCACCAGTGTCTGTTATGTCTGCCACACGCAGACTTCTCATTATAACAGTACGGGCTCCGGCGACATTGCCCATAACACGGGAAAGGATTGCGCCACGTGCCACACTCACGCCGAGGGCTTCAAAGGCTCGGGTTGCGATGGTTGTCACGGCTATCCGCCGAATTCGGCGGCAACGATGGCCTATGGCTCGGCGAACGGCAACGACCCGTTGAAGCAGACGGGCAGTACCAACCCCGGCGCCCATAGCACGCATGTAAGCAAGGGCCTGACTTGCGCCAATTGCCACCAGGGCGGCATGCTCAGCAATGTCGTAGAAGATAAGACAATCGAGATCGGCTTCAACCTCGGCACAACGAGCTTTTCGACCGCCAACTACACCCAGATGGCTCCATACAGTAACGGCTATGTGCTGGGCGGCGTAAACGGCGCTGGCGGCGGCATAGCAGGACAGTGCAGTAACGTGTACTGCCACGGCGCTACGATGCAGACCAACGGCGGCTCTAATACCACTCCCACATGGAATGTTGCAAGCACCGGCGCATGCGGCACCTGCCACGGCGCGGATGCTGCCAACCCGCCTCAGCTCGGCAGCCACGTCAAGCATACCGGCAGCGCCGCAGGATATTCCTTCAGCTGTATACTTTGCCACAACACGGTGGCCGGACAGCACGTAAACGGCACCGTCGATTGGGCTTTCAGTACCGCCGACAGCCGGACGAACGGCGGGAAATACAATAACGCCGCGAGCGGGTCGACAACGAATGCGGCCCCCAGCGTCACGTATCAATCCTGCTCGAATCTTTACTGCCATAGCTCAGGCCAGGCAGCGGACGGCGGCAACACCGGGCCTGTGTACCAGATCGCGACATGGGGCGGGACGGTAGTCTGCGGCAACTGCCACGCCACTACGACCGGCGCCCCGTTGGGCGAGATCGCTACCGGAAGCCATACCAACCACCTTGCCTCTACCGTGATATGCGAAAGCTGCCACACGGGGGCGGGCACCGGCACGGCCTACAGCTCTACCAATCACGTAAACGGATTGATAGACGTAGCAGCGGGCTTGACCTACTCGGCGGCTGGTGCGCCTGGCAACGGCTACGGGAACTGCTCGACGGCAAGCTGCCACGCAAACGTTTACGGTACGGGATATACGACGACACCGGTCTGGGGCACCGCTGCGGGCTGCGTCGCTTGCCATACCGCTCCTAACACGTTGACCGCAACCGGTCCCGCGACCGGTAGCCATGCCTCTCACGCAGTGACCGATTGCGGTCAGTGCCATGCAACCGCGACGAACAACACGACGGCCCCGACGAGCAACCATGCCAACGGTGTGGTCGATGTGGCCGACGGGTATCCTTCGCCGGTTACCAAGCATACCTCCGGGTCTTACACCGGAACGTGCTCGACGGCTTCCTGCCATTCCAATGTGTACGGCACAGGCACGATTACGACCCCGGTCTGGGGCACCGCTGCGGGCTGCGCTGCTTGCCATACCGCTCCTAACACGTTGACCGTAACCGGTCCCGCGACCGGCAGCCATGCCTCTCACGCAGTGACCGATTGCGGTCAGTGCCATGCAACCGCGACGAACAACACGACGGCCCCGACGAGCAACCATGCCAACGGTGTGGTCGATGTGGCCGACGGGTATCCTTCGCCGG
>JAKAIZ010000001.1:0-18681 GCA_021814065.1 Nitrospirota bacterium | reverse complement strand
AGCCATGCCTCTCACGCAGTGACCGATTGCGGTCAGTGCCATGCAACCGCGACGAACAACACGACGGCCCCGACGAGCAACCATGCCAACGGTGTGGTCGATGTGGCCGACGGGTATCCTTCGCCGGTGACCAAGCATGCCTCCGGGTCGTATACGGGCAGTTGCTCCACAGCGCTCTGCCACGGGGCTATGTCTCCGACCTGGGGCGCTAACACAACTAGTAATACTTGTACGAAGTGTCACGGTACGCTGACGCCGAGCACCACGACGATCGACGCGACCAACAGATACCTGGTAGCTCCGCCGAGGAACACGGCCCAAAGCCCCGGGTCCGGCGGCACCGATACGGGACAGGTCAACGCGGACCCCAAGATCGGCGCTCACCAGACACATCTGCGGTACTTCAACGGGTTGAGATCGACGCTGAACGACACCAACGGAGAAGACGACAGGTGTTCGTGGTGTCACGGAACGCTTCCTACGTCCGGCCTGCATGCGAACGGCAACTCGACACCGGCATTCCAGGGGCTTGCGACGAACAATAATGCGATGACGGCAACGTATAGCGCAGGCACATGCAACAATACGTATTGTCATAACCCTGCAGCTGCGACTGGAGGAACTCTTAACTCGCTTAATGCAGGAACAGCTACTTCTCCGTCCTGGACGAACGCGGGGTATATAGCCGACGGTACTCTGCAGACACAATCAAATTGCGGAATGTGTCACAAGGTCCCGGGTGATGTGGGCTTTAACTCTACCTTCAACCACACGGGAATCACCGTGGGGCCCGGCGCCTGTACAGGTTGCCATGGCCATAGTGGCGATACAACCGGCATCGCCGGACAGCGGCATATGGACGGCGTCAAGTATGGTGGCGGAAATTGCGACTCCTGCCATAGCTATGATGTCGTTGGCGGAACCTTTACCGCCGGAGTCTGGACCGTCGGCACCGGGACATGGGGCAAGTCCGTCACCGGCAGCAATGCGGAAGGCTTCGGAGCTCACGCAAAGCATATCCAGCATATCAAGACGAGGCTTGGTATCGGGGCCGGCGGGCTTACCCCGACAGGTCAGACCTTTGGCCAGGGCGAGCCTGCCAATGTCTGCGGGACCTGCCATACCAACAACGTTGCTAACCATTCGATGAGCGGCAGCACGGCCCGTACGATAAACTTCGGTGACGGGACTTACAAGATCGGCGGTGCAACAGGCTTCAGCTTCCTGTTTGACCCCTCGGCGCCGACAACAAACCCGCCGACCTATAATGGCAATTCCACCACATCATCGAGCGTCAATCCGAAGTCCTGCTCGGCAGTGGGCTGTCACTTCACGACCACGCCGGTCTGGTCGGCGTACTGACGGGGGTGGATGATGAGGAACCTGAAAATGTATAATACGGAAATTAAAAATATCGAGAGCGAGGTGAAGTCATAATGGGAAGGATAATAGCTAAAAGGGTCAAGGGAATGAACTGGATGGCAAAGATCAGTCTCGTTCTGATTTTCACCCTGGTCTTCAGCACGTTTATGTATCAGGGGTGGTATAAGCCGAAGCCTGCGGCTGCGGCGATAACGAGCCAGGCGGCCTGGAGCAACCTCTATGCCGGCACGAGCCTTACGCCGTCTGCCTCCTACACGGTAGCCACCGGCAGCCAGCGTATGCTGGTGGTGGGTGTGGTCTCCGGCATAACCGCTGCCGCCACGCAGACTTGCACCGTCACGTATGGCGGTGTCTCGATGACGATTCAGGGGAACACCGGTACCACCTCGGGCCAGGCCCACTCTTACCTGTTTTATCTTAAGGACACCCCGTCCGTCATGAACGGGTCGGCGCAGACGCTTGCGGTGACCCTGACCGGCGGCACCGCATCCTATACTTTTGTGAGTGCGGCCGTCTATGCGGGGGTCGATCAGTCCGCCTCCCCGATAACGAACGCGCAGACTTTTAACGGCACAGTTGCCAGCCCTATGACCTTTCCCACGGCCCTGACCGTGAACGCCAACGACCAGGCGGTCCAGGTGGGCATCCTTATCAGGACGGGCGGCACCTACGCCCGTACATTGACATCGGCCGCCAACTGGACCCAGCCTACCGGGATCGCCACGACTTATACCGACACCACTAATACTATGACAGATAACTTGTTTGTACAGGAGCGGAGCATACCGGGTACCAATACGACAGACAACGGCATAGGTACTCCCAGCAACGCCACCACCACAGTCGGGTCGGTTTCGGGGATGAGCATGAAACAGTATGTGGCCCCTAGCGACACCACTCCCCCTGTAACCGGGGCGGTGACGGTATCGCCTGATAGCGCGAGCACCTATACTTCCTCGGCGCCGACGATTACGGCAACGCTCACCGACCCTGACTCGCCCGTAACGGCCTGTGAATACACAACAAACGGCACGACCTGGGTCGCGGGAACGGTGAGCGGCGCTTCCTCTCCCTGGACCTGTACCGGTAATCCCACCGGACTTACGGGCTCCCTTACCATCAACGTAAGGGGGACTTCGGCAGGCGGGACAAATACGGCGGGAGGTACGGCGATTACTCGCACGGTTGACGCAACAGCGCCCACGGACGGCACACTTACTGTGACGCCCGGAAACGCGCAGAACAGCCTGAGCTGGTCCGGATTTTCGGATGCGGCCAGCGGACTTGCCTCGACAGGGACATACATACTCAGGTTTGCGACCGGCGCAACCGCGCCGGCTAACTGCACATCCGGTACGGCAGTAACAGGGAGTCCTTTCAGTTCTGCCACGACTTCTACAACTCACACCGTACTCACCAACGGCACGCAATATTCGTATCGGCTTTGCGCAGTTGACGCGGTGAACAACACCTCCACCGGCGCGACAGGTTCGGGCACGCCGCAGGCCTGCACCGACCCTGATCCCGCGGTTCTTACGATTACGAACCCTGTAAGCTCATCGACCATCAGCGGTACGGTGACTGTTCAGATGTCTGTGGGAGTAGAAACTACGCCTGCTACCATGACGACCGTCGAGTTTCAGATTAATGGGACCTGGCGGACCGCCACGTGGAATGGGCTCACATCACTTTGGGAATATTCCTGGAATACGAAGCTCGACTATCCCGGAACGGGGACCGCTATCCCGGTGACGATCAATGCGCATGGAACAGATATAGACTGTAATACAGTCAAGACAGCTTCTGTGAGTTTCAATGTGAACAACCCGGTAACGCTATCTGCCAACATCACGTCCTGCGCCGGCTGCCACGGCTACACTTCGGCGTTTCCCGACGGCACCGCCAGGAACACTCCGGCGGGTGAGTTCCCCGGCTCGCACGATAAGCACGTGGTACAGTACGGGAAGGTCTGCTCCACATGTCATACGGCGCCCGCTACCGAGACGAGCGCGGATTATGGGCACCGGAACGGGACGGTGGACATAGCGACAACGATTAATGGCGCCGGTACCTACTCAAAGACCAGTTTTGTGCAGTCCAATGGCGCGTTTGCCCCGGGCAACTGCTCCAACACCTACTGCCACAGCAACGGTACATCGGCAACTACTCCTGCCGGCTCTATTCCGACGAATACGTCGCCTTCATGGGGTGGAACTGCTGCGTGCAACAGTTGCCACGCCGTCGGCGGAGCGGCGGACGGCAGGCCAAATTATCCTGATGGTACGCCTAAGGCGAATAAGCATCAGGCTACTACTCACGCGGCGCAGACCTGCGATGTCTGTCATGATAGTGTCACGTATAGCGCGGGGACTTATACGCCGGACCCGACCAAGCATAATAATGGAGTCTATAACCTGAATGCGTCGCTGGGCTATACGCCTGGAACAGCGGCAGCGGGCGGTACCTGCGCCACGCCGAGCTGTCATGGGAGTGTCAGTTGGGGCGGTACTTTGGGTTGTGTTGACTGTCATTCCAGTGTTCAGACAGGCACGCATGGAACTCCTCGTGATGCAGTCGCTGCTGAATTCGGCAATTCGTGGGGTCATAAGAAATCGGGCCGAACTCCAGTTGCGGATTCTGACTGTATAGTGTGTCATCTTGAGGGTAAATACAGTGGTGCGGTAGGTACGGCAATAGTGAAAACTACCTACCATATGGACGGCAACATAGACCTGCGCGACCCTGATGGGGCAGGTGAGACGCCTATTACCGATAATAGTGGCGCGGCGTTTACCTTCACAAAATACTCGATTAGCTATGGGGCAGGTTCGCGCACAACAACTCTGGGCAATACCGTTGCCGAGGTTATCACCGTCAAATTCTGTATGAAATGCCATGACAGTAACGGAGCAACGAACCCAACCGCACGCTCCAATAATGGCGGCACCGGTACTGAGTATATGCCGTTTGGCGGTGTGAACCTGGGCGCGAACTATACTCCTTCGAATGGTCAGGCTAATGGTACTGGGGCACCTGCGTCAGGTGGTTTGATCGACGTTGCAACGCAGTTTGCTTCGACCAACTCGTCGCGGCATCCTGTTGGCGCACCGAACTTGAGGATGTTCCCCTATTCAACTCGTCTGCTGGACCCCTATAAACCCGGAACGGGCAGGGATTCTAATACTCAGGTGTTGAACGGCACGGGAACGCGCACAGCCGCCAACAGCGTCGTGCTGGTCTGCGATGATTGTCATACAATTGATACTACTGTAACAAACCGTACATTTACGGCGCACGGGGTTCCATCAACTGCAACAACGGGCCTCCGTGGCACCTATTTCGTGACAGGCCCGACGTTGTGTCTGACATGCCATATCGCTGGAACGAACGGCGCATACAACAATACGTCCACTACGGCGCCTGGCGGTACTCACGGTGCCGGATCAGGCTTTGGTAGTGGCCCGACCCGGCCGGCTGCCGCAATGAACCTGTGCAACTTCTGCCACTTCAGCCAGAATTCGACATATGCTGCGTCGGGTAGGCCGAGGTATGCGCAGGATGTCCATGGGTTCAACGAGATCTATGGAACTACCGCGGGATGGACCGCCGGAAACGCAAACGGCATGAGGCCGGTGGCGTTCATGCGTAGCGCTGCTTCATCCGGCGGATCGTGGGCAGCTGCGAACTCGCCCAGGCCCTATACGGCTACAACTACCGGACCTGGCCAGGCTAACATTGCAGCCGCTCAGGCGATCTGTTCCGGAAACATGTCCTTTAGCACGGGCACTACCGGATTCAGCTGCGGCAGCCAGAACCATAGCAGCTACGGACCGGGCGGCTCCTACTGATATTGAGCCGATAGCATAACAGGCAGTACAAAGCCCCATCTGGAAGCAGGTGGGGCTTTTTTTCTGCCAGGCTTTCGAAAGAACTTGCAAGCGGGAAAATGTTAAAGTAAGAGGCGACATGAGACGGGGTAAAGAGGCACTGTATATAATTCTTGTTACCCTTGCAGTATTTGCGGTTGCAGGCTGCAAGCCGGGGCGGCAAGCACAAGAGAAATCGGCTGCGCCTGTTGATCCGACAGTGTCGAGGAGATTAGCGATCGTTTCTCCCGCTTTCCTTTCGCCGAAGATGGAACGACAGCGCGAGACATCGCACGACTGGACGGTGGTATTTGCGAAGGACGGAGCTGGAATCGCTTATGTTGAGCCTGTCGGTGAGAAGTTTCGCGTTGTGCATAACGGCGACGTCGGGAAGCCGTATCTCGGCATTAGCGAACTTAGCATCAGCAGCGATGGAAGGCGGGTCGCCTATGTCGGAGCTATTAACGATCACCTGAACAAGATGGTCGTTGACGGCAAGGAAGGCTACGCGTTCGGCCCTGATGATAACCACTGGTTTACCCCCGATGGGAAAAGGCATATATCGACCGTGGCCCGTTACGGCGGCAAATATGTCGTGGTAGAGGGCAGGGTCATTAGCGGTTATCGGATCGAAGGAGGTCTTGTAATCGGCCCCGACTCCCGTTCGATTGCCTTTTCGGTGAAGGTGCCGAACGGCGGCCGGCAATTCATTGTCAGCGATCTGGAATTCCGGAATAAGACCGTATTTGATTCCTGCGGTGACTTTATGCTGACGAGCGCCGGCGATGCGTTGCTTGCGGTCGGCTGCTCAAAGGGCGGCAGTACTGGCATCAAGGCAATAGATTTCGTCACGCGCAGGGTGATCTCGAACATTCAATATCATGGCACTATTACCCGCATGAAATTTTCGCCGTTGCGTGATTCATTGGTGTTTACCTACATGGACAAGGACAACAAGCGATATGTGGTCTATAACGGCAGAGAGGAAGAAATTCCTGCCGGTGACGAATTTATGACCGACCCGATCGTCCTCTCCGATCCAGAATCCGTCGGCATCGTCATCGGGGACGTATACAAGATGCGCTTTTACCGCGTCTTCCAAAAGCGCAATAAGAACGGGAAGCCCTACGGCTTTATCTCGGACCTCGTTTCGAGCGGGGATGGCCGCCACTATGCCTTTGTGGCGACGGATATGGGCGACAGACAGATGCATATCGTTGTCGACGGCCATGAGGGGCCGAAGTTCGATAAGATCGTCACCCCGGTCTTCAGTCTCGACAGCCGCCTTCTGGTATATCGCGCCAGAGAGGCCGGCAAGCGTTTCGTTGTGGTATCGGATGAAAACGGCCGGACAATCGGGCGTCACAAGGACTACGAAATGGTATTTCAGCCCGAATTTCTCTCCGACGGACGCTTGATCGCCTACGGCGTTCTTGACGGAAATGAATTGTGGTGGAAAGTGGAGAATCTGGCCGGGCGGCGATAGACCGATTCTGTCCTCTTTGTAATTCGATATAAAGCATGATATACCGGAAGATCTATAAATTTCTGTCGTCGGTGAAGCTGGCGCTGGCATTGCTGGTAATCATCCTAGCGTGCTGTCTCTTCGGTGTCATCGTGTGGCGAGGCGCGGAAGCAGGGCGTCTGATATTTGGTACTATCTGGTTTAACGGACTTCTGGTCCTGCTGGTGATCAATGTCGCCTTCTGCTTTTTCCCGAGGATGTGGGGCCGGCGGCTGACGGTCGTCTCATTCGGGATGATGCTGTTTCATCTCAGTTTTGTCGTGATACTGCTGGCTATCGTCTACAACAGTCTATTTTATTTTCGCGGGTTAATCAGGTTAACTGAAGGTGAAACGCTTCCCAGCAGCGATCTTCAAAGTTATGATGCGGTCGATAAGGGCCGTTTTTTCAGCTTTACGCGTTTGCGGGGAGAAACGTCTCTTATTAAAATGCACACCGGTTATAAGGTTGCGGGAGAAGATAAACGTGCTGCCTATGAAATCATGGTCGGGGAGGGAAGTGACCGGACGCACGGAATAATTTATATAACTCATAAATTGAGCCATATGGGGGTCGACTATTTTAACGATAAAGAGGGGTATTCACTGCTGATGATGCTCTCCGACAAGGAGGGAAAGGATCTGTACGGCGTGCATGTGCCCTTGCAGAGCCTTGTTCTGGGGAAAGACCGTTTTGAATATTTTACCGGATACACAGATAAGGGGGTTGTCAAGAAGGACGTTATCCCCTTTCCTGCCCCGCCGGAACGTCCTTTTTGGGCGCTGAAGGTTGAATATCTGCCTTCGAAGCTGAAGGAGCGTGCTGGTTATGTCCTGTACCAGGTTTCTCCGCTTGATAGAAATGGTTTCCCTGCTCTTGATAAGACGTTAGCCGACGGGAAGGCTGCGATTGGTGAAAAGTTCAGAGTGGGCGATTATTTTCTTGAGGTCAAGGAGGTGCGTTACTGGGTTGCGATGATGGTGCGCTACGAGCCGGGCAAGCCGATTGTGCTTGCGACTCTCTGGGGGGCGCTGGCGGGGATAGTGATTACATTTGTTGGCCGGATGGCGCGGAAAAGGAAGTAGTTCTTTGCTGTTGTTGAAGTTATTTCACATCACCAACAATTACCGTCAAGTCTGAGGTCAGCTGTCCGGATTTGACGAAGCCGTCTATCCTGGACTGCTCCTCACTGCTCCATATCGCCGGCTCAATGACAACCAGGGCCTTTTCCTGTCCCAGGTCGGGGATATATTTCGATAACGGTATCACATATATGCGCCCATCTTCATGCAACAGGATATAACCGGTATCGGTGAGCTTCGGCTGGACAATTATTGACGGGTTCTCGATGCTTTCCGCGATGACCTGCGTCCACATTCTGTCCGGCACGATATAGTACGCCTCCCTCACAATGCCATGGTTCATGGCGGCATCGAGATAATCCATCTCGGGAAAAGTATTTGCCGGAAAGGGCCGGCTTAAATGACGGGCAAAAACAACCGCCACCCTGCCGTGGACACCTGATGAACGCCAGAGTTCCTCGATATCCCTCGCCGAATGGACCGTCACGGTCTTGTCCTGGCTGATAAATTCCCTCCTGGCCGGGCCGTAGGCAAAAGTCCATATGAACACGGCGAGCGAGAAGAGAGCGATTGCCGGTATGGTCTTGTTTCGAAACGGCATCAGAAATTACCAAGAAATCTGGCCATGGAAAGTATCGGACGAAAAGGGGCGAGCGGAACAAGACGCGCAGAGACGATCGGGAACATGTATGCTCCCCAGACGAAGACGGCAAGAAGGAAGCATGCATAGACCGCTGTTTCCTTCTTCATCTTTTCTGCCAGCACTGCTACCGAGCGGGCAATCGCAAGATAGGCAAACGGGACGAGGGGCAGTGCGGAGTAACCGAAGATCGGACGCCGCGCCAGCATCATCAACAGATAGCAACCGACAAAAAGCGCCGGCGCCAGCAGTTCGCGGGCCGCACGTCGCTTGAAGGCATACGCCGATGCAACCAGCAATGACGGCAAAGTCAGCAGGCGAAACGGGGGATTGTTGCACTGTATCAGAAATATCCCCGTCTCCTTGCTAAACAATCGCTGGTGGCCCCAAAAAGCCGGTTTTATGAACCACTCCCAGGGCTTGCCTCCTGCAGCAAGAAACTCCCTGTGGTGAGCAAAATTGTCCATAGTAAGTTGCTGCAATGCCCAGACTGCGTCCATCTTCATCCGGATGAAATCGAAAAGCGTATAGCCGCGGCCGAACCACTTCCAGTAGCACAGGAAATAGACGGCAAAGGGCAGCATCAGCAGGGCAACCACAAAGTCGATTATTACCCGGCGATCCAGCCCTCTGTCCTGTCTGACTCTGAGCAATGCGTATAAGACCGACATCGGCAGTGCAAGGGCATAATAGGCTTTTGTTCCCATTGTCAGGCCCATGGCGATGCCCGCAAGGGGCAGTGTTGCTTTTCTGTTTTCGGTATATTCAAGGAGCAGATAAAGATAGAGCAGAAAGAAGAACGTCACCGGTATTTCCACGAACGTAGTACGGGAAAGGTAGATATGGTCAGGGTCAAACGCCAGAAGTGACATCGCGAGAATCGGCGCTCCGCTGCCGGGATAGAGCAGCCTGCCGATCAAAAAGATCAGGGCAACGGAGGCCGTCCCGAAGAATACGTTGCTGCTGCGCCATCCGACCGGATTGTCCCCGAAAAGTCGGATCGTGCCATATACGATAAGGCCGCTCAACTGGGGATGGTGCCAGCCCCAGTTGGCGGTTGTTCCATAGGTGCCAAGACTCTTGGCGTAGGAGACGTGGAGGGTCTCGTCCTCAATATATTCGTTTAGGTCAAACGCGCCCCATAACCTGAGGACCGCGGCCAGAACCAGGATGATCAGTGCAAGTTTCCAGCTGTTTATAAATACCGAAGCTGAAGGAAGTTCTCTATTCATGATCAAGCGACCGTCCGTTTAATGATATGGAACCAACCTTATACTTGTTGAATTTTGATATCAAATGACCGCGCAGGTTAAACAGCAAATTCAATTCGGTCTGACAGTTCAGATAGCAGTCGCGGCATGAAGCGATTCTTTCTCGGTGCATACGATAACCGGGTGATCTCCAAAGCTCAGCAAGTGCAGAGTGGAGAATACTGCCCGTTGACCTGCCCCAGTTTATCCACGGCACGCAGGGAAAGACGCTGCCGTAGCAATCAACGGCAAGAGAATTGTACCCTGCGCTGCAGCGTACCGGCGACGGGAGGCCGGCAAAGGAGTTGCGAAACAGTTTGAGATGAGCCGGCGAGTTTTCCAGTGGTACTCCCTGATGCTCACCGTTCAAGAGAGACTCAACGAGGCGGTCCACTTTTTCCAGCAGCTCGGGTCCGTCAGTACTCTTCCGTGATTTTCCGGCAAACGGCTGCCTGGGAATCAGTTCTATGCAGTCGGTGCCGAGAGTGCGGCCCAGGGCGAGCATCCGCGGCACTTCGTCGATATTTGTCCCGTCGATGACGGCCACGGTCTTGATCCGGACATGGCTGTTATGATTTTTCTTCAGACTGACAAGACGCTCGACAGCCCGCACCGCCCGATCATACGCCCCCGGAGTCCGCCGTATCCGGTCATGGGTCTCCGCTGTGGCGCCGTCCATCGAGATATTGACCGAATCGACTCCAATATCGATAATCTGCTCTGCCTCCCGCTCACCCAACAGCCAGCCATTGCTGTTGAGGTGGGCGATCATGCCGCGTCGTCTGGTTTCGGCCAGCAGCTCGAAAATGTCCTGCCGTAGGAGCGGCTCGCCGCCGGTGAAGCCGATCCCCGGGACCCCCAAGTTGGCAAATTCGCCGATGATCTCCTTGAAGCGTGCTGTATCGAACTCCCTTTCACCTCGGTTAACATATTCCGCGGCCTTCAGGGGCATATCGCACATGGCGCAGTGAAACGTGCAGCGATAGGTGACCATGAGTGTTCCAAGGGCAGGGCCGCACAGGGGGCGGTGAAACAACCGGGACAGCTGCAGGAGCAGATACTGGCTGCTGCGTTTGAGCAGCCATGCCGGGCCGCCTTCGCGCAGCTTTCGCCGGATAAGGTCACTATAGATTTTTCTGATCATGGGTGTTTCTTCCGAGGGAGCAGGAGGTTCGCCAGTAGGGTCTGATAGGCTTCGCACGGCGTCCAGCAGCCGGGGCATTGACTATTTCTGATGAGGTCTCTGGTATGCGTGCGTGCGGGTGAACGCCAGAGACGCTGAAAATCCATGCCGAAATCACGCAGCGCGCCAAGCGGGGAATCGAATACCGAGCAGGGATAAACGATGCCGATCGGATCGATGAAGCCTGATGCAACCGCCGCCTGACAGACATAAGGCCCTCTGCCGCTGGAGAGATAGTCTCTGACGTGCCGCTGGTAGCGCTTTTCGATGAAGGCCACCGGATCAAGGACTTTGGGCGACTGCTGCTGACGGATGTGCTCGATTTCCGCCAGTGCCTGTTTCTGGTCGGGGAGGGCGTCGGTATCTTCGTTGTCGTAATAATGCCCGGAGGAGTGGGCAATGTTAATGTGGAAGTCATTGATAGATAACTGCCCGATCGCTTCGCGGCAAGCGTCAAGGGTTTCATCAAATGTTCCCAGATTCGCTGATTGTAGGGTGTGACCAAAATAGACAGAAAAACGGTTGGAATGGCGCTCTCTCAATTGTTTGAATGTTTGAACGGCATTTTCCCAGCAACCTGACATACCTCTGATGCTGTTATGCAGCGCTGGCGGCCCATCAAGACTGACCGAGACTATCAGGCGAGGCAGCTTAGTTTCTTTCAGGATCCTATCGACGGCGGCGCAAATAGTATCAGTACGGAAGCCGTTGGTCGGGAAGTTGAGAAGATATAGATTCTTGCTGTGATTAATGATGCAGCAGAAAATGTCGCTGATGTCAGGGCGCAGGAACAGTTCGCCTCCGGTAAGGTTAATCCAGGAAAAGTGAGCTGTATTTGAAAACAAAGCGCCTATTTCAGCAAGTGTAAGTTCGTCATGAACCGGCTTCTGCCAGATGTTGCACATACTACAATGGGCCTGACAGAGATTGGTGACAGCGTAGGTCAGACGGTAAGGAAGGGGAAGCTCCCGCAGGTTGCTGTACAATATCCGGGTTGCCAGTGTTGCTATGCGACGCATGGCTTTGACTCCGTTCCGGTGAGTTTTGCCAATCGAAAGGGGGCGCTGGGTACACAGTAGTTCTTCTTTATGGCTGTAAAGACCTCTTCCACTGAGAGCGCTTTCATGCAGGCTCCGCGCCCATCGCGGTGCCTGCAGGTGTTGATCTTGGAGTTGAAATTGGTGATGCAGGGACTGCAGTCAAATCCTGCGCACAGACCCAAGCCGCCTATGCCCCATGGGCCGTACAGGCGAGGGGTGTTTGGGCCGTACAGGCCGACAACCGGAACGTTTACGGCAGATGCCAGATGGACGGCAGCGGTGTCGGCCGAAATGACCAGATCAGCGACAGTAATAAGCGCACAATAGTCGGTGAAGGTGAGTTGACCGCCAAGGTCGGTGACTCTGCTCGAATTTTTCAGATGCTGGCTTGTTTCAGCTATCAGGAATGATTCGTCCGGCAGTCCGGTCATTACAATCCTCATACCGAACCGTTTGGCCAATAGATCGGCCAGTGCGGCATAATGCGCGGGCGGCCATCGGCGCTCTTTGAAATTATCACTGGTGCCGATGTGCATGATAACGAGTGGCTCTTTCCGATCAATGCCATGAGTACTGGTCAGGTGGCTTCCCCTCGAATGCAGAGTTTCAAGGTTATTAAGGTGAAGATCTGCGGAAAATGCAGGTTTGACACCTGCCGCCGTTGCAAGCGCATAAAACGAACGGGTGATGTGAATGTGGTTGTCATATTCGATGGTGCGGGAATAGAGGTTATGGCGATGTTGCCCCCGAGTGGCAAAGCCGATTGTCCTTGCCGCCCTGGATTGAAATGTTATCAGAGCGGAGAACCGGGCGAACTGTTCGAAGTCGATTGCCAGATCATAACCGGCTGCAAGCAGGGTCTCCACCGCTGCTTTCCAGGAACGGAGAAACTTGAATGCGCTGCTAGTGCCAATGGTTGTTATGTTGTTGACTACGCCGAGCGTCTTCAGTGCCTCGCGGTTGCCCTCAAGCGTGAGGAAGTCGATTTCGGCTTCCGGAAAGGCATCATGAAGCGCCCGGATGGAGGGAAGCAGCATGAAGATATTGCCGATGCCCCAGAACTTAATAAGGAGGATCTTCTTTGGAGAGATATCAGCAGGTATCGGCGTTTTGTTGTTCCGGGCCGGCGGAAGGATTGAAATCAGGCGGATGAGGGGTATCCCCAGAATGGAGTCTATGATGCGTATGAGTTTCCAGTTCATGCCAACCCTACCTTCCTGTCTTGTTTATCAGCGCAACCATGGTTTCAATAAAGCTGTCAAGACGGCGGTGCTGCCGGTATGCCTGCAGGGATCTTTTCAGGATCGCCGGCGACCGCAGCAGCTTACACAAAATGTGCAGACCGTAACGTACATTACGCCAGTGGAGGTAATTCCGCACGAAATAAAAGTTCTGGAAACGCGCCCGAATTCTCATGAGCTTCTCCGGGGGAATTTCGGTTGTCATGAGCGGTCCTTTTGAAGCCCTGTGCACCCAGGCGTCGTCAAACTCACGCTGCTCCCTCATGAGTCCCGCAGCCAGCGCATGATCATACAGTTCCGTCCCCGGAAGGGGTGTGGTGATATGGAATATGGTATATGAGGCTTTCAATTGTTTCGAGAATTCGAACGTTTCATGGATGTCCGACTCCGACTCAGTCGGTGTTCCTATCATGAAATTGGCGGTCGTTCTCACGCCTGCATCTCTGCACCAGGAGAAGGCCAATGCGGCAGCCTCTTTAGTCGTTCCTTTTTTCAGGATGCCCAGTATCCTGTCTACTCCGCTTTCAACGCCGAAGTTTATCTCCATGCAACCGCACTTTTTGAAGTGCGTGACCATTGATTCGTCCAGCAGGTCCACCCTCGTCTGCATTCCCCATACAAGGCCATACTCAGCGATTACTCCTGCAATCTCCAGCGCACGCTTCTCATCAAGGGTGAAACATTCATCAATTATCCATAGGCCCCGAATGCGGTGCGAGTTAACGAGATATTCCAATTCGTTTTTTATAGACTGGACGGAACGGAAGCGGACGCGCCCCTTGTAGAGCTGCCTGCCGCCGCAATACGCGCAATGGAACGGGCAACCCCTTGATGTGGCAATGGCGGCAATACGATCCATGGCCATACCCCGGAAAAGTCCCGGAGGACGTAAGTATGACTCATAATCAAGGAGATGGGTTGCCGGCAGGGGGAGATCATCAAGATTCTTAATCAGTTCCCGGGGCTGGGAAACAACAGGTGCGCCGTCGCTTACGATGAAACATATGCCATGTACTCCGGAGATATCCTCTTTTTTTGTGAGTCGATGGCATATATCCAGCATGGTTAATTCGCCTTCTCCGATTACGCAAAAATCAAGCGACAGCTCTCTTACCACCTGTTCGGGGAGGATTGATGGATGGAAGCCGCCAGCACAGAATTTAGCGTGGGGCAGCAAAGGTCTCAGAGTACTGACGATTTTTTTGGCCCGGGTATAAGCCGGCGTTTGGAAACTGATGCCAACGAGGTCAGGATTGAACTCAAGAACCCGTGGCGCAATGTCGGCAAGAAAAATGTCGTCGTCAACCAGTTGCACATCAAAACCAGCTTTTTCAAGAACGGAACCGACTGCCAGTATGCCAAGCGGTGGAACCAGATTGTTAGCCTCACAGATTTGCGCGTTTATGAGTGATATTTTCAATAGATACTACCTAAAATGTCTCGTGAAGCGCTTGCGAGTTCGTAACGCAACGCGAACACTCGTCAACTACAAATTATACCATTTTTCGAGCGCGTTCATCTTGCAACTGAGACAGCACCAGAACGATGGGCTTTGTGCTAAACAGTACGCCGGCAGACTTACATGTGGTACAATTATCCGTGGCAAATCCGATGAACCAAATGCCTCGCCGGTTGGTCTGTAAGATAGCCTGCGAGAAGCGGGAGGTCGAACAGGCGGCGGCCGGTGATAAAAGGCAAAGGCCATGACGGAGCCGCCCCGCGATACGATGCGGTCCGTTTGGGGAGTATTCGGCGAACGTACTGCTTTCACCGTGGTCGTCGTGCTGACCTTCGCGTGTTTCGCCCCCAGCCTCACCAACGGCCTGCTGGCGTGGGACGATGCCGGGTACATCGTCGATAACGTTCATATCCGGGACCTCTCGCTGGACACGGTCGGCTGGGCCTTCACGACGTTCTACTGCAACTACTGGGCGCCGCTCACCTGGCTTTCCCTTGCGGTCGATTATGCCGTCTGGGGTTTGAACCCGATCGGCTACCATTTCACCAACATCCTTCTTCACGCGCTGAACGCAGGGTTGTTCTTTTTCCTCTGTCGGGACCTGCTCAGGGCCTATGTAAAGGCGCGCGGCCCCGGCACTGGAGGCACGGGGGCAGGCGAGTTCCTTGAAGAGGGGAACATCGTGGTTTGCGCGTCGCTGGCTGCGCTGCTTTTCTCCCTGCACCCGTTGCGGGTCGAGTCCGTGGCATGGGCTGCCGAGCGAAAGGACGCGCTCTTTCTCTTCTTTGGTCTCGCCGCGATCTTGGCATACCTGCGGTATGTGCGGAACGAGCCCGCGCCGACAGGTCAGCGGCGCGGACCCGCGGTGTTCCTTTCTTCACCGGTTTACTGGCTTGCGGTTGCCCTCTTTGCGTTGTCCCTTCTCAGCAAGTCGATGTTGGTTACGCTTCCGCTGGTGCTCCTTATCTTGGACTGGTTTCCTCTCCGGCGTTTCGTATTCCCCGGCGCAGCAAGCGGGGTTCTTTTGGAGAAGGTTCCGCTCTTCGTGCTCTCCTGCATCGTGTCGGTGATTACCGCGCTCTCGCAGCGACCGGTCATGGTCACGCTTGAACAATCGGATTTGGCCTCCCGCTCACTGATTGCGGCCAGAGCTGTTATGGGCTATCTCGGCCTTACGCTCTGGCCGTCAGGCCTCGGTCCGTTCTACCTCCGTCCGATGACAGTCCGAGCGCTCGCCCTCGCCTATGCGATGCCGGTGGCAGGCTTGCTGCTTGTGTCACTGGTTTGCCTGTCGATGGCAAAGCGTCGGCCGATCTTCCTGACGGTCTGGCTTCTGTACCTAGTAACCCTGATCCCGGTCCTGGGCCTATCGAAGGTCGGCCCGGTCTCCGTGGCGGACCGTTTCACGTACCTGCCCGGCCTGCCGGTGTCCCTGCTGCTTGCCCTCGGCATCACTGCTGCGCTCTCCAGGGGTTCCCGGTCGCGGGCAGTGGTCATTCCTCTCGGGCTGGCAATTATCGGTATGCTGCTTGCCGTCAGCTTCATGACTGTGCGACAGATTGCCTTCTGGAAAGACGACGTTACACTCTGGACTCGCGCAATCGAAACGGAACCGCAGATGGTCGGGCGCCCCTATTTCGAGCGCAGTTATGCCTACGCGCTGAGGGGGGAATTTGACAGTGCGATGGCGGACATCGACAAGGCGATCGCCATCGCAGAGAGCAAGCGCTACAACCGTATGTTCGAGCTTTACGCCGCCCGAGCCAGGATATTCGCGGCAAAGGGGAACTTCGAACGCGCTCTTTCCGACTATGAACGCGTCATCGACGATACCCCGAATCCCGAGAAGGCCGGATATTACATGGAGCGGGGGATGCTGTATCGGAATCAGGGGGAAGACCGTCTGGCGGAAGATGATTTTCGGTCGGCGAGGATGACGCTGGGCGAGCATTGATCTGGTGAAAAACGACGGCCGGTGCTCACGGAGGTCCGTTATTGGGTCGCCATGACTGTACGCTACGATCCTGGCCATCCGATCGTGCTTGCAAGTCTCTGGATGGGACTGGCCGGCATCGTCATCACATTTTTAGGCCGCATGAGTAAAGGAAGAAAACAAGCCGCCAGCAATCAGTGATCAGCAATCAACTCAAAAACAGCCAGGGCGCTAACCACAGAGGCACGGGGAAAAAGCAATCAGCGGTCAGCCATCAGCAATCAGCGCAAGAAACAGCCAGCGGCCAACAGCCGACGACAATCACCACAACTCCCCAAATCTGCAGACAGATGACCAGAATAAACTCTAACGTTGCATAAAGTGTGTGTATTTAGGCCGTCATTCCCGCAGTCTTTAGGCGGGAATCCATTCTTAAGAAAACATGGATGCCCGACTGAGAACCTCGGGCATGACGGAAAAAGAACTATGACCTGGAGGTAACATTCGGTGAACTCCAACATAAGGAGTGTCATCAGGCTCAAAAGCCCGTCAATCAAGCTTTTGTGGCTGTTAATTTACAATTTTTATGCAACAGGACGGTAAATATTAAGAACCAATTATTGACAAAGAGGACTTATGTTCCTTACAATAAAGTAAGGGAAATATTAAATGGAAAGGAGAAACCATGCCGACATCAACGCTTACGTCAAAGGGGCAGACGACGATTCCGAAAGAGATCAGGGACTATCTGAAGTTGCATCCCGGAGACCAGATCGATTTCATTGTTCAGGATGACGGGACGGTGTTCCTGGCGCCGGCCGTGAGTGATGCGCGGGAGCTTAAAGGGGTCCTTCACCGGCCTGGAATGAAGCCTGTTTCTGTGGAGGAGATGCGCACTGCTGTCCGGAAAAGGGCCGCTTCATGGGCAAAATGATCGGTCTCGATACGAATGTATTGGTGCGTTTCCTCGTCGGTGATGAACGAAGGCAGTGTGAACTTGCGATGCGCATCATCGATAATGCTACCAAAGAGGGGACGTTATGTTTTATTAGTGTCGTAGTTTTATGTGAGCTGGTTTGGGTGCTGGAGTCCGCTTATGGATATAGGAGGGAAGAAATTGCAGATCTCCTGGAAAGGTTGCTTTCCGCCAGACAATTCTTTGTTGATGAGAAAGACACTGTCTATTCCGCGGTAAGAGATTATCGCAGGGGTAAGGCGGATCTCGCCGATTACCTGATCGGGAGGTTAAACCGGACAGCGGGGTGTGAAGTAACGGTTACATTTGATAAAACGCTCAAGGATGACGCTCATTTCAGGCTGCTCGGCTGATTCTATTAGCGATTAGCCGTCAGCTATCAGCAGTCAGCTCAAAAACAGCCAAGGCGCTCACCACAGAGACACAGAGAAACAGCCATCAGCTATCAGCGATCAGCAATCGGCAGATAAGCTCACCACAGAGACGCGGAGGCACAGAGAAAAGCAATTAGCGATCAGCCAGCGGCCAACAGCAGATGACTATTACCAGAGAGTTGCAGCAACCGGCTGGTCGGCCATCAGCGATCAGGCACTGACAACTGAATACTGACAACTGATAACTTGTACGCCACAGAGACACAGAGGCACGGAGACAAAGAAAGCAAGTAGGTTTTCCTTGCACTAATGCGATAATTAGCAATCTTGACTTTTGGTATTCTCGTATAAAAAAAGAAGTATGCCAATAAAGAAGAATTTGTTAAAAGACCTCCAGGCCTATCTTTCTCAAAAAGAGATGACCTTCTAGTTGGTCCCCGTCAGGCAGGAAAGACGACCCTGATGCTGCAGCTCCAGGATGGTCTGCAAAATAAAGAATGATTCCACATTCAAGCTGGTGGGCATTATGAAAACGGGCACAACTGATTTGTCGGTAAACCATGATCATTATATTTATGGCGTCAGGAAGAGGACGGCCCGCAAGGCGGAATGAAAAACACCGCATGTTACCTCCAGGTCATAGTTCTTTTTCCGTCATGCCCGAGGTTCTCAGTCGGGCATCCATGTTTTCTTAAGAATGGATTCCCGCCTAAAGACTGCGGGAATGACGGCCTAAATACACACACTTTA
>JAKAIZ010000249.1 GCA_021814065.1 Nitrospirota bacterium | reverse complement strand
AAGAAAAGAGGAGAATCGGCGAGGAAAAGGAAAAGGAACGCTGGTGCAATCGGGGAAATAAAATCAGACTCAAAATAGAAAAGCTAAGAGGGAATGTTCAGGACAGAGAAAGAGAAATTGCCGGAATGAGTGCTTTTACATCCCGGGAGATGGCCCGAAAAGAAAAGGCCCAAAAAAACCTTGAAAGGGGATATAAGAGACGACTCAAGGAAGCAGAACAAACCTTGACTGATGCAGAGAATGAAGCTTACAGAAAAGGCATTCCTATGGGATGGCCGAGGTGCCAGTTCTGAAAATATGCCGTATCCGCGAACATCCTGCTGGAAGTATTGATTAAAAAGTCAGACCCGCCTTCCGTTTATCAAAACAACCCTGCCTTCGGCACCGAGTATCCTGCCACCCACCTCACGCCGTACGAAGTCCGCAGTCTGTCGCGAATCCCTGTAGCTGCAATGGGGTATAATAAAATGCATGGGAACGGACGCGGAATGTCTCACTATTTCCATTAAGGGCATCGTCCAGGGCGTCGGCTTCAGGCCTTTTGTCTATAACCTCGCCAGGGAGCTGAAAGTGAACGGCTTCATTACGAACACCGCCGATGGGGTGCTGATCGAGGCCGAAGGCGGCGACCTCGGTGTTTTTCTCGAAAGGCTGAGACGGGAAAGCCCGCCACTTTCGAAGATCATGAGCGTGGAAGTCACGTCCCGGCTATGTGCTGGGCATAGCGGCTTCTCGATACGCCAGAGCTCAGACAGCGGGAGTTTTACTCTTATCTCGCCCGATGTATCCATATGCACTGATTGCAGGGATGAACTCTTCGACCAAAAGGACAGACGTTATCTCTATCCCTTCATCAACTGTACGAACTGCGGGCCTCGGTATTCCATCACACGATCAGTTCCTTACGATAGGCCGAATACGACAATGGACGCCTTTCCGATGTGCGGCGACTGTGCATCAGAATATACCGATCCGGGCGACAGAAGGTTCCATGCCCAGCCGAACGCCTGTTCTCAGTGCGGTCCCCGCGTTGAGCTGAAGGTGGTCGCCGACGGGATAACGGCGGATGAAGATGACGCAGTCGCAGGGGCGATTGTCCTGCTCAAAAAAGGATACATCGTAGCAGTCAGGGGGCTCGGTGGATTCCATATCGCCGCCGACGCGTCGAACGGGCCGGCGGTCAGCGTCCTGAGGCAAAGAAAAAGAAGGAACAACAAACCCTTCGCCCTGATGGCGCCCGACCTATCTGCAGTGAAAAAGTATTGTCTTGTTTCTGCGGAGGAGGAGGAACTTCTCCTTTCCCGAAACAGTCCGATTGTGCTCCTCGAAAGGCGGGACGATACGGCGCTGCCGGCTGCAGTTGCTCCCGGAAACAGACGGATAGGCTTTATGCTCCCCTATACGCCGCTTCACCACCTTCTCTTCAGACAGCCTCTGTCCGGCGGCACTCAGCCTGCTCCCCATTTCGACGCTTTGGTGATGACGAGTGGGAACATCTCGGAAGAGCCGATCGTGACAGGCAACGAAGAGGCCCTGGCGAAGCTTTCGGGCATCGCGGACGCCTTTTTGTTCCATAACCGCGACATCTTTATGCGGGTCGACGATTCGGTAGTCAGAATGAACGACGGCGTTTTCGGCGCTTCGACCCCAAACCACGGCTGGGCCCTGCGGCCGGAGCGCAGGTTCTTCATCCGAAGGTCGAGAGGATTCGTCCCTGAGCCGATCCCACTTTATGAGGACGGCCCCGACGTGCTCGGCTGCGGCGCGGACCTGAAGAATACTTTCACGCTCACGAAGGGCAGATATGCGATCCCGAGCCAGCATATCGGAGACATGGAGAATTTCGAGACGCTCGCCTTTTTCGAGGAGACGCTTCGTAACCTCAAATCAGTCTGCCGCGCCTCTCCGGTAGCGCTTGCGTACGACCCCCATCCCTCTTACATGTCGTCGCGATGGGCAAAGCAGCGCGAGGGGATCGAGAAGGTGCCTGTCCAGCACCACTATGCGCATATCGCCTCAGTCATGGCCGAAAACGGCATCAGGGAAAAGGTGATCGGGGTTGCCTTCGACGGTACGGGATACGGAGACGACGGGACCCTATGGGGAGGGGAGTTTCTCGTGGCCGACATCCGGGGCTTTACCAGGGCGGCGCATTTGGAATACGTGGCCCTTCCCGGAGGCGAGGCTGCTGTGAAAGAGCCCTGGCGGACGTCACTCAGTTATCTGAAAGAGGCTATCGGCGAGAAGGTATGGGACTACCTGGGCCCCACTGGCTTTATCGATAAGTACGGAAGGGAGAAGATCGAGAACGTCCTGAAGGTGGCCGGCCTGAAGGAGTTTTCCCCTCTTTCTTCAGGGGCCGGCAGGCTTTTCGATGCAGTCTCCGCGTTGACAGGAATATGCGACAGGAACACCTTCGAGGGCGAGGCGGCCATGGCCCTGGAATCCGCGGCGCGCGATGACGTCGAAGACGATTACCCCGTCGATATCAGTTTCAGGGAGGTCATGGGAATAGATTTCAGCGCGACCTTTTTGGCTATACTAAAAGATCTGGAAAAGGGAGTGGACAAAAGTGTGATCGCATCGAAATTCCACAACACGGTGGCGGTGGCGGTCGCCAGGACGGTGCTGAAGCTGTCTCTGATGCATAACCTTAAGAAAGCGGTCCTTAGTGGAGGCGTCTTCCAGAACGCCTATCTGCTGAACAGGGTCGAGGCCTTGCTGAGGGCGGAGAGGATGCAGGTCTTCGTGAATGAACTCGTCCCGTGTAATGACGCGGGCATATCGCTAGGCCAGGCCTATGTGCTGAGGGAAAGGCTCAAGGCGGGGAGATTCGGGGTTAAAGAATGACTGCGGAGGACCCGACGTGAAAGATATCGTTATAGCGATAAAGGATCTTATGCAGAAGATCGGGCGGCCGGTGAGGCTGATGGAGGTCTGCGGGACGCACACGGTCGCTATTTTCAGACATGGCATCAGGAACCTCCTTCCGGAAGGGGTCGTGCTCCTGAGCGGGCCGGGCTGTCCGGTTTGCGTCACGTCGATCAGGGACGTGGATACCGCGATCGCTATAGCGAAATCCGACGGCGTTGTCATGACTACGTTCGGCGACATGATGAGGGTGCCGGGCAGCGGGAAGTCGCTCTTCAATGCAAAGGCTGAAGGGGCCGACATCCGCATCGTTTATTCGCCGATCGACGCGCTCAAAATCGCGGAAGAGGAGAAAGGCAAGCGGGTGGTTTTTTTCGCGACCGGATTCGAAACCACGTCTCCCTCTGTGGCGGGGACGATCAAGGAAGCCGAAAGAAAAGGCATAGGGAATTTCTATATCTATTCGGTGCATAAGATCGTGCCCCCCGCATTAAAGGTTCTGCTGGAGTCGGGAGAGGTGAGGGTGGACGGTTTTATACTGCCGGGACACGTCAGCACGGTGATCGGCAGCGGCCCCTACGAGTTTATCGCTACTGAACACAAGAAACCGTCGGTCATCACCGGATTCGATGCTGCGGATATCCTTTCGGGGATCCGGATGATCCTAGATCAGATAGCAGCGGGACGGGCCGGGATAGAGATTCAGTACGTGAGAGTCGTAAGGCCGGAGGGAAACCCGAAGGCGCTTTCCATCATGAACGAATGCTTCG
>JAKAIZ010000068.1 GCA_021814065.1 Nitrospirota bacterium | reverse complement strand
ACCGAATATCTCGAAGAGGCGGGCATCGAGGATGCCTCTGCCGACGCCGAAATCCTGACGTGCCATGCTGCGGGAGCAGACAGGCTTGCCGCGTACATGGAAAACCCCGAAATCACGAAGGAACTTCTTTCGAAAATTCGGCGGCTGATAAGGAGGAGGGCTAAGGGTGAGCCGCTTCAGTATATCGTCGGCCATATTGATTTTCTCGGCCTCATCATACACGTCGGTAAAGGTGTTCTCATCCCGAGGCCGGAGACCGAACTGCTTGTCGAAGAGGCGATAAAACAAATCAGGAGTCAGGAGTCAGGGGGCAGGATTAGGGACGGGGAAATCCCGCCTGTGCGCAAAATCCTTGATCTCTGCACCGGGAGCGGCTGTATCGCCCTTGCGATTGCGAAGGCTTTGCCGGGTGCGGATGTGTATGGTACGGATGTTTCGATGGCGGCACTCCGTTTCGCAAAAAAAAATGCCGAGGTGAATGAGATTGAAAACATCACCTTTCTTAAGGGATCTTTGTTTGCGCCGATACTGGACAGCGCGCTCTTTGATATTATCGTCTCCAACCCTCCGTACATTATTTCAGCGGACATCCCCGGACTCCAGCGGGAGATAAAGGACTGGGAGCCTCTGGAGGCGCTTGATGGGGGGACGGACGGCCTTCACTTCTACCGGAAGATCTTTGCGGATGCTGCCGGACATCTCAGACCCGGGGGGAGAATCTTGTGTGAGCTGGGGTTCGGACAATCGGCTGCGGTCAAGGAGATCGCGCAGAAATCCGGGTTTGGGGATATTTCCGTCAATAAAGACTATGCGGGCAACGACAGGATACTGAAGGCAGGACTCTGATAACCTGTTTTTCACAGTTCAGCTATAAGACAAACATACTATGACGAGGGCAGATGAACATCTGCCCTCGTCCTCTATAAACGGTAGGTTCGGCTAACTTCAGCTTCCACCGCCTCCTCAAGCATCGCCTTGATAGCCTCGAATGAGTCAGCCCGGGATATCCAGAGTCCGCTGCACCAAAAAGCATTGATATTAACTCAAAATAGGTGTAAAAAAGATTCAGGGGAAGGGGTGCAAGAGATAACGTAGGTATTTATACACAGAAGGGTAATGCATCCTAGGTCCATCTCCCCTTCTGCGTGAAGCCCCGGTTGATGCCGGGGCTATATATTTAGGGCCATAGAAGGAGGCCGCACGTAAATATATATCTGTTGCCGCTCAGTTCCGTCTGATAAGCATTCCTGCGGACGTCTCGTCAAATGTTTGTGCGTGAAAATTATCCGAAAATCATCTCAGCATTTGTGCTGCCAGATTTTTCAGTTCGGGATTAGTCGTTGCATAATAGACTTCCTCTGCGTATCTCCTGGCCTGCTGGATGTCTCCGAGGAGCATGCAGCTTTTTGCCAGGCCATACATGGCCCTTGAACTCGGCGTATTGAATTGAAGGGCATTTTCAAATGCCCACTTCGCCCTTTCTGCTCTGCCGAGGTCAAGATACAAAAAACCGAGGGAGACATAGGAGAGTTGGAAATTGTCGCGCTGCAGGGAATACATGAAATAGCTTTCAGCCTTGCTGTATTGCCCAGACTGCATGGCATTTATCCCAAGGTTGTAAGCGGCAAGCGCAAATTCAGCAGGGAGACCTTTGGGCTTGCTGAGGCCTTCGGCAAGCAACTCGTTGGCCTTGTCGGTCCTTCCCCTCGTCTTTTCGATGAAGGCAAGATTGACATAGCCGGTAACGTAGTCGGGATTCCTGTTTACGGCATTGTCCCAGAAGGCCTCCTCCGTTCTCCAGGAACTGTAGAAATAGCGTACCCCTTCAAATGAGCAGACTGCAAATAAGAGGAGCGCCGCAATGGCGAGACTCTTTCTGTATTCCAGCAGATTGACCAAGACAATCGCTACAAACAGGCAAAATCCCACCGACGGGGCGTAAAGGTAGCGTTCCGCAAAGACAGCTATATTGCCTTCCGCAAAAGGCACGAAGAGATAGGGCAATGACGCGGCCAGAAGAAGTACCGATGCATAGACAAGCAATTTTCGGCCCCTCAAAAACCGGACACAAATGAAAAACGTCAGCAGTGAAAGCGCGATAAAGAAAAATGTCACGCTGCGTGGTCCGAATTCCTTTATCAATACGGACTGAGGGTATGGCAGAAGCAGGGCCTTCAGCGTATACCCCAGGGAGTCAAATAACTTCAGAAAGTCTCTTTGCCCTCCGCCGCCGGAACCGACCGATTTTCCCAATATGCCGGGGATACCCGAAATGACATCCCATTTTACTACTACCGGTATAAGAAGATATGGGATTGTCCACAGAAAGTCTTTCTTCTTCAGCATCAGCTCGGTAAGTGGAAAAACAAGAATAAAGCCTATGGCCGCTTCCTTGCTCAGGAGGGAAAAAAGGTAGGCGAGCAAAGAGAAGAAGAGGAAGACATAGCGTCTTGCTGCAGTGCTCTTCCTGAAATTCAGATAGAGCAGGAGGCTCAGGATAGCAAACAGCGTCATGAGCAGGTCGGTTCCACCCAATGTGACAAATGTGATATTTTCCGTATGTATGGGGTGAAGTCCGAAGAAGAGTGAAGCTGTCAAAGCTATCCTTTTCGGATATTGAGATTCAGCAGTTAATTCTCTGACAAACATATATACGAGGAGAGAGGTTATCCCATGAAGAAGCAGAGTCAGCAGGTGATAAGGCAGAGGGGAGGCGCCAAAGAGCTTATATACAAGGAGCAGGATGAATACATGCAGGCTTCGTGGGACGCCGGGCAGATAGTGCGTGGCGGGGGCAAAGACACTGAATGGATTTTCCACAAGATTTCTGACCTGATGACCGAAGAAGATTGTGTTATCGTCGTAGTAAAAAGTGCCCAGCAGCGTAGGAGTGTATACAATGACGGGCAGAAGGAAGACAAGCAAATATACGCCATATTTTCTCGAGAATACCACTAAACTAATACCTCCCTGCCGGGGGGAGGAATATCTCCGGCTTTCATTGTCGACGATATTTCCCCCGATCAGTCTTCACATTTACACGGCAAAAAAAGACGAGTAGTGCTGCCTTCATCTTTTCGACGGCTTCTTCCTTCGACCCGGCTCTTGCCCGGTAGCCCGGCATCTCCTGGCATTCCGCACCCCACTGCCCGTCGTTGTCCTGATAGACGATAAACTCTCTCATCCTGTACGAATATACCATATCCGGTTAGTGCATGGCGACCGCAGGGCTCCGCCGGAGTGATCATTGCTTTTGTTCCTCTGAGGCGGCTAACTTTCGGATAGCGGACATGCGAGGGCACTGCGGGAGACTCGATGAGAGGATAAGAAGGCGTTTGCGCATTTGCTATTGGAAGCAATGGAAGAAGATCGGGACGAAGCACGATAACCTCGTACGTCTCGGATTGGACAACCGTAAGGCGTGGCAGTTTGCCAATACAAGGAAAGGCTGCTGGCACGTATCCAATAGCCCTGTCTTATCGACGACCCTGAACAACCGTTACTTCGTTGCGCGGGTCTTATCGGATTTCTCGATGTCTACAGGTCTTTATAATTTACGAACCGCCGTATGCCGAACGGCATGTATGGTGGCGTGAGAGGACGGCAGGCGAACTAATCACCTGCCTCCTACTCGATTGGGGCTGCAGAAGAAGGCTACCACATATATCTTTCCCCAGCTGTTCAGTCCATCTTCTTAACGTCCGCGTTCTTCATCTCTTTGTTCGGGTCTTCCTTGAGACTTCTGGTGTTGAGATTCCTTTTGCTGTTGCTGGCCCCGGGGTTGAGAACGCTGCTGTTGGGGCTGCTGCTGTCTCTGAGGTTGCCGGACCTGAGGCTGTTTTTGTTGGTATTGCCTCTGTTGTTGAACTTGAGGCTGACGAACCTGGGGCTGTCTTTGTTGATATTGTCTTTGTTGTTGGCCCTTGGGCTGCCGAACCTGAGGTTGCCTTTGCCGCTCCCGCATCTGTTGCTGATGCCGCTGGACCTCAGGCCTCTGCTGATATTGCTGTTGCCTTTGATGCCTTAGTTCCAGTCTCTGCTGTTGCGGCCGCGGCCGATAGCCTTGCACGCCCCAGTATCCCCGCCTTTCCCAGTGTCGATCATTATGCCACTTCCTCCAGTTCCGGCGAAGTTGTGAGTAGGGAATCTGTTCATAGTTCCACCGGCGTCCGTCCCAGTCATGGTCTCTGTAGTATCTTCTCCACCCCGGCTCCACATCAAAATAAAAACTTGGCACGGCGTTATAATAAGTCCACCCACGATCATAATAATGTGAGTGGTACCAACGGCCTTCCCAGAGTCGCCACCACCAGCCGTTCCAGAAGAACAGATCTATATCCATACCGGGAACGACGTACACATCGGGCGTATCAGGCAAAACTATCACATCCGGAGGTGCCTGAAATACGACGGGCGGCGGCAGAGAAATTCCAATACTTATATCCACGCCCGCCATCGCGGGAATAGGAACGGCAATCATCAAAGCCAAAAGGATCGTCCCAAAAAGTAACTTTTTCATTTTGTTGTCTCCTTTTTATAGCATAACGGTTTCATAGAAAATGTCAATCGCCAGCTGCCGCCGGTTCAGTCTTCACATTTACACGGGAAAAAGACGAGAAGGGCGGCTTTCATCTTCTCGATGGCTTCCTCCTTCGATCCGGCTTTTGCCCGGTAGCCCGGCATCTCCTGACATTCCGCTACCCATTGCCCGTCGTTGTCCTGATAGACTATGAATTCTCTCATCCTGTTCGAATATACCATATGGGGTCAGTGCGTGGCGAGCGCAGAGCGCCGTCGGCCGGCAATTTATGGACCGGGCGGAGGTCGTTCCGCAGCCTCGATCACCACCGCATATGTGTGTAATAAATAGTATCGTTTCGGGTACAATAACAGAAAACTTATTGGAGAGATCAGTTGGACAAACTTGTCATCGCGGGCGGAAAAGTGCTGAAGGGAACGGTCGAGATCGGGGGCTCGAAGAACGCTGCGCTGCCGGTCATGGCGGCGTCGCTCCTCGCGCCGGGAGAACACCGGATCGGCAACGTGCCGCATTTGAGGGACGTATCGACCATGGGAAGGCTTATAGCCAATCTCGGCGCCGGATTCCACCTGGAAAACAATACCGCACTGCTCGACTGCAGCAAGGTGAAGAATTATGAAGCGCCCTACGAACTTGTCAGCACCATGCGGGCATCGGTCCTGGTGCTCGGCCCGCTCCTTGCGCGACTCGGGAAGGCAAAGGTCTCTCTGCCCGGCGGCTGCGCAATCGGCGCGCGTCCGATAAACCTGCATTTGATGGGATTCGAGAAGATGGGGGCATCGATCAAGCTCGAAGCCGGCTACGTCTTCTTAAGGGCTAAGAAACTGAGGGGCGCGCAGATCAATTTCGATATCCCGACGGTGACCGGCACCGAGAACATCATGATGGCGGCTGTCCTTGCCGAAGGCAGGACTGTGATCGAGAACGCGGCGCGGGAGCCCGAGGTCGTCGACCTTGCAGATGCGCTGAAGTCAATGGGAGCGAGGATTACCGGCGCGGGGGAGAGCATCATCGAGATAGAGGGGGTTTCGCGCCTGAGACCGCTCAGGCACGAAGTCATCCCCGACAGGATAGAGACCGGTACCTTCATGGCCGCCGCAGGGATCACCGGCGGGGAGATCACGATCAAGCGATGCAACCTCCAGCATCTCGACGCAGTGATCAATAAACTGAAGGACACAGGCATGAAGATACGCCCACTCAAGACCGGTGTCAGGGTGACCGGACCGGAAAGGCCGGCGTCCGTGAATGCCAAGACCATGCCGTATCCTGGCTTTCCGACCGATATGCAGGCCCAGCTGATGGCGATGATGTGCGTCGCCGAAGGCACGAGCGTAATCTCCGAGAGCATATTCGAAAACAGGTTCATGCATGTGGCGGAACTCAGAAGAATGGGGGCCGACATCATCATCGAAGGCGGTATGGCGACGGTCCGCGGGGTCCCGAAACTCAAGGGGGCGCCGCTCATGGCCACTGACCTGAGGGCGAGTGCCTCACTTATCGTCGCGGCCCTTGCGGCCGAAGGCGCTTCGACGATTCACCGTATCTACCACCTCGACCGCGGGTACGAACGGATCGAGGAAAAACTCCTGAAACTCGGCGCTGATATCCGCAGGGAGAAGGAATAACGAGATCCAAGGGGCACGTCTGCTTTCTTTCGACAGTGCCCTTTGCGCACTGCAAGGTAAGTATTGACTATTATTTGCAAGTCTGATATCTTTCCTTGATTCGCCGATGAAACGCTCTGGCGAGGAAACGAAAGAGCGTTTCACGACTGCGGGAAGGAGGTGCTTCGAAGTGCGCAGCGGGTGCTTAAATGAAATATAGAATATAGAGAATATCTTCAAAGGAGGGCAGATGAAAAATAAGTTGGTCGGATCAGTTATTCTTCTAATTTTTGCTTTGCTTTTTACCTTCGGAGCGACAAATGCATCAGCGCTCAGCCTTACTACTACATATGCTGGCGGCAACGGACAGGATGGCAACATGTTTTCGATCACCGCACTGAATGCGGTGACGATAACCGGATTCGACGGGAACCTCGATCCGCCGAGCGACAACTACAGGATCTACTATAAGACCGGCACTTATCAGGGCTTTGAGGCCAATCCCGGCGCCTGGACTTTGGTGGGTACTGCTAATAACGTAACCTCTGCAGGCGCCAATGTTCCAACGCATATCCCGATCACGGTGAACGTCGCGATCCCCGCCGGCCAGACTTACTCTTTCTACATCACCACGGACGGCACAGGCAGTGGCGTAAGGTACACGGACGGCAGTACCGAAGGCGCGGTCTACGTACAGGATTCGAACATACAAATATTGGAAGGAATAGGCGTGGAATATCCTTTCGGCAACGGGGGCAATTTTTATACTCCCCGAGTATGGAACGGCACTGTCTATTATGAGCTTGGCGCCGCTACTGCCACTGCGGTCCCGACGCTGAGCGAATGGGGTATGATCGCCTTTATGGCGATGGCTGGTCTGCTTTCTGTCTATTATCTGAGAAGGAGAAAGGCTACAGCTTAACTGAATAAGTCGAGTTTTTTTCTAAAGAGGGGGCCGACGCCCCCTCTTTTTTTGGTCTTTTCATCCTTTTTTTGTTTTTGCGAAAACGCAGGCGTCGCAGGAATCCTCCGACTTCTTTCCCCTGCACATCCCCGAAATCCCATGATGACAGAGTGCGAAGTCGTACTTGACGGGATCTTCAGGATCGAATTTCATCAGCGACCGGGTGACCTCCACGGCCATTTTCCAGTCCTGGGATTTGCGGTGCGTAAGCCCGAGGCAGCGGGAAATCCTTGCGATGTGTGTATCGAGAGGAATGATCAGCTTGTTCTTCGGGATGCTGTTCCATATCCCGAAATCGATGTCCCTGTCCCGGATCATCCAGCGGAGAAAGAGGTTCGCCCTTTTGCAGGCGCTGCCGTTTTCCGGCGAAGGGAAAAACTGGCGCAGCCCGTAGGGTTTTATGTCCTTTCCGTAAACAGCAGAGGTGTCCGTCCGCAGGAACGTATTCATAAGCCCTGCGAGCGCACTTCCGATGTCCCGATCTTCTGCCCGGTAATATGATTTGAAGGCCTTCTCGATGGATGCATAATCCCTTAGCAGCGTGTGCAGGAGATAAAGCAGACAGAGCACATCGTCGTGTTCGTTGAATCGGTACTTTATGCCCGCAAACATTTTGCGGTGTTCGGTCACATCGAAGCCGAGCGTAAAGGCATAAGGGCTTTTCCCCATGATCCCCAGAACCTTTTCGACAACAACCGAAAAGAGCCCGACCCGGCCGTAGGCGAAAGAGGAGGCAAGGAATCCCGCTATTTCGATATCCAGGGGGTCCTGGTACCGGTGAGGGAACCTGACAGGGTCATGCGCCATCCGTCCGGTGAAATCGTACTCCCGATAGAAGCTGTCGAGGATGTTCTTGAGGCCCTTCATAGGGATATTATAACAGCCCCGCTATTTCACGAGGTGGTAGGGCACGCTCGTCGATACCACGCCCTTCTTAAAAAGCAAAATGCCTTTGATCAGAAGTGCGGTCTGGTTGTGGAGGAGGTGGTGCCACCATCTGCTCGGGACGAATTCCGGAAGCACGACCGTGATCACGCCGTCAGGATATTCCCCCCGGACTTCCTCAAGATAATCGAGAAGAGGCTCTATAATGGAGCGGTAAGGCGATTCCAGTATCACAAGAGGTACACCCATGCAATGCCGGTCCCATTTCGCCTTGACCTTCTCCGTCTCCACAGGATCGAGACATACATAGACAGCCGCGACATCGTCCGACAGCGCCTTTCCGTACTTGATCGCATTGAGCACGGCCATCTGTATGCCGGAAATGGGTATGATGACAGCGTGGTGTTTAAATGTGCCCGCTTTATCGAGGCAGACAGTGAGTTGGTCGGCTACGGAAAGATAGTGCGCGTGTATCCTCGTCGTCAGATATACGAGCCCCGGGATGGCGATGAGAACTATCCAGGCGCCGTGAGTGAATTTCTCGACTGCGATGATCAGCAGGACTACCGCCGTCGTCACCGTTCCGATCCCGTTTATGACAATGCCCTTAAGCCAGCCTCTTTCTTTCTTGGCGAGCCAGTGTCTTACCATTCCGGCCTGGGAAAGGGTGAAGGCGGTAAAGACGCCGACGGCGTAAAGAGGGATGAGTGCATGCGTATCACCCCTGAATACGACGATCAGGAAGATGGAAAGAAATCCCAGAATCAGGATGCCGTTTGAGAAAACGAGTTTGTCGCCCCTGTTACTCAACTGCCGCGGCAGAAAGCGGTCCAGCGACATGATAGAGGAGAGCCGCGGGAAGTCGGCAAAAGAGGTGTTCGCGGCGAGGATGAGTATGAGGGTGGTGGAGAACTGGATCGTATAATAGATGGCCCCCTTCGAGAAGACCGTCCTGGTAAGCTGCGAGAGCACTGTCTCGCTGCTGTTGGGCAGGATGTGAAAATGATCCGCGAAAAAGGCGATTCCTATAGTCATCACCCCGAGAATGACCGCCATCCAGGTTAGTGTTATGCCCGCATTTCTTGCCTCGGGTGCCCGGAAGGCCCTGACGCCGTTCGATACCGCCTCGATTCCCGTCAGCGTTGCACAACCCGAGGCAAAGGCCCGCAGGATAATGAAGAGCGGAAAGATGCCGGCCCCTGCCTCATGCATATGCTCGAAGTACGGACGTGGGAGGGAGAGATACTTTACAGACGAGGCGGCGATCAGCAGGAGGATGCCGCCGATGAAGATATACACAGGGATCGAGAAGATCGTGCCCGACTCCCTCACCCCTCTTAGGTTTATAAGCATGATCAGCACAATGGCGATGAGGCACATCGTGACCGTGTGGGCGCGGGTCGCCGGGAATGCAGAGGTGAGTGCCGCGATGCCGGATGAAATACTGACCGCCACGGTTAGGACATAATCGATCAGAAGCGCCGAGCCGGCGACCAATCCCGGATATGTCCCGAGGTTTTCCTTGGCGACGATATAGGCCCCGCCGCCCGAAGGATAGGCATGGATCGTCTGGAAATATGACGTTGCGACGATGGCGATAAGAGCGACTATGCCGATTGCAATCGGCACCGAAAAATGCAGAAGGGCGGTGCCGCCCAGCATAAGGGCGAGAAGAATTTCCTCCGGACCGTAAGCGACGGAGGAAAGCGCGTCGGATGAGAACACGGCCAACCCCGCCATCTTGTTCAGCCGTTCGTGCTGTTCCCTGATCGTCTCGATCGGACTCCCTATTAGAAAACTTTTTATAGACATTGATCGCTCCGTCCTTAATCTTTACCGCACGGGTAATTAAAGTGTATTACATTTATAGCGCACTTCAAGAGAAAGACTATGTGCTGCTTCCTCTTATACGGGGGGCTAAACGGAGGGAAAAACCGCCTGCAATGCCGCGGGTTTGATCCATGTCCATTGCCCTTCCAAATGCCTGCGAGGTTAGCTGACGGGCTCGGGCCTGGAAGTGCCCTATCCCGGAGGCCTGACGGCCTTCGGAAATACGCCCCTACTATCGGTTCCCCCGCATCCGCCTGCGGCGGATTTAGGCTACAAGTTATGACTCACTATAAAACGGCGAATATGTTTTGTCAAGCTGACTGCGGGATGTTGTTTCGGGGTCCCTTTTGACCCTTCCCGCGGCCGGATTTGTTGGCTGAGAATTGGTCCGGGAGATCTTTTTTACCATAATATCCTCCTGATCGACATCATACAAAATTGTAATAGAGCGACAATTGTGTGTGCATCCTGCGAGCAACGTGTTGATGCAAAACAGGGAGTTATTGCATGGCATGGTTCTTGGAATACAGGGGGGGGTGCGTGGAAAACGCCATTTACCTAAAAAAGGGGGAAGCAATGAAGAAGAAGATTCTTAGTGCAGCTGCGTTTCTGGTGGTAATGTTGTTCGTAGTAAGCGCATATGCCGAAGATGCAAAGCCTGCAGGCACGAGCCTGGACGACATCAAGAAGATGCTCGGGTTGAGTGTCTATCTGCAAGGCGGGTATATGTACAACTTTAAAAACCCCGACTCCGGCGAGAACGACCTGAGGGTCTTTGACCACAAGGCCGACAGTTTTACCTTCGACCTTGCAGAACTCATGTTCACGAAAGACGCTCCCCTCGGAGGTGTCGGCTACAGGCTGAAGCTGTCTGCCGGCGAGACAGCGAAGTTTATCCATTCGCGGGGGCTCGGAGAAGGCGATGACCCGTTCGACCTCACCGAGGCATATATCGACTATCTTGCGCCGATAGGCAGGGGGCTTAAGTTCCGGTTCGGTAAATTCGTCACAATGCATGGCACCGAGGTGATCGAGGCCAAAGACGATATGAACTATTCCCGTTCTTTTCTTTTCAATTATGCGATCCCTTTTACCCATACCGGGCTGATGGTTGGATATGCCTTCTTCGACCAGGTGAACGCAAATGTATACATCGCCAACGGATGGGACAACACGGATGACAACAATAAGGGAAAGACGTTCGGGCTGACCCTGGGCTATACGCCAATTGAGCCGGTTGCACTGACGTTCAACCTCATGTATGGACCTGAAAAGGACAATAACAACCACGACAACAGGTTCCTCTTCGACTGGGTAGGCACCTTTAAGCCGGCGAAGGAACTGACCCTTGTAGTGAATACGGATTATGCGACAGAAGAACATTCGGCAGCAGACGGCGGCACCGCAAAGTGGTATGGCATCGCGGGATACGCGAAATACGACTTCAGCGATCTCTTCAGTACCGCGATACGTGCGGAATACTTTGACGACAAAGAAGGACTGAGGACCGGCACTGCGCAGAAGCTAAAGGAGATCACGTTCACACCTGAATTCAGGATAGCAAAGGCGATCATAGTCAGGCCCGAGTACCGGCATGACTGGTCCGACCAGGTGTCCTTTGATTCGGGCAGCAGAAAGAGCCAGGACACGATCGCGCTTGGCGTTATGTATACGTGGTAAACAGTGAAGGACGATGAGGAGATAACGAGATGAAACGATTGGCTGGTATTGGATTCTTGATTTTATTTATGCTTTCGGCAAGGCTGGTGTTTGCCGAAGACCAGGTGCCGAAGGCTAACCCTCCTTCTGCGGCTGAGCAGGCGGCTCCTGCTCAGCCCGCACCTGCAGCAGGCCCTGCAGCGGCTCCTGATCCGGAACTTAAGCCGGACCCGTCCGGTGCCCATGCGGACGGCATCTGAGGCGTCGCAGGATATTCCGCAAACGGCCCACGGCCGATGACATAAAACAACATAAGAAAGGTGAAACTAGTTATGGATAGAAAAATGGGCTTTAGTGACAGAGTAGCACGATTGAGGAAGCGGCTTCACAATCGGCAGTGGCGGCGGTATGGATATCTCCTGATGGGAGGGAAGATGCTCGGCATCGTGCTCCTGCTCGGAATCATTGCGCTTGCCACTGACATTATCGGCGCGGACGTTATGGCCGCAGACCCATTGGTCAAACCCAATGATATAATCAACCCGATCAATACATTGTGGACGCTGGTTGCCGCCTTCCTTGTCTTCGGTATGCAGGTTGGCTTCACCATGCTTGAAGCAGGCTTTTGCCGCTCCCGAGAGACGGTCAACGTCCTGATGGAATGCGTCGTCGACACCGCTCTGTGCGGGCTGCTTTTCTACGCATGGGGCTTTGCTTTCATGTTTGGTTCAGGAACCCCATGGATCGGAATGAAATATTTTTTCCTGCAGGGTGCTCCTGCAACTTATGAAACAACAGGCGTCGCGTTTCTGGCCTTCTGGCTTTTCCAGTTCGCTTTTGCGGACACCTGCTCCACAATCACATCAGGTGCAATGATCGGCCGGACCGGCTTTGTGGGCGACCTTATCTATAGTCTGGGCGTTTCCGGCTTCATCTATCCGATTATTGGTCATTGGGCATGGGGGCCTGATGGTTTTCTTGCCACGATGGGAAGTGCGGGGAATTTCCTGCCGGGTCTCGGTACTGGATTCCACGACTTTGCAGGTTCCACTGTAGTCCACACAATCGGTGGGTTTGTGGCGCTCGCAGGCTCAATAGCACTCGGGCCTCGCATAGGGCGCAAGTTCAAAAGAGATGGCGGAGGCCCCATGCTGCCGCATGACCTCGTGATGGCAACAGTCGGCGGACTGATCCTTTGGTTCGGCTGGTATGGGTTCAATCCCGGCAGTACTCTTTCGATCATGGACTTTGAGGGGGCAGGGCGAGTGGCAACCAATACCACTCTGGCAGCCTGTGCAGCTGCACTGACGGCGATGTTCTATGGATACCCGAAAACAAAAAAGTGGGACGTAAGCTTTACAGTAAACGGCTTTCTCGCCGGGCTCGTAGCGATTACAGCACCTTGTTACTGGGTCTCACCAACCGGCTCTATAGTAATAGGAGCGATAGCAGGCATTATCGTAGTGGTCGGAGTTGATGTTCTGGAGTGGTTGAGGATCGATGACCCCATTGGCGCGGTTCCTGTCCACGGCCTGAACGGGATATGGGGAACCCTCTCGCTGGGTCTCTTCGCGTGCGGCAAGTATGGGTTGACCGGACCTTTTGCGGCTGACAACAGCGCCCCCCTCACCGGTCTCTTTTACGGCGGCGGGACGACGGTTCTTGCAGCCCAGGCTATCGGGAGTACCATTATTACTGCGGCCACATTCGGCATCGGCCTGGCGCTGATGTACGCGGTGAAGGCGATGGGATTACTCCGTGTATCGCGTGAAGGAGAACTTCAGGGCATTGACAATCACGAGCATGGCATTGGCGCGTACCCCGAGTATATTATTAAGCAATCCGCTATGCCCATGGGCGACATGGAATAGGAGATATGATGAAAAAGATAGAAGCGATAATAAAACCTTTCAAGCTTGATGAGGTGAAAGACGCATTGAATAAAATCGGCATACAAGGGATGACCGTCACGGAAGTAAAGGGTTTCGGGAGGCAAAAGGGCCATGTCGAACTCTACCGCGGGGCTGAATACGATATCTCCTTTATCCCGAAGGTGAAGATCGAAGCAGTGGTCGCCGCCGACATGGTCGAAAAGGCGGTCTCGACGATAGAAGAGAAGGCCAAGACCGGCAAGATAGGCGACGGCAAGATATTCGTCTATTCTCTCGAACAGGTGATCAGGATCAGGACCGGCGAAACCGGAGATTCCGTGATCTGATGACACAGCCGGGGACAGGAAGGCCTGTCCCCGGCTGTTATAAATCCTGTGCCTTTCCTGCTCCTGATGGGGGCCTATTATGTCATCCTATTTGTCGCCTGAACCCCCTTCCTCACGCCCTCCCCTCGATAAAACGATAAGAAAAAACAATAGAGACATTTCCCCTTTTTTGCACTAAGATGTGAAATAATACCTTGGTCAAAGGGGGCGGCTTCCAGCCCTGTGAGTATAAACCACGGCAACCTTTTTTCGGGGGTGTGATCATGAAAGTAAAAAATCTTCTCGAGGCCAAGGGGAAGGACGTTGTTTCGATCGATGCAGGCAGCTCGATCGAGGACGCCATCAGGGTTATGAACGGCAGGAGGATCAGCGCCCTTCTGGTCACCGACCATTGCAATAACGTCGGGATCTTTACGGAAAGGGACGTGGTCCGGGGTTATCTCACCTTCGACGGAAAAAGTTTCAAGGAAATCCCCGTGAAAGACGTGATGACCACGAACCTTATAGTCGCCCAGATGGAGGACGACCTGAATGACGTGATGGCGGTCATGGTCGAAAAGAATATCCGTCATCTCCCCGTGGTCGACGCCGGGAACGTGATCGGGATGCTCTCGATCCGGGACATCATCCAGACCCAGGTGGGCAAGCTCCACTCCGAGATCCATTATCTTAAAGACTTTATCACCGGCGGGTATACCGCGTAGCGGCACCCAGGCGACTCCCGCGGGAGTCCTGCGCATCTGATAAGTCAGGCGGCCCCTCTACAGGGCCGCCCTCAGCGTTCCCTGATACCTCCGGCCGCCTTTTTTATGTTACATTTAAGTATGGAAAAGGTTTCTACCATCTGTCCCTATTGCGGATGCGGATGCGGACTTTACCTGCACGTCGAAAACGGCCTCATCACCGGAGTTTCCCCGAGCGCCCATCACCCCGTGAACCACGGCAGCCTCTGCGTGAAGGGGTGGAATTGCCATGAGTTTGTCCAGCATCCTGACAGGCTGAAATACCCGCTTGTCAGGAAGGACGGAATACTCCAGAAGTCTTCCTGGGAGGACGCCCTAGATCTGATCGCTTCAAGACTGTCCGGGACAAAAGAGAAATACGGACCGGACGCCATAGGCATACTCAGCTCCGCGAAGTGCACAAACGAAGAGAACTTCGTGATGATGAAGTTCGCGCGGGCCGTCATCGGTACGAACAATATAGACCACTGCGCACGTCTCTGACACAGCACCACCGTGGCCGGTCTGGCCTCCGCGTTCGGTTCAGGGGCGATGACCAATTCGATCAGCGAGATCGCCGATGCGAGGGTGATCTTTGTGGTCGGTTCTAATACGACCGAGCAGCATCCTATGATTGCGATGCATATGCTAGAGGCGGTCGACAGAGGTGCCACGCTTATCGTCGCCGATCCCCGGAAGACGCAGATCGCCGCGTTTGCCCATACCCATCTGAGACAGAGAAGCGGCACCGACGTCGCCCTCCTCAACGGTATCATGAACGTGATCATCGGCGAAGGACTTGTCGATATCAATTTCGTCAGGCGGAGGACCGAGAACTTCGACGAATTCGAAAAGGTGGTGAAGAGATGCACCCCTGAAGTTGCGGAAAAGATAACCGGCGTGCCTGCCTCTGATATCCAAAGGGTGGCGAGGATCTACGCGACAGAGAAACGGTCGATGCTTTTTTATTCGATGGGGATAACCCAGCATGTGACGGGCGTGGACAACGTCCGCTCATGCGCGAACCTCGTCATGCTGACCGCACACATAGGCCAGCCGATGACCGGCCTCAATCCTCTGCGCGGTCAGAACAACGTCCAGGGGGCCTGTGATATGGGGGCGCTGCCGGACGTTTATTCGGGATATCAAAAGGTGGCGGACGCGAGGGCGCGGAAGAAGTTCGAGTCCGCCTGGAGGAGAAAATTGCCCTCAGCCCGGGGGATGACGATGATAGATATGTTCGACTCTGCGCGTGAGGGCAGGCTGAAGGCGATGTATATCGTGGGTGAAAACCCCGTCATGTCGGACCCGGACACCTCGCATGTTGTCGAGGCGATCAGGAAACTGGATTTTCTCGTGGTGCAGGATATCTTTATGTCCGAGACGGCGGAACTTGCCGATGTCATACTCCCGGCGGTCACCTTTGCCGAGAAGGACGGGACCTTTACCAACACCGAGCGCAGGGTCCAGAAGGTGAGGAAGGCGGTCCGTCCTATGTACGGGGCGATGCCGGACTGGAAGATCATAGCCGAGCTTTCGAAGAAGATGGGGTACGACATGGGGTACCGGGCCGCCCACGAGATCATGGAGGAGGCGGCGCTCCTCACGCCTGTGTACGGCGGGATACTCCACCACCGGCTCGATGACTTCGGGCTCCAGTGGCCCTGCCCTGATGCGGACCATCCGGGTACCCCCTTTATGCACCGGAAAAAATTTGCGAAGGGTCTCGGCACGTTCAACCCTATAGAATTTACTCCTCCCGACGAGACGACAGACATGACGTATCCGTTCATCCTTACGACGGGCAGGCTGTACTTTCGTTACCACACTGCCACCATGTGCAGGCGGACGGCGACGCTCGAAAGGGAGGAGCCGGAATGTTTTGTGGAGATAAATCCGAAAGACGCCGGCAGGATCGGCGTAAGAAGCGGAAATTCCGTGAAGGCGGTCTCGCGGAGGGGAGAGATCGTCGTCAAGGCGCTTGTGACCGACAGGACGCCCGAGGGGATTGTGTTCATCCCTTTCCACTTCAGGGAGGCGGCGGTCAATCTTATCACCAGCCCTGCAGTGGACCCGGTCGCGAAGATACCGGAGTTTAAGGTCTGCGCCATAAATCTTGTGCCGGTAATTCCTAAACCCGGCGAGAGGCCGAAGAACCGCTACAACCGTAAAGAAGATCTGAAGATCCTGAACGAACTCTACGAAGAGCCGGAGGTCCCGTCGTGAAGGGCGACCTCGTATTAAGCAAGGCCCACCTCTCCTACTGGCTGAGGCAGCTCAGGAAGGAGGCCGACCTGATAGGCCCACTGCGGTCGACAGACGGCGACATCGTCTTTAGTTCGGTCGAAAATATCCACGATATCGTCGCTGACTGCCCGGCGAACCTGCCTTGCCAGAAGGAGTTCTTATTCCCCCAAAAGGAAGAGATGTATAAATTCTCGCCGAAAGGGACCGAACGCCCCGGGAATCACAAAAAAAGGGTCATTTTCGGGATCAGGTCCTGTGATGTGTCCGCGGTCGGGCTCATGGACACGTTCTACGGCGGGCAGTACGAGGACGATTTTTATATGGAGAGAAGGAAGAATACTTTTTTCATA
>JAKAIZ010000067.1 GCA_021814065.1 Nitrospirota bacterium | reverse complement strand
CACATAGTTCGCTGAACAATTTGACGCCTGCTGAGTTCGCAAGACGGCAGATTCAGGAGGCCGCATAAAGCCGGGAATTTCCACTTTTGGTCGGCACAGTTTTTGGGGTAAGGTCATGTGCACGGGACCACGGAACAACATGACGGCCAACGTCAATGAAGACAGCAGCGAAAACCAGCTCGTCAAAGTAAAAATCCTTATTTTGGGAATACGGTCGGCCAGAGATCCGGCATAAACGGCGAAAAGGAAAATAGGCAGGGAATTGAGCATGAAAACAATACCCAGTAAAAACTCCGAATGGGTGAACTGGAAGGAGACCCAGCCTAAGGCGGCGGTGCGGGTCCAGGTGCCGATCAGTGAAACGGTCTGTCCCGAATAAAAATAGCGGTAATTAGGATTGCGTAAGGCGGAAAATGTTTTATGCCATCCCGTGGAAGGGGGCAGCCCCGCGTTCGTTGCCTCGGCTTGTTGCAGCGTTTCCTGAGAGTCCTCGGGTTTCAATCATTCCGCCGGAGAGGAGATATGAATATTGCGCAAGCAGTTCATCTGGGCCGGACTCCATCGATCCTGATTATTCCCTGGTTTCCCCCATTTTGTCGAAGCAACTCTTTAAGGCAGCAAGCATTTCGTCCGATATTTTCTGGATTATATCCATCCTGGCAACTGCTTTAATCAAGAGGGGGTGCAGTTCATCTTCAACCGATGTGTCTATCAATTCTAAAGTTCCCTTTACCGCCAAGATATTCTCATTAAGCTGATCTGCCACTTCATCGAGTTTATTATTGCTCTCTGCCATGTATTTCCTCCTTCCGCTAAAGCGGGAACGATTCTAAGCTTTACAACAAATATTCCAAAAGCCTTTTCTTTATATCGATCGCGGCGGTCGCTCCTTCGCCTGCTGCGATGATAGCCTGGTCGTTGCCGGTCAGGGGACCCATAATGTATAAACCTCCCAGTGAGGACTCGTATTCCCGGTTGGTTACATACTTGAAGTCCTCCCTGTCCTTTTTTAGGTCGAGTCCCGCAAGGAAGTCGTCATTCAGCTTGTACCCGAAATTGGACATTACCACCTCGCATCCGACACGCCGCCCGTCCTGAAATTCTATCGCCTCGATCTTTTCTACCCCGATGATTCGGGCCGGACGACCGATGACGAAAGGGATATTCTCTTCTTTCAGCATCTCCGCATATTCCTCCGGCGGCGCCAGAAAGTAGAGGATGAGCGTGAGGTCCTTCGTGTACATCTCCTTCATCGCAAACGCCAGATGGACCGTCTTGAGCGAATTGCCGAGGACGGCGAGTTTTCTCCCTGTTGTCCTGTAGCCGTCGCAGTCGACGCAGGTTAAGAAGTGGGTCCCGAAAAACTTGTGCACGTTCTCGATAGGCGGAAGGTTGTCGTTGGCCCCTGTCGAGACGATCACGTACTTGGATAGAAAACTCTCATTTTGAGTGTATACCTCGAAATATGTATTTTTCACAAGGTGCCTGACCCGGCCCTTCTCGATTTTCACGTTGAAACTTCTGGCCTGTTCCATCCCGGTCTTTATGATCTCCGGACCGGAGATCGCCTTCTGAGTCAGGAAATTCTCGATATGCCTGGCATGCCAAGTCCTGCCGCCGCCCCTGTCTATGAGCAGGACGTCGCGGTTGTACCGGCCGAGATAAATGGCGGCCTGAAGCCCGCCCGGACCAGCCCCGATGATTATGCAGTCGTGTATGTGCCCTTGCGCCACGGCAATATCGATGCCTTCCTCCCACTACAGGCCATTATACCACCGGAAGGGTCGCCCGGGAATTCGAATATTCGGCACGAGATCTTGAAATGGGGGGGCCACCTAAGTAAACTATCCCCGATGGGGACGAACGACAAGCGACGTTTCAGAAGATACCGGAAAGGGTCTGTCATTTCTGTGAAGCTCAAGGACTCCTACTATCACGCGAAGCTGACCGACTACTCCGTTGAGGGGCTCGGACTTATTATAGAGACGGGTCCGGAGATCTCCGAAGGGGATGTGATCGATGTAGCGATCGAGGAGCCTGCGATCAGGGCGCCCCAAAAAGTTATCTGGAAAGGCGACGCTCCTCATGGGGTGAGGATCGGGCTGAGGAATGTCGGGCATCTCGCCGGCCTGGTGAAAGATCACCGGCTATCGGACATACTGCTGGGAATGCATAGCTGCCGGAAGACAGGCATACTTACAGTGGAATATGGCGGTTTCGTCAAAAAAGTCTTCATCCGGGACGGGGACATGGTGTTTTCTTCTTCGAGCGACAGAAGGGACAATCTCGCCGATATCCTTCTGAGGGAAGGCAGAATGTCCGCTGAACAACACAAGGCCCTTTTCCGGGAGATGGAAAGAACAGGCCGAAAAGAGGGCGCGCTGCTTGTCGAGATGGACTGCTGCGAAGCCAAGGATCTCGTTCCTCTGGTGAGGCGCCAGATAGAAGAGATTATCCTGGGTCTCCTCAGTCTCGGCAAGGGCAGATTTTCGATCGAGGAGACGGAACTTCCGGCGAATGAGATACTGACGCTGAAGCTCTCCGCCCCGGACCTTATCTATTCCGGGACAAAGAGGGTCCGCGACGTCAGGCGCATTGCCGAAGTGCTGCCCTCACTTGATGTCATTCCTGCGCTCTCCCTTGATATGGCTTCATTGTCGGGGGAGGTGAAACTGGATGAGGCGGGAAGAAGGGTGCTCGCCTGCATTGACGGTAAAACTTCGATCGCGGGAATCGTATCTCTTACGGGACTCGACAGACTTGAAGTCCTGCGGACGGTATTTGCGATACTAAATCTCGGGATGGCAGAGGTGAAGGCTACGCCGCAAACAGGCGGAGAAAAGGGAGATGCTGCCGATGCCGGGGGACAGAGACCCTCTCTTGACCCGGAAGTCCTGCGTGCCATCGAGGAGTTGCATGGGAAATATATGGACCTCGGGTATTACGGCGTTCTCGGTGTGAAGCCGCACGCTGCGTTTCCGGAGATAAAAAGCGCTTACTACCGCGCCGCAAAAAAGTATCATCCGGACATACATTTCAATCTTGCCGATGACCCCCTGAAGGGGAAACTTAGCGATATCTTTTCCTATATCTACGAGGCTTACACCACCTTGGGGAATCCCGAAAAAAGAAGGGAATACGACAAGTCTGTTTCCGTGAAGCCGATGAGACCTGTCTCAGCAGAAGAGAAGGCGAAAATCAAGTGCGAGGAGGGCAGGACCGCACTCAGAAATCACACATATGCCGAGGCGGAACTGCTTTTCGGCCAGGCGGCGTATTTCGATCCTTCCGTGGCCGACTATCATTATTACTATGGGCTTGCGCTCTTTCGGCAGGACAAGGCCAAGGCCGCTGAAAAGGCGATTGCACGAGCGCTGAAGCTCGAACCCTTCAATGCCACCTACCTGGCCGAACTCGGATTTGTCTTTGCCCAACTCGGTTTCCCCGCGAGGGCAAAGGGCCTTTTCGAAAAGGCCCTCAAGGTTTCGCCCAATCACGAACGGGCGGCCGCGGGTATTGCCGGGATGAAGTCTCCCTGACGTACGCCGAAATTCACCGCTAAAGAAAGGATTTTACTTCTTTCCCGCTTTTCCCTTTGACGCTGGACGGGTCATTTTTTTTGCGACTGTCTTTTTCGCCGCAGTTTTTCGGGATGTCTCCTTTTTCGACGAGGTCTTTTGGGGTGCTATTTTTTTTGCCGGGGATTTTTTTGGAGAAGATTTCTTCGCGGCAGGCTTCTTCTCTGCCGTCACCTTCTTTGCCGCCGCTTTTTCCTTCTTCTTTGGAGGCGTTTTTGCTGCAGCCTTCTTTGCGGCCGGCTCTTTTGTCACCGGGGGGACTTTTTGTGCCGAGGTTTTTGCAGGCGGAACAAGCGGGACATGGGCCTTTTCCCTTATCGCGACCGGTCCATCCTTTTTTTGCTCGAGTGCGCCGGAATTTTTCTCGGCGAGTGCCCGCTCCTCTACTGTGCCGAGGATATCTTCTTCCCTGACGAGAGTAATAGTTTCACCGTCGAGTTCAATCTCCCTTTCGGCGTACTTCTGATAAATTATAAGCTGTCCCGGTTTCAGGACTGTCGGGACGAACGTCTTTTTTTCTTTTTTCTTTTCTTTTTTCTTTTCTTTACCTTTTTCTGTCTTGAACTTTCCAGGACCGATGGCAACAATCACGCCTTCGAGAGGTTTTTCTTTTGCGACCTCGGGGATGATGATGCCGCCTGCGGTCCTCTCTTTCGGTTCCGACTTCCTTATAACGGCCCAGTCTTGAAGCGGTCTCAACGTCATGATGTATGACCTCCTGTGAGAAAGGTGGAATCTAAGAATAGATAATTATACCTGATGAAAAGATTTCCTTGGAAGGGGGGCGGGGGACCCTTGATTCTCTGATAAGCCATAGGCACCGGAGTTATAGTTACCCGTGCTGTCTGACTAGCCGTCATGCCCGAAGTTCTTAGTCGGGCATCCACCTTTTCACCTTGTTTGGATTCCCGCCTGCGCGGGAATGACGGATCCCGGCCTCCTATCAGGTAATATAGGAGCGGACACTTCACCCCGCTTCTGTCCGGTTTTTCATAAGACCCATGGCAGTATCCAGAAGATGATAAGCCTGCTCCAGATCGTCGAAGGAACGGTGGACCCAGCGGCTCCCCCAATAGAAATTGCAGCTCGTTTCGGCGACCAGGATGCGGTCATATGCCCGTATGATAAGGCTGCGCACCTCCTCGGGGTCCGACGTCTTGCCCCGGTGCTCGTCGAAATATCTTTTCACCTTGTGGTAATAGGCGCTTGCGTTGCGCACTTCATCCCACCCCTTCCTCTGGAGAAGGGACCCGGTCCACTGCATAAAATCGCCTCCCCAGTGGTGTCCGGTATTCCAGGCGCCCCGATGGACCTCCACCTCCTCTGTCGGAGGATACTTGTCGAGGTATTCACTGATATGGACCGGGATGAAGCCCAGGGTGCCCTCTCGGTACCTGTTCAATATCGTATGGTAGAAATAGCCCCAAAAGCCGCTATCGGTATGAGGGGTCCGGAACCAGCCGCCGTTTTCCCCGTCGGTCCAGGTGGTGACTAACGCAGGAAAGTCGCACCATTTCGTCCTTTCATAGATCTCGTGCTGGAACCATCCCGGATCTAGGCCGGATTGCTGCGCGTCCGAAAGTTCCCTGTCGCGGGGGACGACGATTATCTCTTCTCCCTCGTACCGGGCGATATACGGCCGATAACGGACCTCCTCCCAGCGCAGTTCCCTCTTCGGCTTAATGTACCAGGAGTCGACCAGCACATACCGGTAGCCGTGCCGCTTCAGCATGGGGATCATCTCCATGCTGAAGCCCATCTCGGGCGGCCAGAACCCCTGAAAACGGTCTCTGCCGAGGAGGTGCCTGCCGAGACCGATCCACCATTCGGTCTGGCTGTCCCAGTCGGCTTGCGGCGTCAGAGGGTATACCGGATGATACAGCCCGGTACCCACGAACTCGATATTAGACCTCTTGTAGCGGTCGAGAAAATTGTCGATATCGACGGTCTCGCGGAAGGTCTCCTTGATCGCGGGGTCTTCGAGTTGCTTCAGCAGAGTGCCGGAGAAACTCATATGCAGCCTGGCAACGTCCTCGTATCCCTCTATCATGCGGGTCGGCCGGTCGTAGCACCAAAGGATCTGCTTCGCCTCCCACTGCTCTGCCGAATTGTGAAGGGCGAGAAGGTTCCCGAGAGGTTGATGCATATTGAGTCCGAGCGCATGATAGACTTCAGCCACGGTCGATCTGCCTCCTTGCGGACGGGATGGAAGACATGAAAAATGCTAACACAAAAACGACCCGTATTCAATAGGCGTATTATCTGACAGTAACCCGATCAATGCATAAAGGAGAAGGTGAACATGTCGAAAAATTCCATAAATTCGGCATGTAATTATCCTGATTCACGTAAACGCAGTTATATCTCTCGTGACATTCAGAAAAGGTATGTCGCTACATGGCGCGGCTGTGAGGAGCCTCAGATTATGGATCGTTTTCCTCACATTCGCCTTCTGTTTTCAGAATAAGTATGCGACTGTAAGGTAATATTAACTGTATGGGAAAAATTGTAGTAAAGATCGATGTCGAATCGCCGGAAACCGCCTGCGATCTTCTGGCGGAGAAGTCCGGCCTGTCGAAGGGCCGGATCAAGGATGCTATGAATAAGGGCGCTGTCTGGCTGAAGGGGAAGAGAGGGGGGACGAAAAGGCTGCGGAGGGCGACCACACGGCTTCGGCAAGGCAGCCATATCGAGCTCTATTATGACAAAGACATACTTTCGTGCGTGCCTCCCGCTGCGGACTGTCTCGAAGACCGCATTGCATACAGCGCATGGCATAAGCCCGCCGGACTCATGTCGCAAGGGACAAAATACGGAGATCATTGTTCTCTTTTGCGGCAGGCCGAACTTTTTTTCAGGCCGCCGCGAGAGGTGTATCTCGTCCACCGTCTTGACCGTGAAGTCTCCGGCGTGATGCTCATCGCCCATAACGCGGGAGCAGCGGCAGAGCTTTCTGCTCTTTTTGAAAGGAATTTGATCGTGAAAAAATATCGTGCAGAAGTGCTCGGCATCATCGGCGAAACAGGCGCAAGGAGCACGATAGAAATCCCCCTCGACGGAAAGGCGGCGGTTACTGAATACAGTGTCCTGTCTAGTGATCCTGAAAAGAACACGTCTGCGGTCGAAATTATCATAAAGACCGGCCGGCTGCATCAGATACGACGTCATTTCGATATGATCGGTTATCCTGTCATGGGCGACCCGAGGTACGGGAAGGGGAACAAGAATAGCGAAGGCATAAAACTGGCCGCGGTTTCGCTGGAGTTTCTCTGCCCCGTCAGGCGGAAGAGGGTCTGTTTCTCGCTGCTCGCCTGAGGCGCTTTCCTTCCGTTCTGCCATCCCAGAGAAATCTTTCCTGAGTACGGGAATTCCTAAGAAAGGAAAAGTTTTGTAAAGTTCTGAAAAGTTCCGTCTTCTTGGCGGTCCCGGTGGAGTAGAATGAGAAATATCAGCGCATGGGCGGAAATCGGCTGTCGCAAAATATAGGTGGTACCGCATGCATTAAATTGACACACGCCCGCAATATGGTATAAGGAATCATGAGATGTTGAGGAAAGACAATGAATACTGATAAACCGGAAGAAATGGATAAGCAGAAACAGGAGGGTACCCCTTCAATCCGCAGAAGCCGGCTGAAGTGGCTGCTCCTGGCATGTGTTCTGGCTGCCGGTATCTATCTCTTGTATGGGAGAGCGGAGAATACAGGTGTAGCAAATCAGACTGCAAAAAGGCCGGCGCCAGTGCTGCCTGTAACGGCGGCGGCTGCCAGGACTGCCGATGTCGGAGTGTACCTGAGCGGGCTTGGCTCGGTCACTCCGGTGAATACCGTTACCGTGAAGACCCGCGTCGACGGCCAGCTGATGAGGGTGCTGTTCAGAGAAGGCCAGATAGTCGCAAGCGGAGAACTCATTGCCGAAATCGACCCGAGGCCTTTCGAGGTGCAGCTGACCCAGGCGGAAGGACAGAAGGAACGGGACGAGGCGCTTTTGAAGAACGCAAGACTCGACCTTCAGCGTTATCAGTTGCTGACTGAACAGGATTCGATCGCAAAACAGCAACGGGACACTCAGGAGGCCCTCGTCCGCCAGTACGAGGGTGCGGTGAAGACCGATCAGGGATTGATCGATAACGCGAAACTGCAGCTGCTGTACGCGCGGATCACTGCGCCTGTCGGCGGCCGCGTAGGGCTGCGTCTCGTAGACCCCGGAAATATCGTCCACGCAAGCGATACCAACGGACTGGTGGTGATCACTCAGCTTCAACCTATCACCGTTATTTTTTCCATCCCCGAGGACAATCTTCCGAAGGTCCTCGCCAGACTCAAGGCAGGCGCGCGACTGCCCGTCGAGGCATACGACCGCGATATGAAGGAGATGCTGTCGACAGGTTCTCTTCTTACCGTCGACAACCAGATCGACCCGGCCACGGGGACAGTCCGTCTCAGAGCCCTCTTCCAAAACAAAGGCAACGAGCTCTTTCCGAACCAGTTCGTCAATGCCCGGCTCCTGGTAGAGACTTTGCACGATGTCCTCGTTGTGCCTGCCGCAGCTATCCAGCGCGGTCCCCAGGGCACATTTGTGTACGTGGTGCAGGCCGGCAACACTGCGGTTGTGCGTCCTGTAAGTGTCGGAGAAACTCAGGGAGGCGAGGCTGCGGTCGTGAAAGGACTTTCCGTCGGAGAGCTCGTCGTGGTGGAGGGCGCAGAGAGGCTGCGCGAAGGCGCCAAGGTTGAAGTGAAAGGCCAGGACAGGGGAGCAGGAAGCGGCGGCAATAAGCGCAGGGGCGGCTGATGAATCTTTCCCGCATCTTCATCGAGCGGCCGGTCGCAACGACGCTGCTGATGGCTGCTATCCTCCTTGCAGGTGCGGTTGCATATACACAGCTGCCGGTTTCCGCCCTGCCGCAGGTGGAGTATCCTACGATCCAGGTCAGGACCTTTTATCCCGGTGCGAGTCCGGATGTAATGGCCTCGTCGGTCACCGCTCCGCTGGAACGTCAGTTCGGCCAGATGCCCGGCCTCAAGCAGATGACGTCCACAAGCTCAAGCGGAAGCTCGATCATCACGCTCCAGTTCAGCCTCGACCTCAGTCTCGATATTGCAGAACAGGAGGTCCAGGCGGCGATCAACGCCTCCTTCAGCTTTCTTCCACGGGACCTTCCGAACCCTCCTGTATATAGCAAGGTGAACCCTGCCGACGCGCCTATCCTGACGCTGGCCCTCAGCTCCAAGACACTGCCTCTTCCCAAGGTCGAAGACCTGGCCGACACACGTTTTGCGCAGAAGATATCGCAGCTTGCCGGTGTCGGCCTCGTAAGCATAAGCGGAGGACAAAGGCCCGCCGTAAGGATACACGCTAATCCCACGGCCCTTGCCGCCTACGAACTCACGCTCGAAGACCTGCGTGCGGTAATTGCATCCTCGAACGTCAACCAGGCGAAGGGCGGCTTCGACGGGCCGCACCAGTCTTATATAATCGGCGCAAACGACCAGCTCTTTACAAGCGGGGAGTACAGGCCGCTGATAGTTGCCTACCGCAACGGGGCGCCTGTCAGGCTCTCCGATGTCGCAGATGTGATAGACGACGTGGAGAATGTGAACCAGGCTGCATGGATGAACGAGACGCCTTCTGTGATCGTGAACATCCAGAGGCAGCCCGGCGCTAATGTCATAGAGGTCGTCGACCGCATAAAGAGACTCCTGCCCCAGTTGCAGAGTTCACTGCCCTCTTCGATACAAGTCTCTGTGCTGACCGACCGCACCACGACGATACGCGCATCCGTCCATGACGTCCAGTTCGAAATGATGCTTGCGGTGGCGCTCGTCGTGCTAGTGATATTTCTCTTTCTGAGAAACCTGTCGGCCACCGCGATTCCGAGTGTTGCCGTGCCTTTGTCTCTGGTCGGGAGCTTCGGCGTGATGTATCTGATGGGCTTCAGCCTCAATAACCTCTCGCTGATGGCGCTCACCATCTCGACGGGATTTGTTGTGGACGATGCGATAGTCATGATCGAAAATATCGCGCGATACGTCGAGCAGGGGGAGACGCCGCTTCAGGCGGCACTCAAGGGTGCCGAACAGATCGGATTTACGATCCTCTCTCTTACCGTGTCGCTGATCGCGGTGCTCATACCGCTTCTCTTCATGGGCGACGTGGTCGGCCGACTTTTCAGGGAGTTTGCCGTGACCCTCGGAGTCACTATCCTCATCTCGGCGGTCGTATCACTTACTCTTACACCCATGATGTGCGCCAGGATACTCAAACATACTCCTGAAGAGAGGCAGGGGAGATTCTACCGCGTTTCGCAGCGCGCCTTTGACCGGATAATCGAATTCTACGGAAAGACCCTGAAGTGGGTGCTCAGGCATCAGACGGCTACGCTCATTGTCGCCCTCAGCACATTGGTCCTGACAGTGCTGCTTTACGTGGCCGTGCCGAAGGGTTTTTTCCCTGTCCAGGACACCGGCGTGATCCAGGGCATCTCGGAGGCGTCACAAACCATCTCTTTCCCTGCAATGGCCGAACGCCAGCAGGCCCTCGCAAAGGTCGTATTGAGGGACCCTGCGGTAGAGAGCCTCTCGTCATTCATCGGAATCGACGGTACGAACACCACGCTAAACAGCGGAAGGATACTTATCAACCTGAAGCCCCTGGATGTGCGGAAGACGTCCGCAAGCGAAGTGATCAGGCGTCTTCAGCCCGAGTTGGCAAAGGTCGAGGGGATCACGCTTTTCATGCAGCCTGCACAGGACCTGACGGTGGACGCACGCGTGAGCCGCACTCAATACCAGTATACGATCGAAGACCCCAACACCGAAGAGCTGAACTACTGGGCGCCGAAGATGCTGGAGGAACTCAGGAGCAGGCCGGAACTCCGCGACGTAAGCAGCGATCAGCAGGACAAGGGACTCAGATTGTCTCTTATGATCGACCGCGGTACCGCATCGCGCTTCGGGATCACTCCTCAGCTGATCGACGACTCCTTATATGACGCCTTCGGCCAAAGACAGGTCTCGACGATCTTTACCGAGTTGAACCAGTATCGCGCGGTCCTTGCGGTGATGCCCGAATTCCAGGTCCATCCCGGAGGTCTTCAGTCCATCTATCTCAGGGGAGCAGACGGCGGCCAGGTGCCGTTAAGTGCAATCACCCGGGCCTCCGAGACGACGGGACCGCTCGTCATCAACAGGCAGGGACAGTTTCCTGCGGTGACCGCGTCGTTTAACCTGGCTCCCGATGCTTCGCTCGGAGAGGCGGTGAAGTCCGTCGAAGATACGACCCTCAGGATGGGGCTTCCCGCAAGTATCAAAGGAAGCTTCCAGGGGACGGCGCAGGCTTTTCAGGCGTCGTTGAAAAACGAGCCGCTCCTTATCCTCGCAGCCCTCATCACCGTTTACATCGTCCTCGGCGTGCTGTATGAAAGCTACATCCACCCGGTCACGATACTCTCGACCCTGCCCTCCGCAGGAGTAGGCGCGGTCCTTGCGCTCATGGCCTTCAGGACCGAGTTGAGCGTCATCGCCATCATCGGGATTATCCTCCTCATAGGGATCGTAAAGAAAAACGGCATCATGATGATCGACTTTGCCCTCGACGCCGAGAGGAAGGAGGGAAAGGACCCCGTCGACGCGATCTATCAGGCCTGCCTTCTCAGGTTCAGGCCGATCATGATGACGACGATGGCGGCGCTTCTAGGTGCGCTTCCTCTTGCGGTGGGTACCGGGGTAGGTTCGGAGCTCCGTCGTCCTCTCGGCATCTCGATCGTAGGCGGCCTTATCATCAGCCAGGCTCTTACGCTTTACACTACTCCCGTCATCTATCTCTGGTTCGACCGTATGGCAAGGCGTGTACGCGCCCGGCGCGATAAAACTCAATGAATATCTCGGCGCACTTCATAAGAAGGCCGGTCGCAACTACCCTCCTTACTGCGGGGATAGTCATCGCAGGCGCGATAGCATTCCGGCTGCTTCCTGTCTCGCCGCTGCCCCAGGTTGATTTCCCGACAATCTCTGTCAGTGCGAGCCTGCCGGGGGCCGATCCGCTTACGATGGCGACTTCAGTCGCCGCCCCGCTCGAACGCCAGTTCGGCAGGATCGCTGGAGTTACGGAGATGACCTCGACCAGTTACCGAGGCGCTACGAGCATTACTCTTCAGTTCGAACTCAACCGCAATATAGACGGAGCGGCGCGCGACGTGCAGGCCGCGATCAATGCCGCCCGCTCGTTCCTTCCCTCAAACCTGCCGAGCAACCCGATCTATCGCAAGATGAACCCCGCGGATGCTCCGATCCTGATCCTTGCGCTTACGTCGGATACGGTGAACACCGCAGACATGTACGATGCGGCCTCGACGATCCTTCAGCAGAAACTTTCTCAGGTGAGCGGCGTCGGGCAGGTATTTGTCGGGGGAAGCTCCCTTCCGGCGGTAAGGGTCGATCTCAATCCGACTGCGCTGAGCAAATACGGGATCAGCCTCGAAGACGTACGCGGGGTGCTTTCGAGCACCAACGTAAACCGTCCGAAGGGGCAGCTGATAAACGGAGACAAGAGCTGGGAGATCCAGACGGACGACCAGCTGAGGAAGGCCGCGCAGTACGAACCCCTTGTCGTTTCCTATAGGTCCGGGTCGGCGGTGCGGCTGCCGGACGTGGCGAAGGTCGCGAATTCGGTAGAAGATCTGCGGGCAGCCGGGCTCGTCAACGGAAAACCGGCTGTGATGGTTATCGTATTCCGTCAACCTGCGGCGAACATCATCGAGACCGTCGACAGCGTCAACAGTATGCTTCCCCAGCTTGAGGCGGCCCTGCCCGGCGGCATCAATCTCTCTGTGGTTTTAGACCGGACACCTCCTATTCGCGGCTCGCTGAGGGATGTCGAAATAACCCTCATGATCTCGGGTTTTCTGGTGATCATGGTCGTCTTTGCCTTTCTGAGGAACGTCCGGGCCACGGTCATACCCGGCGTTGCGGTGGCGGTCTCGATCATCGGCACATTCGCTGTCATGTACCTCTTCGGTTACACGCTCGACAACCTTTCCCTTATGGCGCTTACGATCTCCACCGGGTTCGTAGTCGACGACGCTATCGTCGTCCTCGAAAATATCACCCGATACAGGGAAAAGGGAGAGACCCCTCTTCAGGCTGCTTTGCACGGATCGCGGGAGATCGCCTTTACCGTCTTGTCGATGAGCGTCTCTCTTGTAGCTGTATTCATCCCGATCCTCCTCATGGGGGGGATGGTCGGACGCCTGTTCCGCGAGTTCGCAGTGACGCTCTCGGCTGCGGTCACGGTCTCGCTTCTGCTTTCATTGACTGCGACTCCGATGATGTGCGCAACGATCCTGAAGCCCGGGACCGGCCGAAGCCATGGATATCTTTACCGCGCCAGCGAGTCTGTCTTCAATTGGATGCGCAGCCGCTATGATCTGACACTTCGCTGGGCTCTGGCGCACCATAGGTTCATGTTCGCACTCACCCTGATTACCCTTGGGGTCAATATCTTTCTTTTTACCGTCATACCGAAAGGGTTTTTCCCGGAGCAGGACACCGGCCGGATCGTCGGGATCATTCAGGCTGCACAGGACATATCCTTCCAGTCGATGAAAGAGAAGCTTGCCCGGATCGTCGATATCATCAGACAAGACCCTGATGTTACGTACGTTACGGGCTTCACCGGAGGCGGAGGCGGGGGCGGATCTACGACCAACAGCGGCCGCATGTTCATAGCTCTCAAATCCTTCGACACCAGGAAGGCGAGCGCCGAACAGATCATTGCGAGGTTGAGGAAAAAGCTGATTCAGGTGCCGGGTGCGCCGACCTATCTCCAGCCTGTGCAGGACCTGCGCATAGGAGGGCGTATCAGCACCGCCTTGTATCAGTATACGCTTCAGGGCGACAATTTCACGGAGGTCAACGAATGGGCGAAGCGCCTTGTACAGAAATTCCGTACACTGCCACAGCTGACGGATGTGAGCAGCGACCTTCAGGACAAGGGGCTTCAGGCATCGCTGGTGATCGACCGCAATACCGCTTCCAGGCTCGGGATCAACACGAAGCTGATCGACGACATCCTGTACGATGCGTTCGGTCAGAGGCAGGTCTCGATTACCTACACCCTCCTCAACCAGTACCACGTTGTGATGGAGGTCGAGCCGCGTTACTGGCAGCGGCCCGAGACGCTGAAGGACATCTATGTCCCTTCTTCTTTTGGCACGATGGTCCCGCTGAGCGCATTTACTTACTACGAGCCGACCTCGACGTCGCTTGCAGTAAGCCATCAGGGACAGTTTCCATCGGCGACAGCTTCGTTCAATCTCGCCCCAGGGGTGGCCCTCGGAGAAGCGGTGAGTGTGATCGAACGGGCGACCCGGCAGTTGGGTCTTCCCGCAAGCATTAGGGGGAACTTCGCAGGCACGGCCCAGGCTTTCAAGGCCTCACTCGCCAACGAACCCCTGCTGATCCTCGCTGCGCTCGTGACTGTCTATATCGTGCTCGGCATATTGTACGAAAGCTATATCCACCCTATCACGATACTTTCGACACTGCCTTCTGCGGGCGTGGGCGCGATACTTGCCTTGCTTCTCTTCCGCACGGAGTTGACGGTGATCGCCCTGATCGGCATTCTCCTTTTGATAGGCATTGTAAAGAAAAACGGGATCATGATGGTGGATTTTGCGCTCGATGCGGAAAGAAAAGAGGGGAAGTCCTCCGAGGACGCGATCTACGAGGCATGTCTTTTGAGGTTTAGACCTATAATGATGACGACGATGGCGGCGCTTCTGGGCGCCCTGCCGCTTGCAGTCGGAAGAGGAGTCGGGTCGGAACTGCGCCGTCCGCTCGGGATCGCTATCGTGGGAGGTCTGATCTTCAGCCAGGCGCTTACTCTCTACACGACGCCGGTGGTCTATCTCTATCTCGACCGTCTGAGGCTCTGGATCGCAAGAAAGAGGGGAAAGATAAGATGAGATTTTACAAGAATATAAATACCGCAGTTAAACAGATTAAACGCATTACGGTTTGTCATTCCGGCTTGTCCGGAATCATTCCTGGGTGCCGGAAGGATTCCCGACGCACTTCGTTTGCGGGAATGACAATGCTGGCTTCATTCATGGCGGTCTTGGCTTTCGCCTCCTGTACCGTCGGTCCCAACTACGTGAAGCCGACGACCGAGGTGCCGGCGTTATACAAGGAGACGGACGGATGGAAGAAGGCGGAGCCTAAGGACGAGTCAATAAAGGGTGCGTGGTGGGAGATTTTCGATGATCCCCAGTTGAACTTGCTTGAAGAACAGGTAAACATCTCGAACCAGAACGTGGCGATGGCAGAGGCTCAGTACAGGCAGTCCCGCGCTCTGGTGCAGACGGCACGGTCCGGCTATTTCCCAACGGTCACGGCAGGGGCCTCTTTCATACGCGTGCGGAGATCTGCCAATGTCGGCGGAGGCACCTTTTCCGGTGCGGACACTACCTCAGACTTACTGCTGCCGGTCAATGCGTCGTGGGAGCCGGACATCTGGGGCAAGGTCCGTCGCACAGTCGAGTCTGCCCGGGCAGGGGCGGAGGCTAGCGCCGCGGACCTCGAAGCAGTCCGGCTGAGCGCTCGTGCCGAACTGGCTCAGGACTATTTTCAGCTTCGCGAGCTCGATGCGGAAAGAAAACTTTTGGATGAGACCGTAACCGCCTTTAAAAAGTCCCTCGAACTGACGAAGAACAGGTATGCGAGCGGGGTCGCGTCGAGGGCGGATGTGCTGCAGGCCGAGACACAGCTTAAGTCCACTCAGGCACAGGCGGTCGACATCGGCGTTCAGCGCAGCCAGTTCGAGCATGCGATAGCCTTTCTCATCGGGAAGACGGCGTCTGTCTTTTCACTCCCTGCGGCGCCGCTTGACGCAGTGGTGCCGGATATCCCTGTGGGCCTGCCTTCGGAGCTTCTGGAAAGAAGGCCCGATATCGCCGCTGCAGAGAGGCGCGCCGCCTCCGCAAACGCGCTGATAGGCGTTGCCGAATCGGCATTTTATCCGAGTATCACGCTGAGTGCATCGGCAGGGTTTGAGGCATCATCACTGTCGAAATGGTTATCGTGGCCCAGCCGTTTCTGGTCTGTCGGCACCGCGATAGCAGAGACTGTGTTCGAGGGAGGATTGAGGCGGTCGGTCACCGATCAGGCGCGGGCCGCGTATGATGCGAATGTGGCCTCGTATCGGCAGACCGTGCTTACGGGATTTCAGGAGGTGGAAGACAACCTTGCAGCGCTTCGCATCCTCGAGGAGGAGGCCGGGATGCAGGATGAGGCGGTAAAGGCTGCGAGACAAACAGTGACAGTCATCACGAACCAATACAAGGCCGGGACGGTCAGTTACCTCGATGTCATAGCGGCGCAGACGGCGTTGTTGAGCAACGAGAGGACCGCCATCGGCATCAGTGGCCGAAGGATGCTCGCGGAGGTGTTGCTTATCAAGGCGCTGGGAGGCGGATGGGATTCATCCTCTTTGTTTCTGACTGACAGCGTGCGTGGCAAATAATATTAACTTTGATGCTGCATAAACGCCGGACAAGAACGCTGAAAAGGTCTTGTAATAACGACATGACTTATCCGGACTTCCCGTGGTCAAGAGTAACGAGTGTTGCGCCCCAGCCGCCGGCATCTTCTCCCGCGGTCATGAAGGAGGAGACGCCAGGGAGTCTTCGTAATATCGAATGAACCGTCTCCCGCAGCACGCCGGTGCCCTTGCCATGAATGACGCGTATCTCGAATATCCCTTTTCGCCGGCAGGCGGCGATGTATTCGGGAAGCAGTTCCTTCACATCGCGCGGGTCGAAGGTGTGAAGGTCAAGCACCCCGTCAATGGGGATTTCGACCGCATCTTCCTGTTTGCCGCTAAGATTGTTATCTTGAGTTTCTTCCATGGTCACTTTCCGGGTTAATAAGAGTCTCATAATTGAATGCGCATTCGGCGAATTATCCTTAAAAAAAATCCCGCCATTTCCGGCGGGATTGATCGTCCTGTGTACGGCCGAGGCCGATGTCCGCTACGCGGCCCGTGTAGCCCGCGAAGGACCGAAGGTCCTTGAGGTTGCGGATGCCGGGATCGACGCGTTTTTCAGCTTGCCGTCGAACTGCCTGAGAAGACCGTTATGTCTCTGCAGGTCGTCGATGAGATACGACAGAAGATAACGGGGGACGGCAAGCTCGCTTTTTTCGAATGCCTCTTTTCCAAGCAGGGCCGCCTCCTCCTCAGTCTCCATGTGTCTGTTAAGGTGACCGGAAAGTTCCCCCAGTTCATCCGGGCTGAGATTGACAGCCTCCTTTTCCATGCTGTCCAGTATCATCTGCTGGATGAGACGACGCTTCTCAGCCTCGAGTTTCAGTGCCTGCAGCATAGTCCGGGTGAGAGGGTTCTTTGTCTTTGAAATCTCTCTCGTTGCATACTCGATATTCCTGTCCTCTACCGACCGCCAGTTCGCTATTTTACC
>JAKAIZ010000066.1 GCA_021814065.1 Nitrospirota bacterium | reverse complement strand
TGAAACTCAATGATGTTTCACAGGTAGATAAGGTCGAGGTCCGTATTTATCCTATGAATAATGGCCTCGCGGAGCTTAGATTCTGGTGCAAGGGTAAATTGGTTGATGTCCAAAAGGCCAAGACTAATGACCTGCAAATTGCTGCCTTTTAGCCTTAATGTGAAAAAGATGACCACGAGACCTCATATCTCTCGTGGTCATTTCTCATTTCCCCGTTAAAAAAACTGTTCACTTTTAATCTTTAAAGAGTTCACTTTTAAATTTTAGCCAACAGATCGCAGGCCGCGCGCCGCGAGGGCAGAATAAAGAAGTCGGGCAGTGAGGAGATTACGGGATATCTCAGACGCGCCAGATCACTGTTTCTTCCGTGACTCGAGCACGAAAATAAAGAGCTCCCTGCACTGTTTGAGTCTTCTTTGATAAACCTTTCTCTGCCGCTCTTCCAGATTATCAATGCTCGGCCTGAGTTTATCGGTTCTCGCAATCAGCGTCTTCAATTCCTCGTCGGAAAGGTTCATGGAGTCGACAGTCTTTGCACAGATGTCGTCAAATTCCGCCTTCCAGGTCTCCTGGGCGCAGGCCACGCGGCAAAAGAGGGTACACTCTCCTGGCACAAAATTCCCGACAACTGGAAAAAATGCCACCATGACAAGTATCGCAATAGTCCTCATAGCTCTTCCTCTCCCCATCTGTTCAGTAGTCTTTTATGTCCGGATGACATTTCCTGCAATCGCTCATTGGAAATGCGACGCTGAGATGGCAGACGCCGCAAAAGTCGCCCTTCAGATTGAGCACCATCGAGAAGTGCTTCGTCGTCTTCTTCTTGATATTGAAGATGTCGGGATGGCAGTTATTGCAGTCGAGCCACCTTATATGCGCCTTGTGCGGGAAAAATGCCGGCGGAATATTGTACCACTCGGCCTGCAGACTCAGGGTTTTATCATACGTAACCTCCGGCGGCACGATCGAGAAATAACGGACGGGTTTGAAGAGGTGCCTCCTCATAGCCCTCATCCAGTCTATTTCGTTCCCCAGTTTCGTTTTCGGGAACTTCGCGAGTTCGCCATACTTTTCCTTCCCGTATCCCAGGTTGCCGTTGTGACACTTGTCGCAGTTGGGCTGCTGATCGTGTCCGAATGCGGCCTTCCCGTCGTGGCAGTTGGCAGCCCCGCAAAACTTTCCGGCCTTGTTTGCGGCCTCAGAGATCTCGGTCGTATTCACCTTAAAATTGAATTCGAGCTCGAAATGACATACCCTGCAGGTAAACTTCAGGCGATGTCTCCAGTGAGAAAATGTCACGGCCTTAATGCCGTTCTTCTCGGACGTCCTATTGATCAGGATATTGCCGTACTCGTCCGGCGGGAGCGAGGGAGGGAAACTCCACCATGGGTAATTGCCCTCGCCCCATGAGGGTGACGGAGAGGCACACGCCAGCACGCCCCACAGCAGCAAGGCGAGCGCTGTTACTGGACCGGTTTTGAGTGGCATCTCTGGCAATCCAGCAGAGGGAACGCAACTGTATTATGGCATACGCCGCAGTATCTTCCTTCGAAGATCTCGACCATCGAATACTTTGTAGTCCCTCTCTTTACCCCCACAAATATCTCCGGATGGCAGACCTCGCAGCCGTTCCAGACCGTATGTTTTTTATGCGAGAAGATAATATCAGGCATCTCCTCAACCTGCGAGGCCAGGGCAAAATCCTTCTGCACGGCGAGGGACTTCCTCTTGATCGAAACCCCCTCGATATAATCGACAAGTTTAATCATCCCCATAGATTCGGCCTTTTCCCAATCTATGCCGTTGCCGAACCTTTCCTTCGGGAACTTTTCGGTGAACCGGTAAAAATCATTCTCCATCTTCACGTCTTTCCCCGCGGAATGGCACCTCTCGCAGGGCTTCGCCCTCTCGTCGCCATATTTTTTCGAGCATGATTCGAAGACCTTTACCCCATCGAACACCCTCTTGCCGTCGTGACAGATGCCGCAGTAATAACCGGCCATGTTGTCTGCCGCCTTTATTCCTGTTGCATCCGCCTTCATGGCGAAGCCGATATCGACATGGCAGAGCCGGCAGGTGAATCGTGATCGATGGACCCAATGATCGAACACGACGGGTGAAAGCCCCGCCCTTTCGGAATAATTATTGATGGTCACCTTGCCGTAATCCGGCGGCAAGGGTCTCTTTTTCTTCACGCCTCCCTGGGCGAGTGCCATGCCTGCTAGCGCGATAACCGTGAGGCATAGGAATAATACCGACAATGATTTTTTCATGAATATCCCCCCACTGGACAGAGTTTACAACGGCTTACATCATAAAATCGCGATGACCCTTTTGTCAATAATCAATTTATCCCGTTATTTTCCCTCCCTTTGACGATGCCATCATCTTCACACATTAAAAGGACCGGCAGGTCTCTAACGGCGTCAAGGGAAACAGGCGTGATCCCGGAAAAGTTTTTTTATTACCGCAAACGCCGTATAATAGAAAGGCCAGTGTTACAAAATTATCGGAGGACATATTTGAAGTTTGCTCCCGGCTTGGCCGGTGCGTCTGTCGCATTATACCCGGAGACGGCAGGGAATCAGCCCGGACAGTAGCAGGCGCCGGAAGACACCCATGCAAAGATATTTCCTGCCAATTATTGCTGTCGCGCTGACCTTGTCGCTTTTCAGACTCGGCGCCGCAAAACTCTTCGATGTCGACGAGGCGGTCTTTTCGGAAGCGACCAGAGAGATGGTGATCGACCACAACTGGATCACGCCGACATACAACGGCATCAACCGGTATGACAAACCCATCCTTTTTTACTGGCTCATGGCAGGTTCATATGAATTGTTCGGCGTCGATGAGTTCGCCGCGCGTCTGCCGTCCGCCCTCGCCGCAGTACTGCTGACAGCCGCGCTCTTTTTCTTCTCTGCCCGTACCGGGAACAGCCGGTACAAAGGGTATGCCGCTCTTTCCGCCGTCTTGTCGGTATATTTTCTCGTCTATTCCAGGGCCGCGGTGACGGACATGGCGCTGACCCTTTTTATATCGCTTTCGCTCTTCTCCTTCTATCTCTTTTCGGAACAAGGCGGGCGAAGGCTCTATCGCCACGGCTTCTACCTTTTTTCGGCACTCGCCTTTCTTACGAAAGGGCTCATCGGCATCGTCTTTCCTTTCGGGATCGCGCTGGTGTATATGGCGGTAGCCGAGGGCCGGCCGGGCCTTAAGAAGGTCTTCAGCCTCAGGGGGTCCGTTCTCTTCCTGATCGTTGCCGCACCCTGGTATCTCGCCCAGCTGCGCATAAACGGTTGGGAGTTCGTCGACCAGTTCTTCATCAAGCACCATTTCAAGAGATTCACAGACGTCATCTCGGGACACCGGGGTCCGTTCTATTACTATGTGCCTGTAATGATTATCGGTCTTTTCCCATGGGTGGCCTTTCTTCCGGCCGGGATCAGGAGCGCGCTGAAGGAGAAGAAAGGTGTCGCCCTCTTTTCCCTCATCTGGCTCGGATTCATATTCCTGTTTTTCTCACTCTCGACTACGAAACTCCCCAACTACGTGCTTCCGGCGATGCCCGCTGCAGCCCTGCTTATCGGGGTGGGGATGTCGCAGGCGGAGGGAAACTGGAGACGTTATTCGCTTGTGTCGATGGGGGTGCTGGCGGCCGTCCTCGGCGCTGCCCTTTTCATCTCAAAGGGCCGGCTTCCCGGTTCCGTAGCGCACGATGCGGGGTGGCTGTTGCCCCTCGCCGCGATAACCCTGATCATCGCGGGAATCTGCTTCTTATCGGCCTTCTCCCGCCGCAGTCATTATGGGTCGATCGCGCTCCTCATGACCGCGTTTCTTTTTCTCCTGGTTCTGAAAGGGCTGCCTCTCGCCAGCAATTATCTGCAAGGTACGCTTTACCGCTACAGCATATATGCGAAAGAGAATCTCCGGCCGGATGAAGGGCTGATCGTCTTCGGTCTGAACAAACCAAGTATCGCCTTTTATTCGGGCCGCAGGATCATAACGGCAGACGATAGGAAAGATCTTGTGGCGCTGCCCGAAACCAAGGTGCACTCCGTTGCCATCGCCGAGGTCCAGAACATCGGCCTGTTTCAGGATTTGGGGTATCACCTGGTAAAACAGGACTCACAGTATGCAATTCTTGAGAGAAAATAAGATACTCATCTGGTGCAGCGTAATCTCCGTGACGCCGCTGCTTTATTTTGACAAGCCGGTCGCCGTTTGGGTAAGGACTATGCACGACAGGAAATCCGCCATGTTCGTCCGCTATTTCGATATCCCCCTCTACTTTTTAACGCACGGCTCTACGCTTATCATAATAGCCTGCCTTTTCTTCGTGGCGGGCCGTTTTTACGGCAGAAGGTTCATCGTGACCGGCAAGGCCCTGTCGGTCAGCTTTCTTGTCTCCGGTATCTCCGCCCAGGTGCTGAAGCACTTGTTCGGCAGGGCAAGGCCGCGTTTGACCGATGATCTGATATTCGTCGGCCCCTCGCTGAGGGGGGGATATGATTCCTTTCCCTCCGGACATACTACAGTCGCGTTCTGTTTCGCCTACACCCTTTCGCAGTATTTTCCAAAATACAGGGGCATCTTCTACTTTCTCGCGATTATTATCGGCATATCTAGGGTCGAAAGCACCTCCCACTTTAGTTCCGACGTCGTTGCGGGCGCCGCGATCGGCCTGATCCTCGGCAGACTCCTCTCCCGAAAACTGTCTTTCATACCTGGCAACACCGCCATCGCACCCGAAAAGGACTGAAGGATTCTGGTCTCCCCTCGCCTCGGTCCTCGCAACCCGGATGCCGATCTTGTTTGCATACAGACGTTTTCCATGCTAAATATTAGAGAATGCCGCATTAGACTGCGTGCCAGTCCGTTTATCCTGATCGATGACAAAATGCAATGGAAGAAAGTAAAGACAGATTCCCCCACATCCCCGAAAGAATAGCCGGGCTGGGCGAACTAGCCTATAACCTCTGGTGGAGCTGGCATCCCGAGGCGCGGATGCTGTTCAAGATGCTCAACCGGCCCGCCTGGAAGCTTAGCGTCCATAACCCGGTAAAGATGCTGCATGACATCGATGGGGAGACCCTCGCTGCCGCGGCAAAAAACCCTAAATTCCTGCGGCATCACGATGCGGTCCTGGCGCGCTTGACGAGCGGGATGAAGGCATCGCTGAACGGCGTGCCCCACCTCAGTATCCTCGACGGCTGGTGGCCGGAAGGGTATAACGGGAAAAACGGCTGGGCCTTCGAAGGGGCTGAGGGAGAGCCGCGCGATACCCGCGATGCAGAGGCCTTTTACGAAATCCTTGAAAAAGAGGTTATCCCCCTGTACTACAAGGTGGACGATGACGGGGTCCCCTGCGACTGGGTCAGAGTCATGAAAACAACTCCCCTGTCTTCAGTGCAAGACGGATGACAAAGGAATACGCGGAGAAGTTTTACCGTGAGGCCCTGAAATCGGCAATAGGAAAGGCCGGCAGACCAGAGTAGCAGGGATCTTCCCCGCCCGCAGGGCACATTAAGAAAGAATATTCCCTGTGCTAAGTAACGAACACCGTCGCCCTCTTCAGGTCTTCGAGCCTTGAAAGAAGGTTATGATGCTTGTGCTCATCCGCAATGAGATAGGAAAGCACATACCGCGTGACGAAAAGTTCACTGTTTTCGAGCGCCTCTTCTGCAAGTTCGAGAGATTTCGCCTCTGCCGTGATATGCTTGTTCAGCCCAGTCCCAAGTGCATTGAGGTCGTCGGGACTCAGGATGAAAGGCTCCTTTGTAACGCTGTCGATGAGCATCTGCTGCATCGCCTTGTGTTTCTGGGAGTCGCTTCTGATCATCTCCATCGTCATCCGTAGCAATTTGTTCTTGGTCTTTTTCAGCATCTCCTCGGAAAATCTGATCGTCTCGTCCTCGAGTCTTTGCCACTCTTTGATACCACTCAAAAACTCTTTCGACAGTTCCGCCGGTTTGCCGCCCTTCCCGATCTTAGCTGCCTTTGCGGGTGCCCTCTCTGCCATAGGTAAAACCTCCTTTGTATGAGTAATATGCAATGACGTTACTCTCATGCTACCAGATACCCGTTGCATGTCAAGACTTAGTGGGCCGAAGTTGACTGCCGCCTGATGCGGTGTTACGCTTTAGCTCATGAAGAAGTACGAGGCAATTGATATCTCGGGAGATGCGGGGATCAGGGCCTTCGGGAGATCTCCGGGAGAGCTTTTTGTCAACGCCGCCCTCGGAATGTACAGTCTGATCGTCGATGCTGAAACAGTACTGGCGACGGGGCATATCGAAGTCACAGTGAGGCATGCGTCGCTCGACGGGCTTCTCGTTGCATGGCTGAACGAACTCATTTTCCGGTTCGACGTACACGGCTTTCTGGCAAGGGATATCGTGGTCATAGCATTCTCTTCAACGAAGAAGGCTGACGCGGAAGACCGGGAATATCTTTTGGCCGCTTCTTTGTCAGGAGAGAGCTTCGACCCTGAAAGACATCAGGGCAAGTTGCTGGTGAAGGCGGCCACGTATCACAATCTGAAGGTGGAACACAGAGACGGCGATTGGACCGCCGAAGTCATTTTCGACATCTGAGAAGTCCGCGGAGGATAGGGTATAATATAAATTACAAGACCGGCAATATAATATCTTCTTGCCCATGTTTGTGTTTGTCATGCCGGCTTGTCCGGCATCCTTCTCGGTAGGGTAAAAAGAAAGATTCTTGACAAGCGGGAATGACACGGTCCTATGGTTACTAGCCGTGCAAATAACTACGAAAGGTGAGGGAGACAGCCATGGTACTCGAAAAGTTAAGGCGGCTAGATGAAACAAAATTGGAGTTGCCGCTCGATTTCAAGCAGGGGATGAGGGTCCCCGGCGTCATTTACGTCGACAGTCGTCTGGAAAAAGAACTCGAGGCACATTCGATCGACCAGGTCGCCAACGTCGCCACCCTTCCCGGAATCGTCAAACAATCCGCGGCAATGCCTGATATACACACCGGCTACGGTTTCCCTATCGGGGGCGTTGCCGCCTTCGATATGAAGGAAGGGATCATTTCCCCGGGAGGTGTCGGTTACGATATAAATTGAGGCGTGAGGCTCCTCAGGAGCAACCTGCGGAAGGCAGAGGTGCTCCCGAGGATAAGGGACCTCGTGGAGGTCCTCTACCGCGAAATACCCTCCGGCGTCGGCTCCAAGGGAAAGATACGGCTCAGTCCTGATGACGAAAGAAAGTTACTGGTGAAAGGGGCAACGTGGGCGGTCGAAAACGGTTTCGGCGAACCCGCGGACATCGATAAGACCGAATCCGGGGGCCGGATCGACGGCGCGGACCCCTCGCTCATCAGCAGCAGGGCCTACGAGCGCGGAAGGGCACAACAGGGCACACTCGGTTCGGGGAACCACTTTCTCGAGATCCAGTATGTTGACGAGATATACGATGAAAAGGCGGCGCAGAGTCTCGGCTTGTTCACGGACCAGGTCACCGTTATGATCCATACTGGCTCAAGGGGGTTCGGCCATCAGGTCTGCACCGACTTCCTGGAGGTGATGGAGCGGGCCGCGGTCAAGTACGGGATTACACTCTACGACAGGGAGCTTGCCTGCGCGCCGGTCCGGAGCGCCGAGGCGGCGGATTATCTCGCGGCGATGAGGGCGGCTGCGAACTATGCCTGGGCAAACAGACAGTGCATCATGCACTGGACAAGGGAGGCGTTCATGCGGGTGTTGTCCTCGTCGCCCCGCAGCCTGGGATTGGGTCTGATATACGACGTCGCCCACAATATAGCCAAGGTCGAAGAACATACGGTTAACGGGGAAAAAAAGAAGCTCATGGTCCACAGAAAGGGCGCGACGCGCGCATTTCCTCCGGGGCATCCCGAACTGCCCGGGATATACAGGCACCTAGGACAGCCTGTTCTTATTCCCGGAGACATGGGGAGGGCATCCTTTGTTCTCCTCGGGACCGAACAGGCGATGCAGGAGACGTTCGGCTCGACCTGCCACGGTGCGGGAAGGGTTCTTTCCAGGCATCAGGCGATCAGGCAGGCAAAGGGCAGGAGGATCTGGAAGGAACTGGAAGAAAAGGGGATAATCGTCAGATCGGCAGGCAGGGAAACCCTTGCCGAGGAGATGAGCGAGGCATACAAGGATATTTCAGAGGTGGTCGACGTGGTCCACAGGGCCGGGATTTCAAAGAAGGTGGCAAGACTGCGGCCGCTTGGCGTAGTGAAAGGATGACATCATGACAAAACTGAAGATAGGAAGGTTCTTCTACTCGAACCTTTTCCCGATATACTACATGCTTGAAAAAGAGGCCGACTGTTCTTCCTATGAGTTCGTGGAAGGAGTACCGTCCTTTTTGAACAGGGAGATCCGCGAAGGGAGGATCGACGTCAGCCCTTCATCTTCGATCGAATATCTAAGGAATTCCGCCAAGTATAAATTGATCGAGGGTCACTCGATAAGCTCGATAGGGCCGGTGGGGAGTGTCTTTCTTTTCAGTAAAAGACCGATCGCGGAACTCGGCGGCGTCACTGTGCTTACCTCCTCCCAGTCCGAAACATCAGTCGGACTTCTCAAGATTATCCTGACGAGATTTCTCGGCCTTGAGTGCGATTTCAGGTCCACCTCCGATCCGCTGGGAAGGGCGATGGAATCGGCGGAGGCATATCTGGTGATAGGAGACGACGCACTGAGGGAGTCCCTCATGTGGCCCGCCCTTCACATATACGATATCGGCGACCTCTGGTACCGGCATACCGGTTTTCCTACGGTATTTGCGCTCTGGATAGTGAGAAAGGAGAGCGCTGCAGGCGAAAAGGAGCTGGTCGGCAGCTTCACCCGTGATCTGGACAGGGCAAAGGCATCGGCGCTGAAGGACCTTGACGAGATAGCTGCGGCTTCTCCTCCGAGGAGCTTTCTTTCGGAGCGGGAACTGGTCTCATACTGGAGGGGGATTTCTTACGACTTCCGCGAAGAGCACATGAAGGGACTCGCGCTCTTCAGGCAGTACGCCGCTGAGCTTGGTCTTCTGTCGAAAAGCGGCTGAAAAACTTCGGCGCCCGGGCTGTTGTAAGGGGACGAAAACCCGCACCCGGCCTCCTTTCCTTCCTAAAAGGGGACGAACTTTCTCAAAAGAGAAATTCAATCCGCTATAAAACGCGTGTTTATCGCCCTCTTGATCTGGCACGCATTTTGTTACTTCCTGCATCCGGCTGATCCATTTAATAACGAAAGGAGGTGAAATGAATGAAGAAGGCAATAGCAATCGTACTTTCCGTAATGTTTGTCTTTGCTCTCACGGCGGCAACTTTCGCAGCCGAGAAGAAGGAGTCGGCTTCTACTGAGAAGAAGGAGATGGCTGCCACGAAGAAGGCTGCAAAGAAGAAAGTTATGCACAAGCAGATCACCGGCGAGGTGACCGCGGTTGACGCAAAGGCTAACACCGTCACGGTAAAGAGCAAAAAGGCCGAGGTTACGGTAACAGTCGACGAGAAGACCAAGTTCATGCCGAAGGGCAAGACCATCGCCGATGTAACGGCCGGCGAGAAGGTCATGGTGAAATACACCGAGGCTGAAGGCGCGAATACGGCAAAGAGCATAAAGATCGAAGCAAAGAAGGCCGAAAAGAAGAAGGCAAAGAAGGCCGAAAAGAAGAAGGAAGAAAAGAAAGAGGCGGCACCTGCTCCTGCAAAGGAGGAGAAGAAGGCCCCTGCAAAGAAACCTGCGGCAGGTTACTAATCAAGAGAAGTTTCTTTGTCTCACGAGAATACCTCCTCGGGCCATGCCTGAGGAGGTATTCTCATTATGAACCCTTAACCAAGATAATATTGAACGATTCACATAAAGGAGGTCTCCATGAAAGGCGTTATCAGCAATTTTCTTATCGGTCTTCTTATGGTCTTGGCGTTCACGGCCTGCTCAAAACAACCTGTTCAGGAGATCAACGCCGCGAAGGCCGCGGTCGATAGTGCGATGGCCGAAGGCGCGGAGAAATATTCGCCGGCCGAGGCCCGAAACGTGAACGATGAGCTGGCAGCTGCATTGGCCGAGGTGCATGCGCAGGACGCCAGGTTTTTGAAGGACTATAAAAAGGCGAAGGAGATGCTTGCAAAGACAAAGGCCGACGCAGACACCCTCAAGGCAAGCCTTGCTGCAAAAAAAGAAGAGGCAAAAAAGCAGGCACTCGCTGCCCAGGAATCCGCAATAGCAGCGGTAGAAGAGGCTAAGGCTTCGCTGGCAAAGGCAATGCGTTCGAATACGGCAAAGGGCCTCGATGCTCTCAATGCCGATGCAACGGGTCTTGACGATTCCCTCCTTGAGGTGAAGAACCTTATCGACACGGAAGACTATACGACCGCTCTGGATAAGGCGGACGCCGTAAAGAAAGGTGCCGCTGCGCTGATGGAACAGGTAAAGCAGATAACGCCCGAAAAGACCCCGAAGGGAAAAGCGGTCCCAAAAAAGAAGCGTCATTGAGAATAGATTCCTATCCGATAAAAAAACCCCGCTTGCGGGGTTTTTTTATCCGTTGACCTCACCAAGAGTGTTTAAGATACAATACTGGTATATGCGTATCAACAGGCAGACCGTCAAGGACTACTTTCTCAGACTCTCCCTCAACCAGAAACTCGTTGCGATGATGATGCTGCTGAGCCTCAGCCTCATGTCCATCTTCATATTTCTCTATTCTCAGACCGAAAGGGCGATGTACAACGAATTCGAGAGCCAGACCGCCGAACTCTCAAAGGCGATACAGGTCGGGGTGGAAGAGGTGACGAGCAGCGGGACGACTGATGAGAAGAGGCTCCAGTCTTACCTGCAGAAGCTCAACACAAGAGGAGTGAAGGAATTGTCGATCATCAGCAATTCCGACAAGATCATATCGAGCACGAACCCGAAGAACATCGGCAAATGGCTGACAACGAAGAAGAAAGAGCTGATTTTTAAGGCCCAGCTGGGCGAGCCGGTGACCGGGGAAGGCCACGCATATAACGTGATCATTCCTGTCGTTGCAGGCCAGAAGCATTACGGATACATCCACCTGACGATCAATACGGAGGACTTTTCAATCTTCATGCGGAAGAGGCTGCTCCAGAGGATCCTCGCTGCCGGGCTGGTCTTCGGCATAGGCATCTTCTTTACGGTATACCTGGCCAGGAGGTATACCGAGCCGATCGAGCAGGTCGTCGAAGCGGCGCGGCTGGTAGCAGGCGGAGACCTCAACCAGGAGCTGAAGACCGAGAGGAAGGACGAGATAGGCGAGCTCACCCAGAGTTTCAACTTTATGGTAAGAAAACTGCGCGAAGAGCGCGAACTCGAAGACAGACTGAGGAAGGCCGAACATCTCGCCGGCATCGGCCAGTTCTCCACCAGTATCGCCCACGAGATCAGGAACCCGCTGAACTTCATCAGCCTCTCGATCGACCACATCAGGGAACGCTACAAACCTTCGGCAGGCGACAGGGAGGCATTCGATTCGCTGATTTCGAATATCAAAAAAGAGATCCAGCGGGTAAGCGGATTTGCCGAGAGTTTTCTCCAGTACGGCAGGCCGCTTGAGCTCAACCGCCAAAAGATCAAAATAGGGGAAATACTTGAAGATGTAGTGAGTCTCGTCATGGCAAAGGCACAGAAGGAGCACGTCGACCTGCAGAGGGAGTACGAGTCCCTTCCCGAACTTTCGGTCGACAGCGAGTTCATCAAGACCTGCCTTTACAACGTAATCCTGAACGCGTTCCAGGCAATGCCCGACGGCGGCAGACTCACGATCGGGACAAAAACAGTAGAGAACAAATTTCATATAACCATAGAAGATACGGGCGTAGGGATATCGGAGGAAAAGGCCGCGAGGATATTCGATCCGTTCTTTACCACAAAGGGCACGGGGCTCGGACTCGGGCTGGCCCTCACCAAACGCATTATCGAGGAACACAAGGGCAAAGTGGACTTCAAAAGCGCTGCGGGGAAAGGGAGCAGCGTCACGATAATCCTGCCGTTGGAAAGAGAGGGGTAAGCAATGCCGGTAGTTCTTGTCGTGGACGATGAGCCGCTTCAGAGGGACATATTGAAGACTATCCTTGAGGGCGAGGGATACGAGACCTATGCAGCCTCATCAGGGGAAGAAGCGCTGAAGGTGATCACGAAGTACTATCCCGAGATAATTCTCACGGACCTGAAGATGGAGGGGATGGACGGCATCGAGCTGATAGAATCCGTGGCGAAGCTCGAACTTCCGTCACCCGACGGATTCCGCCCGACCATGATCATCATGACTGCCCACGGCACGATATCCTCCGCGGTCGAGGCGATGAAGAAGGGGGCCTTCGATTATCTCACCAAACCCCTCGACAGGGACTCGCTCATACTGACGGTGAAAAGGGCATCGGAACACGCTGAACTGCTGAAGGAAAATCTCCAGCTCCACAGAGAGCTTTACGACCGGTTCAGGATCGAGGGCATCGTCGGCAAATCAGGCATGATGCAGGAGGCAATCGAGATCATGAAAAAGGTCTCGGGCAGTTCCGCGACCGTGATGATCAAGGGGGAAAGCGGAACGGGCAAAGAACTCGCGGCAAAGGCAATCCACTACAACAGCCCGAGGAGGTCGAAGGCGTTCACCGCGCTGAACTGCGCCGCCATCCCCGAAAACCTTTTCGAGAGCGAACTCTTCGGCTACGAACCCGGCGCCTTTACCGGCGCCTCCTCCCGGAGGATCGGCCTGTTCGAGGCAACAAACGGGGGCACCCTCTTTCTTGACGAGATCGGAGACATGCCGCAGATGATGCAGTCGAAGCTTCTCAGGGTCCTCCAGGACAAGGAGATCAGGCGCCTCGGCGGAAAAGAGGCGATCAAGGTAGACGTGCGGATCATTGCCGCAACGAACAAGGACCTCGAAAAGGAACTCGCGAAGGGAAACTTCAGGGAAGACCTGTATTACCGTCTGAGGGTCGTGTCGATCGATATGCCCCCGCTCCGCTCCCGGAAGACAGACATTCCGGAACTCGTCGAATTCTTCATCGGCAAATATAACCGCGAATTCGGCAAGAGGGTTAAAGGCGTCGAGACGCCGGCACTGAAGGCGCTCACCGAGTACGGCTGGCCCGGCAACATCCGGCAGCTCGAATCAGTAATCGAGCGTGCGGTGCTCATGTGCGACAACGACACAATCACGGTAAAGGACATCAAGGGCGAGCTGAGGGCCCTCCATCCTGCCGACGCATTCGATTTCGAGATCCCCGAGGAGGGGATCAACCTCGATGAACTCGAGGAAAAACTGCTCCGTAAGGCGATGGCAAAGACAAACGGCATCGTCGCAAAGGCCGCCAAACTCCTCGGCCTCAGTTATAAGACCTTCTGGTACCGGTGGGAGAAACTGAATCCGGGTGGGGCCGCGAAAAAGGATGCGGGAGAGATTTAAAGATCCTCCTCCGGACAAGACGCATCGCCGGACGGGGATGCTCACTCCTTGTCCCTCTTTGCCGCCCGATCTATAAAATTAAGCAGCATGGCTATCTTCCATATGACAAGGATGAATAAAAGGATATAAAGGGCGGTCATTAAAAAAGGATGTTGCCGAAAACTGATCATGGCCAGGGTTAAGGCTACAAGGGCTATAGTCGGCATAAGGGAGATCTTTGCCGACAAGGGACCACACGAGGCAATGCATTCGTAATAGTAATCCAAAGCTACACGACCAGTTACGGCGATTACAGCTGATAAGAAGAGGGCCAGTTGACGCCACCCGATCAACGAAAAAGAAATTATGGAAGCAAGCAGGAAGAAAAATGCGGATTCTAGAACTGCCAGTCTGACTCCCGACTTCATCTCCACCTTTCCTGATGCACTTGCCGCGCCTGCAAACAAGAAATTATTATACGGTTCTTCTTACTGTCGGACCGTTAACTAAATCGTAGCTTTATTTGACTCGATAATCAACAGGCAGTACAAAAAACAGTTCGGTAAGATGCCACATTCACCCCCGCCTTTCCCCCTTTGGGACCCCCTTATCTTTTCTCCTCGGCAAATCCGCATGAGTGCGGGAAGAGGGGGAGAGGCGCCGTGCCTGCCAGCTGGCAGGAAGCCCGGGAGCGTCATCTTAACGGGATGTCCCGAAAAGCTTTAGGGAGGGCGTTGCTCCGAAGAGTATTATTATTCCTCTCTTTAGCAAAGGGAGGTTAGGAGGGATTTTATAATCTAATTTCTTCATACTCATGAACTTCTTAGTATCTATGCGGGCTATCCGTAATGGTATATAATGATAAATAAGAGTGTCTTTGTGGTTCGATAAGGACTGAAGATGCGTAAAGAAAAGGCCTCATACGCTCCCGCATTACTTCCCACAGCATATGAAATCCTGCGCGAGGTCGTCAAAGACTATCCAAGCCTTCTCGAAAGTACCGACCAGTTGCTCGTTGAGCTGACTGCACGCCGCGACGGCCGGGAAGCGGTCCTGGAGGAACTTCGCAACTATGCACTGAGGAACTTCTATCACCATGATCATCACGAAAAAGGGCCGGAGGCGGTCAAGGTCATTTTAGGCATTTTCCTGGAGTCCGTGACCGCTCCTGAGGGTCGCCGCGTCCGTGCCGCCGCCGCAGACGTACTCCTCGATTACCTGGACAAGGTCCTTGCAGACGGCGGGCAGGACCTTCAGAAGTATTCGGCCGTACTGTCCGATTGTTTTTCAAGGCTTTGCAGCCTTCCGGACGACCATTTTCTCCTTCTTACGACCAATTCCCGTCAGACAAAGAAGCTCGGCAAGTACATTCTCGAAAAAATGCCCCGCGGCCTTGATATCGGGAATTTCAACAAACTTCTCCTGCGGTATCTCTCCACGACTTACGAATCCTTTCTGAAGGAAGAAGACCTTTTGACTCACTGCACGGAAAGGCTGGATTTCGCACTCAGTGGGAAGGAATATCTCGAACTCAAGGAGTTGTTTTATCCCGTATCACATGCCAACCTCAGGGAATTGGTCGCACATCTTAAGGACCTTGAAGGATCAGAAAATAAGGACCCTTTGGGATATCTGAGAGAGCTCCTGAAATTACCTGGATACATGCAGATAGCCGGCTTTTACGAAGACCTCTTCGACCATTTGCCTAAGAAAGGAGACAGGGGAAAGAACCAGGCATTAAAGATGGTCCTGCTATCGAAGGTACTCGAAACAGAGGGCCTTTCGGGCATCCACGAAAATACTCTCAGAGAGATGGGCCGGACGCTCGCCGGGATCGCTAAAACAGAGAAGCCTCAACACCTGAGGGAATTCTTGGTCGGACCTCTTGGCGTGCTGAAAAAGAGTTTCGCCATACACCCGGAGGAGACCCTCTTCTGCATTCAGGGTGTCGGCAACGAGATCTTTTCCTCAGGCGACAGCGACCTCGTGGAATGGTTCATCCAGAACATAATCTCGATCGGATTCCAGTATCCGGAAGTCGCCGGCATGACCGATGAGTGGCAGGTGAGGTCGAACAAGACCCATCTGAAAAATATCCGCGTATGGCTGGAGTTGATCGGCAAGGACCCGAAGTGGGCGAAGTCGCTTATATCCGCCCTGATAATCAATCTCAGGCTCGGGGGCGTCCACATCAATGATACCGACCTGTTTCAAAAGGACATCACGACGCTCCTGAACAGCGATATCGGGCCTGTCTACTGGTTCATCAAGCAGTTGGCACAGGTATTCCCCACGTACTTCAATGAGATCAATGCTGAAGGTGAGTTGCGGGACGTCTCTACAGCGCTCGACAACGCGGCAAAAACAGACGACCCCCTTGTCCACTTCCTGCGCAAATACTGCCATGTAGAAAGCAGTTCCCTCATAGTCGACCTCATCGAGGAAATATTGACGTTCTATCTGACCAGGGACAAGAGACCTCTGGAACGCTTCCTGCCCGAAGAAGTCTTTCACCGGGTCCTGACGTCAGGCCCTTTTGTCGATGACATCAGTACGGTCTTTCTTTCGCTCTTCAGAGAGCGGGGAATGCATCGCGTAACCTATCTCCTCGGCCTGGAAGACAAGGATGTCCATGCATTGGTCCAGGCGGTACAGGGGGTCCCCGAAAGCGAAAAAGAACGGGCATACCTGGCTGTCAAGCTATACCGGCTTCTTCATCAGAAGTACAGGTTGAGCCCGCTGAACATCGTCGGCGAACTGAGGCGCGCAGGCGCGATGGGACTTCCGAATGCCGACGCCCTCATAGCGGTTTTGGAGGAAGGAGACCCCTACCTGCGTCTCGATGAGATCCTGAATTATCTGCAGGCCCTGAAACAGATTATCCTTTCCCAGGAGCGGTATGATGCGGTCGAAGACATCTGGCGCAAAAGACATATCGCCGCCGGAATACCCTCTATGTACGGAAGTTACAGCGAGAAGAAATTCAATGCCCTGTCGCTCACGTACCGCCTCGAAAATCTTGCTAACATCCTCTTTGAGGAACTGATGAATACCTTTAATCACCGGTTCATCACCCGGGCCACCCTCTCCGGAATCAGCAGGTGGATGCATTTATTTATCAGGGCCCTGCAGCTGGACGGGATCTCCTCGAACAGGCTCGAAAACATGATGGAACTCCTTACGTGCGCCTTGCGGGAGATGAGGTTTTCTTTCTCGCAATACATAGATATCTTCAGGGGGTTCTCAGAGGGGGTTCAGGATATCGTGAGCACCTATTACAGCGACATCCACAAGAACAACCTGAGGACCATCATCCTTCAGATGGGGAAGGACAAGATACTGCCCAGATACCTTGACACCGGCAGCGACCGGAGCGAGTTCGAGCTTATCAATGCCGTGACCGAGCGGTTTCTCAGGGATGTCGTATCGGGATCCTTCGGGCTTCAGCAGTTCGATAATTTTATCGGCAGGATACTAAAGACCCTCTTCGAACAGGCTGAGGGCCTGGACGTCGGGAACCTGGATCTGCTGCTCAGTTACGACCCCGGGAAGTCCCTGTCCGTGATCCATTCCCCCAACAAGGCCGCCAACGACCGTATCCATCTGGGGAACAAAGGGTACAACCTCGTGCAACTTGCATCACTGGGCGTGCCTGTACCGCC
>JAKAIZ010000248.1 GCA_021814065.1 Nitrospirota bacterium | reverse complement strand
AGAAGGGCCTTTCTTATCCAGGCTCAGGTCGACGCCCCGTTTTTCCGCTTTCTGAAGATGTCGCTTTGCGCCCAGAGCCAGAAGAGGCTTCTTATGCTTTTCAGCGCAACCGCAAAGTCGTGGGGGTTCCTCAGTTCCAGAATTCGTTTGACGATAAAAGAAGGTCTCGAATAAAACCTCTTGAAGGCTATCTGCCGGAGTTTCAGGATGTCGTCCCTTGTCATAGAATGGGGGATGAAGGCAGCACCTTGGTAGGTATAATCGCTGAGTTCTTCCGAGATGGTGCCATATTTGTCGAGATTATCGAACAGGTAAGTACCCGGGAAGGGCGTTATCGCATGAAAATTTGCGATGTCCGGGTTGAGGTCCAGCGCGAATTCGATCGTCTGGAGGCCCTCCTCGAAGGTCTCGCCCGGGATGCCGAACATAAAAGGAGTGCTCACCCTCAGTCCAACTTCCTGTGCCGCTTTCACGGCTTTCCTGATCTGTTGGGGAGTCGTCCCCTTGCGTATCGCATTAAGGTTCTTCTGAACCCCGCTCTCTGCGCCGAAGAGTATCGCCCAGCAGCCGGCGTCCCTGAACGCCTGGAGAAGCGGCTTGTCAACCTGATTGACGCAGGCGGAGGCGAACCAGGTAAAGTCGTATCCCCTGGCCTTGATCTCCCGGGCGAAAGTCATCGCACGGTCATAATCCGCGGCAAGAGTATCGTCTATGAACTTGATTTCTCTATAACCCTGTTTTAGACAGTGCTCGATCTCGCCAAGCACACTTTCGACGCCCCGGTAACGTATCCCTCGTTTTCGGTCCTTGTCTATCTGGAAACAGTAGATGCACCTCCTGTTGCATCCACGGGAGGTCATCAAAACGGCGACAGGCTTTCGCCTGTAGGTCGCAGGAGGAGGGATATAAAGGTTCGCGTCGCCCAGCAGTTCCCGCGCCGGAAACGGCAAAGAATCGAGGTCCTCGATCAGTGGCCGGGGAGGGTTCTTGACTATCCTGCCGCCTTCACGATATACAACGCCCATCACGCCTTCAAGTCCCTTGCCCGCCTGGAGCCTTTCGACAATTTCAAGCGAGGTAAATTCGCCTTCGCCCGTTACGATAGCATCGAAACATTCTCCTGCGTCTTCGAGGCATTTCTCCTGCACCGCGATGGGGTAAGGCCCCCCCGCACAGATGAAGACCCTGTTGCCGTATATCGCCCTCAATTCCACTGCGGTCTTTTTCGCCTTGTTCCAGCCGAAGGTTGTTGAATAGATGCCGATGAACGCCGGATCGAACTCGCGCGTCCGTCTCATGAGTTCCTCGTGTTCCATGAACGCTCCGTTGAGGAAAGTCACTTCATGACCGGCCCGTTGAAGAACCGACGCTACGTAAAGCGTGCCGAGGGGCTGCCAGTAGTTGATCTGCGAACTAGCGGTCTTAGACGAAAAGATATCGTCCGGCACCCAGGAGGGTATTACGAGCGCACATCTCATCAGAACGAAGCTCTCAAAGTACGAGGAGTAAGGTGTGAGGAGCGGGAGGATAAAAGGGGTAATTCAACATTCCAACCACAGGAACAGTATTCAGCGCCGGCAAATCTCTTCATAGTCATCCGTCCTCTCTTCTGTCGTATCTCCCTCTTTGCTCCTGACTCCTGTCTCTTCACTTTCTTTTTTCAAAATCTTTCCCGCCGTATCGATGCCCGACTCAATCGCATGGTCCATATTATAGTAACGGAACATACCTGACCTGCCGGCGATATGCAGGTTTTCGAATTTAGCCAGATAGTCATACAGGACGTCGCAACGCTCTTTATACCCCACCTCGAAGAGGGGATATGCCTTCGCCGCTCTGACGACGGCGGTGTCTATCACCTCATGCCTTTTCAGGAAGCCGAGGCGTTCAAGGTTCCGGACCGTTATCTCCGAAAGCTTTTCGTCGCCCTCGTTCCAGATCGCATCCCCCCTGAAACTGAAAAACTCCGTGACAACAACAGTCTTCCCCTCGGGGGCCATCATCTCGCTCCAGTTCGTCGGCTCATGTATCCTGCCGAAGGGGATGTCCTGTTCCGGTATGTAAATCCATGTCTGGTCCGTCACCCTTTTCCTGTCGATCATTACGGCGACTACTACAAGGTCCCTGAATTTAAGTCTCGAGGCCGCCTCGATCACGTGTCCCGGAGGGGCTGGGTTCAGCATCTTCACAAGCGCCGTCATCGGCATGCTCGACACGAATTCCCCGCCTTCAAGGACAGCCCGTCCCTTATGGTCTTGCACTTCGATACCCCTTATCGCGAAACCCGACCGATTGACGCGTTCGACCCTCGTATTGATGTGCACATCTCCGTGCTTCTCGATCTCTTCCCTGAGCCTGTCCGAGATCCTTCCGATCCCCAGCTTTGGATAGATGAACCTGTCGACGAGTGTAGGAAGGTCCTTTCCGCTGAATTTGAAGAAGGCGTTTTTCACCGCCTTTGCCAGAGAAAGCCCCTTGATCCGCTGCGCCACCCATTCCGCACTGATCCTGCTGCAATCGATTCCCCAGACTTTCTCGCTGTACTCCTTGAAGTAGATATTGAACATGGTCCTGCCGAAGTTGCTGACCACCCAGTCCTCGAGGGAGACATTCTGACGGTGTTTCAGCATCCCGCCCAACTTCTCTATGCCATAATCCCCCATGATCCTCATCGTCGTCGGGATACCGAGGCCGAATACCGCGTTCACGGGTTTGAGAGGATAGTCGAAGTACTTGCCGCGCATATATATCTTGCTCGAACGCTGCACCGAGACCAACTCCCCGCCCATGAGGGTTCTCACGAATTCGTCGATCTTTTTGTCTCTGGTGAAGAACCGGTGGCCGCCGAGATCGAAACGAAAGCCGTTCTTTATGATCGTCTTGGAGAGTCCGCCCACTTCGGAATCATTTTCGAAGACTTTCACCTTTCTCCCGGCCTTCGAGAGCACGAACCCGGCCGAGAGACCCGTAAGCCCCCCTCCCAGAATCAGGACATCATTTTTCTGATCGTTCATTCTCACCTAGCCTCAACGTAACGTAGCCGTACCGCCGCATTAAAATCCAAACTCATGAAAAAATATACCCTCCGGTATGACCGCAGGGTAATGACATTTTGCTTCTTACTTGCCTGAACAATTCTGCTACCGAATGCATGGCCGGCGCCGATGCGCCGGCCATGCATTATTTTACTACAAACCGTCTCCTATTTGACAACGAGCACCGGGACCTCGGCACTGTTGACCACCTCTCTGCTGACACTCCCCATGAAGAGATGCGTGGTCCTGCCGCCTCTCGAGCCGACTATGATCATGTCGCTCCCGTCTTCTTTGGCGGCAGCGAGGATCTCTTCAGCAGGATGGCCCTTTCTCACTACTGTCTTGACTCCCTTCAATCCATTTTCCTCGAGGACGCCCTTATAATAGCCCAGTATTTTCCTGGCCTTCTTATCGAGCGCCTCCTGATATTCAGTGCCTTCCAGTGCTTTCTTGAGGGTGTCCATCTCGGAAACACTCAACAGTACTTCATCCATCAGGGATCTGCCTTCCAGCTTTTCCACATACACGAGCGTAATAGACTCAGGCATCATGCAGGTGCATGCCTTGGTGCACATGGCAAAGGCATTTTTGGTGCCCTTCGTGTCGTCTACTGCAATGAGTATTTTTTTCATTTGCCACCCTTTTTTAGTAGATTGCCGAAAATATTCCCTATTTGCCGTATCCGCCGCCGGCAGGCGCG
>JAKAIZ010000247.1 GCA_021814065.1 Nitrospirota bacterium | reverse complement strand
CATGTACGAGATGATGTCGCGTGCCGAGATAAACAGAGTCACTCCGCTGCTGAACAGGCGGGTGGACAAGTTTGTTTATCTCTCGGACAAGAACCTGGAGGGGTTCGATTTCAAGGTTATCGACAAAAATCGCTTTGTCAAAATCGGCAACGCGATCGCGCCAGTGCCGGTTACACCCGTCCCGCGGGAAAATCTCAATATCGGCAAGGAGGATTTTGTCCTCTGTACAGTCAGCAGGGCGATACCCGAAAAGGGGTGGGAAGAAGGCATCGCTGCGGTAAAATTGGCGCGAAAGCTCAGCGGAAAAGAAATTCATCTGGTACTGGTCGGCGAAGGCCCGGAATATGACCGGTTACGGCATAGCGTGAAGGAACATTTTATCCATTTCGCGGGCTTCAGGGACAATGTCCGCGATTTCTTCGCGACAGCGGATTTAGGGTTTCTTCCTTCACGATTCCGTGGCGAAAGCTATCCCCTGGTGGTCATCGAGTGCCTCCAGGCCGGTCGTCCGGTGCTGGCCAGCGATATCGGCGAAACGGCGAAGATGATCGAAACCGCGTCCGGGCCGGCGGGCAGCGTGTTCGCTCTTGAGGACTGGAAGCTCCCGGTCAAGCGAATCGCGGAACTCATTTCTGAGTATGCGACAAACGAAAAATTATACTCCGAGCATCGCGGACGGGTATCGGAAGCGGTCAGAAAGTTCGACCCGGAGAAGATGGTCGAAGGTTATGAAATGGTGTATAGTGAGATACTTGCCGGCGGCAATGAGGGTCTTTTCAGTAGATCCGGCAAAGAGGTTGAAATGCCTTATCTGATTCTATAAAGTCGATTATTGCCGTATTCCTTCACCAGAGCGAAGTTCTTTGTCGCCGACTCCACCTCTTTCTTTACCTCGCTGTAGTGAAGACATTCGACCGAGGTAAGCAGGAATATCTCTTTGCCGCTCCGCAGGGCATCGGCGATTTTCCTCTTATCAGTGAAATCCTGAAACCGCTTACCCGTCAGCAACATGAGCTGCGGGTTTTGGAACCAGCCGTAGGCAAATACATCCTTTCCGTCGATGTGTTGGATATAGTCCTTCATCTTCATCATGTTCTGCTTGTCAGTTGCATCGAGACTGCCCTTGATCGCAGTTGAAGAAAACTGGGGGACAAACAGCATAAGGACGGCAAGCACTATGATGAATGAACCGATCTTTTTCTCTTCCATCAGGCTCGGGATGAGAGACACAATGCCAATCAGAAACATGAATTGCGCAGGAAGAAAATACCGATACCACGCATCGTAAGGCGCAGCGATCCACCAGAGGGCGATGAAGAAGGAGAAACTGAAAAGATAAAAAGCATAGTGCCGCTCGCGGTGTGAGAAAAGAATGAAGAATATGAGGAGGATGCCAAAGAGCGCGAGCGACAAATAGTTTTCCCCCTGCCAGTCCTTCAACAGGGTGATCTTTTCTTTTACCTTCGAAGCAAAGCGGCTGAACCCTACTCTGTTGAAATTGTCCTTGAAATCCGCTATCTGCGCAAAAGCCCGCCTCTTCTCAAAGCGGAATCTTTCCTTCTGGACATCGTAATGGACCGTCGCCTCATGAGGCCCGAGCACGAGCGCGGGAGCAACATTTGCGGAGATAACATGGGGGACAAATATCAGAAGCGAAAGCAGCGCTGGTCTACATATTGTTTTGAAGACGTCGCTCCATTTCCGGCCTCTTGGCTGCGCTATGATGAAGGTCGACACGAGGAACAGAGCTACAACAGGGACGAGCGCGACTATGACGTTAGTCTTGAGATCGAGGGCCAGTCCCAAGAGTACGAATCCCCCGGCAAGTTTCTTGCGACTGAGCAGAAAGATCCCGCAGAAGCCCAGGAAACAGGCGGCGATTTCCCCGAGGGGGATCACGGCCATCTGGTTGCTAAAAAGTGAGCCGCTGCAGAGAAACAGAAGAATAAATCCAAAGACGGAGAAGGTTTTATTTGAAGAGGTCTTGAGCACATAAAAAATCAGGAATCCCAAATACAGTGCATAATAGGCAATGACGACATACACGGATGCGGCGTAGCCCGAGTGTCCCGTCACCTTCCAGACGGCAAGCACCGGGAGATACAATTCAGGCCCCGTGCTGATGGCCGGATCGAAAGGTATGTGTTTGCCGGCGTAGTCGTACACAAAGCCTTTCCCGTCAAAGAGGTTCTGGTAGGAGACGAGATTGTAGGACGCGTCAAAGCTCATGCCTGCCCTGGAACCCATGAGCACGAGGAAAACGATAAATCCAATCGCCAGGAGACTTGCGACGAGCGTGTCAAGAAATGATTTCGTTTCTGAGCTGCCCACCCTGTTCATGTTCTTAGCGGACGCGATGGGTTTTTCGGTCCCCTGCCGCACGCGCAATCGTCCCTGGGAAGAAACAACAAGAAATCCCCGACAGGGGACAAAGAGAGGACACGTAGCGTCCGAGCGGCGTCCTTCGCCGGTTGACTTTTTTCTCTTCAATAGGATATTGTCCCATACGATCCCTCAGTTAACCAACTTATTATATGAATATTTATGCTGAATGTAAATCTTGCAATGCGGTGCCGAGAGCGCAATGAAACTCAGCATTGTCATCCCCCTCTTCAATGAAGAAGCCGTCATTGAGACCACCTACGCCAGGCTTTCTGAGGTGGTTGCCGGACTGACCGGGAAAGGCCTGATCGATGACCATGAGATCGTCTTTGTCGATGACGGCTCCCGTGACCGCTCACTGCAGATCCTAAGGACCCTTGCCCTGGAGTCTCCAAGGGTTAAGGTCGTCTCGTTAAGCCGGAACTTCGGCCATCAGCGCGCGCTGGCGGCAGGCCTCCTCCATGCCTCCGGAGATGCGGTCGTAAGCCTCGATGCGGACCTGCAGGACCCGCCGGAACTGGTGCCGGAAATGATCGGACACTATCGCAAGGGCAGGGATATAGTCTACGCAGTACGGACGTTGCGGAAAAAAGACACTTTTTTCAAGAAAGCGACCGCCAGGTTTTTCTACAGGATGATGCAGACCATGGGCGTGGACCTAATCTATGACCATGCGGACTACCGCCTCATCTCGCGCAGGGTGGTTGAGGCCTTCAGAAGCATCAGGGAGACGAATATCTTCCTCCGGGGGATCTTTCCCTATCTCGGATTCGACCAGGAGATTGTCTACTACGAAAGACAGGAGCGGCACGCTGGCGATACAAAATACCCGCTGGGGAAGATGCTCTCTTTCGCCTGGGAGGGGATCACCTCGTTCAGTAATGTGCCTCTGAGGCTGGCGTCCCTCACCGGGCTTGTGATCTCATGCGCGTCCCTTGCGCTGGTAGTCTGGGCCCTGTACGAAAAATTCGCCGGCAGAACGGTCCCGGGCTGGACCTCGACGGTAATTCCCCTCTTCTTCATCGGCGGACTGAACATCCTTTTTCTGGGTCTTATCGGCGAATATATCGGGAAGATTTACATGGAGGTGAAGGGCAGGCCGCTTTTCTTTGTCAAGGAGACGCACAATCTGGATGATGCCTCCCGGAGCGAGACCGGCCCCCGGCATACGGATGCCTCACATTGAACACGGACAACCCCCTCGTATCAGTCATCATAAGAACGAAAGACAGGCCCCGGCTGCTGCTCAACGCAATCAGGAGCCTTGCCGGCCAGACGTACCGGCCGCTTGAGGCGGTCCTCGTCAACGACGGGGGCTCCCCTCCCGATATAGCCGAAATCCGGTCGGCCCTCTCTGATATCGAAC
>JAKAIZ010000065.1 GCA_021814065.1 Nitrospirota bacterium | reverse complement strand
GGATCTGGAGGAGCGCAATGGGCAACGGCGGTTTTTTGACGACTTTCAAGAAGCATGAGACCGGGGCCATCTATTCGGGATCCGGCTCCTGGTCGGTGAAGGACAGGCTTATCCAGAGAAACCGGGAGGTGCTCGCCGTAAACAGGGTCCCGCTTGTCGAGATGGCGAAAGGCATCGGCTATAAGAAATCTCAGATAAAGGACTATTGGTGGAACGGTTTTTCGATGGAAGAGAGCGTGCTGATCGATAACATCAGGGGGAGCATTCAGGACTATGCACTTGCGGGCGACAAGGTGATGGTCCTGACCAGCCCCTTCATGGGAGTCAAGTTCGACAAAATCCTCAAGGGCGAAAACCCTCTCGGAGTAGTATTATATGTCTACTCCATCACAGGGAGGTAAAGGGAATGAGTATTTCAGGGAAAATGCCGGCCCATGTGGGCATTATTATGGACGGCAACGGCAGATGGGCACAGCTCAGGGGACTCCCGAGGATCGAGGGACACAGGGTAGGGGCCGAAAGGGCGAAGGAAATCATTGAGTGCTCGGCCGAACTCGGCATCAAGTGCCTCACCCTCTATACCTTTTCGACGGAAAACTGGGGGCGTCCTTCGTCCGAGGTCTCGACCTTGATGAAGCTGCTTGAGATGTACCTCAAGAAGGAACTGGCGGTGCTGATGAAGCAAGATGTGGTATTTCGGGTGATCGGCGAGATATGGAGGCTTCCCGACAATATACGGGCGCTTGTCAGGGAGACCGAACAGAAAACCGTCTCCAACAAGGGGATGATGCTCGTGACCGCGCTCAGCTACAGCGGCAGGAATGAGATCATCAGGGCGGTACGGAAGATGATGGAGTCGGGATCCAAGTCCGAGGAGGTGACGGAGGAGATGTTTTCCCGGTATCTCGACACCAACGGGATTCCGAACCCCGACCTGATCATCAGGACAAGCGGGGAGCGCAGACTGAGCAATTTCCTGCTCTGGCAGAGCGCCTATACGGAGTTTTATTTCACCGACACGCTCTGGCCCGATTTCGACCGGGAGGAGTTGATGATCGCGATACAGGATTATCAGGGGAGGGAACGGCGCTTCGGGGCCATATCCGCGAAATCGAATGCATTATAAACGGTTGATCGTAGCGGCGATACTGGTGCCGCTTCTCTATTTCTATATTATGTTTCTCCGGGCCGAATATTTCCTTTTTCTTCTGGTCTTTGTGTCAACGATTGCGCTTATAGAATTCTACTCGATGTTCCGGATCGGGGCCGTACTGAGATACGCCGGAGTGGCTTGCGGGGCGGCGCTTCTTGCCGTTTTTTTCACGGCACGACATCTTTTTGCGGACGCATTGCTGCTGAGCACTCTGAGTTTGATGGGGATCAGGCTCGTCATAAAAAGAGACCCCTCCTCATCATTGAGGGATGTGTCGGCGGTGATCCTTGGCCTTCTCTATATCCCCGGGCTTCTCACTTTCCAACTCGACCTTGTGCGAAGCGGGCCGGCGTGGATCGTGATGCTTTACGTATCTGTCTGGGTTTCGGACAGTTTGGCCTATTATATAGGAAAAGGATTTGGCAAAAGAAAACTCTATGTTGAGGTGAGTCCGAACAAGACCGTTGCCGGCGCAGTGGGGTCCCTGGCAGGCGGCGCGGTCGGGGCGGTCTTCATCAGGGCCGTCCTGCTCCCTCAGGTGTCCCTTACGCATTCGGTCCTCCTCGGTTTGACGGTAGGCGCCGCAAGTATTGTAGGCGACCTTGTGGAGTCGATGTTCAAACGGGACGCAGGGATTAAGGACTCCAGCAACATTCTGCCGGGCCACGGCGGAATGCTGGATAAACTGGACAGCGTGACCTTTGCAGGACCGGTTTTCTACTGGCTGAGCGTGGGGCTCGGGCTGATCAACTGACCCTTTGCGCTTGACAAGGCGCTTTCGCGGCACACCGCAGAAGAGTATTTTAGTATAATTGAAGAGATGAAAAGAATTACGATCCTCGGCTCTACGGGCTCGATAGGGCGCAGCACACTCGATGTGGTCGAAAAGAGGAGGGAGGACTTTAAGGTCGTCGCCCTCACGGCCGGAAGAAACATCGATCTTTTTGAGCGGCAGATACGGGCGTTTGCTCCCGAAGTCGTCGGTGTCGCCGACAGGAAGACCGCCGATGCGCTGAGCAAAAGAGTCAACGGCATCGAGATCCTCTGCGGCCCGGAAGGGATAAACTCGGTCGCTTCCTACCGCGACTCGGATTTTGTCCTCTCGTCGATCGTCGGGGCGGCCGGTCTCATGCCGACTATCTCGGCGATCCGCGCCGGCAAGGAGATCGGTCTTGCGAACAAGGAGTCTCTCGTGATGGCGGGCGAGATAGTGATGGCCGAGGCGAAGAGGCTGGGCGTTAGGATCATCCCCGTAGACAGCGAGCACAGCGCTGTCTTTCAGTGCATCGAGGGCCGAAAAAGAACGGGGATCAGAAGGATCATCCTTACCGCGTCTGGCGGCCCTTTTTTCGACAGAAGAAAGGATGAACTGAGCGAAATTACTGCGGAAGATGCGCTGAGACATCCCAACTGGAGCATGGGCAGGAAGATCACGATCGATTCGGCAACACTGATGAACAAGGGACTCGAGGTGATAGAGGCGTGCAGGCTTTTCGATATGCCCGCGGAAAGGGTGAGCGTCCTGATTCATCCCCAGAGCATCGTGCATTCGCTGGTCGAATTTATCGACAGGAGTTGCCTCGCGCAACTCTCGGTGCCCGATATGCGGGGACCGATATCCTATGCGCTGTCGTATCCCGAGAGGATCGATGACCCGATACCCGGACTCGAACTCGATCGGGTGGGTACACTTACCTTCCATCCGCCCGACTACGAAACCTTCCCATGTCTTTCGTATGCATATGAGGCGCTGGGCGAAGGCGGCACGATGCCCAGTGTGCTGAACGCGGCGAACGAAGTCGCGGTGCACGCGTTTCTGGACGGCAGGATCGGGTTCCGCGACATACCCCGCGTAATCAGGGAAACTATGGACGGCCATGAGGTCGGGTCCGTCACTAAACTGGAAGATGTGCTTGATGCGGACCGGCGGGCGAGAGAGAACGCCGATAAACTTGTAAAGGAGTCGGAAAAATGACAATGATCTACGCGCTGGTCCTCCTTGGGATCCTTATTTTTGTCCATGAATTCGGCCACTTCCTCTTTGCGAAGATGCTCGGAGTGAAGGTGCTGAAATTTTCGCTCGGCTTCGGGCCTACGATCGTAGGGAAGACTTATGGGGAGACCGAGTATGTGATTTCCGCGGTCCCGCTCGGCGGATACGTAAAGATGCTCGGTGAGGAGCCGGGTGAGGAGCTTCCGGAGACCGAGAAGAAAAGGGCCTTTAACTTCCAGCCGGTGTGGAAGAGATTCACGATCGTCTTTGCCGGGCCTCTTTTCAATCTATTGTTTGCCGCGGTCGTCTTCTTTTTCATCTTTGCGAACGGTGTGCCGTATCTGCTTCCGGTTGTCGGGGAGGTGACCGCCGACTCTCCTGCATACAAGATGGGTCTGAAAAAGGGCGACCGGATAGAGGAGATCAACGGCAGTCCCATAAAGAGGTGGGACGACATGACGGCGATGATCCATACCAGCGCGGGAAAACAGCTGAAGATGAAGATCGGGAGGGATTCGTCCACATTCGATATTCTTATTACGCCGGAGAAGAAGGCGGTGAAAGATATTTTCGGACAAAGCACTGAAGTGGGGCTGATCGGGATCGCGCCGTCCGGCGAGACCGGCGTGCAGAGGGTGAACGTGCCGAAATCCCTGGTGCTTGCGGTCGAAAGGACATGGGAGCTCTCGGCGCTGACGATCGTGTTCATCGTAAAACTGATCCAGCATATCATCCCTGCCGACACGATCGGCGGGCCGATCATGATATTCCAGATGGCCGGGAAGCAGGCTTCGCAGGGAGCGATGAATTATTTCACCTTCATGGCCGTGATCAGCATAAACCTGGGTGTCCTGAATATCCTGCCGATACCTTTGCTTGACGGGGGGCACCTGATGTTCCTCGGGATCGAGTGTCTGAGAGGGAAACCGCTCAGCGAAAAAGTACTCGCGGTCGCCCAGCGCGTAGGGCTTGCCCTGCTGGTCACGCTTATGGTCTTCGCGCTCTACAACGATATCCTGCGGCTCATTACCGGTAAGATGCTCCCATGATGAAGCATCTTTATAAAGTGAGGATTTACTACGAAGACACAGACTGCGGGGGTGTCGTGTACTATGCGAATTATCTCAGATATTTTGAACGGGCGCGGACTGAACTGCTCGAGGCCGGGGGGATAAGTATGAAAGGGCTTATGGAAGAGGGAAGGCTTTTTGTCGTTGCCGAGGCGTTTATTAAATATCTCTCGCCCGGGAGATACGGAGACGTGCTCGTCATCGAAACCTCTGTCGACAAACTGGGACCTGCTTCGATCGTCTTCGGACACAGGGTGGTAAGGGAGAGCACGGGCGAGCGACTTGTCGACGGAACGGTGAAACTTGGCTGTGTCGGCCGAAATCTGAGGCCTCTGAGATTGCGCGGCGACGTTGTTGCATCTCTTTCACATTACAGTCAGGCCACTGGCGACGACGGGGAATGAAACCGGCTTCTTTGAAACGCCAAACCTCCTCCGGCGGGGTCATCTACCGGAAGACAGAGGGCGTTGTCGAAGTCGCGCTCGTCTCTGTGCGGGGCGGCAGATTCTGGTGCCTGCCGAAGGGAATCGTGGACAAGGGCGAGACGCCGGAACTTACCGCCGTGCGCGAAGTGAGGGAGGAGTCGGGCCTCTCCGGCAGGATTGTTGACAAACTGGGGGACATCACCTACTGGTATTACATACGCGGTGAAAATTCGAAATGCAGGAAGACGGTTTATTTCTATCTCATGGAATACATGGAGGGCAATACCTCCCAGCATGACTTCGAGGTGGATGAGGCCGTATGGTATCCGATAGACGAGGCGCTCCAAAAGGTCAGTTTCAGGGGTGACAGGGCGATCCTGGAAAAGGCGGTGTCGAAATTGCGCGAGATAGGTGTGATCGCATGAGAAAGCTTTGTTCGAGAAAGGACCTGATCGCCATCTGCCGGAGGCTGAAGAGCGGGGGGAAGAAGATTGTCTTTACGAACGGCTGCTTCGACATTCTCCACAAGGGCCACGTCAGATATCTGCGACAGGCGAAGAGGATGGGGGATGTGCTGGTTGTCGGCATCAATTCCGACCGTTCCGTCTCCCGCATAAAGCCGGGAAGACCGGTCAACCGGGAACGCGACCGGGCGGTGGTACTGGAAGCGCTCTGCATGGTCGACTATGTGACGATCTTCGATGAGAAGACGCCCTACAGTCTGATCAAATCCCTGAAGCCCGATGTGCTCGTCAAGGGCGGGGACTGGAAGAAAGAAGATATTGTCGGATCCGATGTCGCGAAGGAGACGTACAGTCTTCCATATGTGAAGGGCGCTTCGACAACCCGAATCATCGAAAAGATAATCAGTGCCCATCAATAATCATTGAATATCGCGTCCTTAATCAGAGATCGCTTCCATATCTCATTGACCGGCCCCTGTCGCGTCTTCAATCTTACCGGCTCGGCGGCTGCCCTTTTTCTTGCCGTCCAGGAAAATCCCTTTGCGGCGGTCGAAAATGACGAATCCTCCGCCCGTGCCCTCCAGAAGGACATCCTTTTTTACAGGACCCTGACCGGATCAGCCGGGCCCGTCTTTTTTCTCCCCGACCCCGACGGTCCTGATGCCTCCGGTACAAGGACCGACATCATGTATAGCCTCAGAGGATATGATTCCATTACGACTTCGTCAAAAAACCTGTATTCGACTTTATGGGACGGTGGGTCTCTCGCGGAGAATATGCTGCTCTTGAAAAAGGGAGCGTCCACAGACCGTTCGGCCCTGGAAGAGATGCTGGTAAGCTTCGGCTACAGCCGGGAGGCGATGGTTGCGGAAAAGGGCGAGTACAGCAGGAGGGAATGGGTTATCGACGTCTTTCCTTCGACTTACGGAGACCCGGTGAGGGTTGAGTTCTTCGGGGACGAGATAGAAAGAATCAGGACCTTCGACATAGAGACACAGAGGTCGACCGCCAATATAGACGAATTTCTTCTGCTCCCGGCCCGGGAGTCCGACGAGGTGAAGGGCCTGAGCGAAGTGATGACGGGGAAAAAGTTCTTTTGTCTCTATCCGGCTTCGGACAGCGCGGGATTTCCGGAAGACACGGTATATCTTTCGCGGTACTCGTTCGGGGCCGGCGGAACCGGTTCCGGTGACGAAGAAGAGGTTGCGGAGCAAAACGAATTATCGTCAATCCCGCAGGTCGATGCCGGAATGCTTTCGATCAAGGGGCTCGGCATCCTGCCGAACGAACGAAAAGGCATTGACGCCCTGTCCGGCACCATCGGCGAACTTTCGGCGGACAACAAGGTGCTGATCGTCGCATCGTCAACGGGACAGTCCGAGCGCCTCCGGGACCTCTTCAGGGAAAGGGACATGATCGTCCCGGTGATCGACGTGGCGGAGGTGAGCGGATACGGAGGAAACGTCGCCATAGTCGTTGGGAAGCTGTCTTCCGGTCTTTTCATGCAGGGGCTCGCCATCTTGACCGAAAAAGAGCTTTTCGGCGAGAGGCCCGTCTTCCGGCCGATAAAAAAGTCTAAGATCACGAATCTGCTCGTTTCGCTCGATGATATCTCTCCCGGGGACTTTGTTGTCCACAGAGACCACGGTGTGGGAAGGTTCTCCGGCGTCGCTATGCAGAGCAGCGGCGGCAGCGCACTGGAGATGATGCTTATCGAATACGAAGACGGCCGGCTCTATATCCCGGTGCAGTCTATCGAGAAAATCTCGAAATACCGTTCGGAGGAAGGCGTTACCCCGAAGATCGACAGGCTGGGGGGCAAGACGTGGCAAAAAAAGAAGGAGCGTGCAAGAAAGAGAATTCATGAAATGGCTGCGAAGCTTCTTGCGCTCTATGCTGACAGACGTGTCGCCCGGGGCTTCACGTTCACGCCGGATACAGACCTGCACAGGGAGTTCGACAGTTTTTTCGCCTACGAGGAGACACCCGACCAGTTGAAGGCGATCGAAGAGATCAAAAAGGACATGGAATCGGAGATGCCGATGGACAGACTTCTCTGCGGTGATGTCGGATATGGAAAGACCGAGGTGGCGATGCGCGCGGCATTCAAGGCGGTTTACGACAACAGGCAGGTGGCCGTGCTTGTGCCGACGACGATCCTTGCTGAGCAGCACTACAGGACATTCGGGGAACGCTTCTCGGGCTTCCCTGTGACCATTGACTTCATCAGCAGGTTCAAGTCCCGGAAAGAGATCGAGCAGACCCTTAAGCGCGCTGCAAAGGGAGAGAACGATATCGTCATCGGCACACACGGGCTTCTCTCCAGGAAGGCCGAATTCAGCCGGCTCGGGCTGCTGGTCATCGATGAGGAGCACCGGTTCGGGGTCGGACAGAAGGAGAAGATAAAAGAGATGCGCAGGAACATCGATGTCCTTACGCTTACCGCGACGCCCATCCCCCGGACCCTGCACATGGCACTCTCGGGGATACGGAACATAAGCGTGATCGAGACGCCGCCCGAAGAAAGGCTCTCGGTGAAAAGCGTGGTCAGCGTTTTTCATGACGATCTCGTCAGACAGGCGATCGACGCCGAATTGCAGCGAAACGGTCAGGTCTTTTTCGTGCACAACAGAATATCCGACATCCATAAGATAGCCCGCCGGGTCCAGGAACTTGTCCCGGAGGCGGCCATCGGCGTGGCCCACGGACAGATGCCGGAAAAGGAACTCGAAAGCGTCATGCACAGATTTTTTGCCGGAGAAATAAACGTCCTCGTTTCTACTGCGATCATAGGATCGGGGCTCGACATTCCCCGGGCGAACACGATCATCATCAACAGGGCCGACAAGATGGGGCTGGCCGATCTCTACCAACTGAGGGGGAGAGTGGGCAGGTCGAGTCTGAAGGGGTATGCCTATTTCCTTGCGCCGCCCGAACCGGTCCTTACCGAAGAGGCGAGAAAGCGGCTTCAGGCGGTTCAGGAGATGAGCTACCTTGGCGCTGGCTTCAGGCTCGCGCTGAAAGACCTCGAAATCAGGGGCGCAGGGGAGATATTCGGGGCGGAGCAGTCTGGACATATCAACGAGATCGGATTCGAACTCTATATCGAGATGCTCGAAAAGGCGGTCGCCGAACTGAAAGGAGCGGAGATAAAGGAGGAGGCGGAGCCTGTGATCGAACTGAAGGCATCGGCCTTCATCCCAGAAGAATACATCGGGGAAGTGACCTTGCGGCTCAGCTTTTACCGTAGGATAGCATCGTTGAAGACCGAAAAAGAGATCACGGATTTTGAGGGTGAACTGGCGGACAGGTTCGGGACTCTTCCCGGGGAAGTCTGCAATCTCCTCAGGATCATGAGACTGAAGATACTCGCAAAAAGACTATCGATCACCAGGATCCAGGAACTGAGGGGAAAGGTGCGCGTCGTTTTTTCGTCCGATACGCCCCTGCAGCCTGCCCATATCTTCGACCTTCAGAAAAAAAGGAAGAAGACAATAAAGTTTTTTTCTGACGGCTTTGAACTCGACCTCAATGGTGCAGGATGGGAGAGGGTATACGAGGAAGTGGGCAGCGGACTGGAAGAACTTGCCGAAGCCGCGGCAGAGGGGAATTCATAAGGGACATCGATCGGGACTTCAGGAGTTTCCGGACGGATTGATCCTGTGGGATGCATCCCTTATCCGGTCGACGTTGCCCATGACGATGAGTACGTGACCTTCGGCCAGCACTGTTCCGCGGGAAGGATTAAATGTATAGGCATCGTCCTTTCCCCCCTTCAGGGCGACAATCGACAGGTCCTCCATCTCATGAAGCCCGGTTTCAGAGAGGACCTTTCCCGCAAAGGGAGAGGCAGGTTCTATCACGATCTCTTCAACCCGCACGGTCTTGTCCCTCGACCGCAGCATGCTGTCCAGGAAGTTTACCACCGAAGGCCGCACCATCTCGGACACCATCCTCAATCCGCCTATAAAGTCCGGCATCACGACCCCGTCGGCCCCGACCATACGTATCTTCTGCTCGGACTCTTCCTCGACCGCTTTTGAGATGACCCTGAGGGCGGGGTTTAATCGCTTCGCCGTGATCACGACGAAAAGATTTTCGGCATCGGAGTGGAGCGCAGTGACGAGGCCCTTTGCCTTCGCAATACCGGCCTTGAGCAATACTCCATCGTGGGTAGCGTCTCCTTCTATGCACAGGGTGTCCTGCTCCGAAAGGCGACGGATCTTTTCGGGATCCTTCTCTATTACGACAAAGGCCCTTTTTGTCTTTACGAGTTCTTCGATCGCATACCTGCCGGTGAGATCTGCGCCGCAGACGATGTAATGACGGTCCAGAAGCGTTATCCTGTTGTTCATTTTTCTCCTCCTGAGAACGTCGGTCAGTTCTCCTTCCACGATAAAGGCGGTCACAATAGAGACCGCATAAATCAGGATCCCCGAGCCGCAAAGAATGAGAAATACGGTGAATATCCGCGCCCTGTCCGAAAGCGGGTGTACCTCCATAAAGCCCACGGATGAGATGGTGATCACCGTCATATACAATGCATCGAGCGGCGGCCATCCCTCCATGATTACATAGCCGCCTGTCCCCGCAGCGACGACTGCGGCGAGCGCGGCAGATATCCCGATCAACCTTTTTTTCAGCATGGAATGATTTCAGTAATAATAACCCAACGGGTGCGCATGCAACAAGCGGGGGCTGGAAAAAGGAAGAGGGCGGCCCCGGGTCAACCGGGAATGAAGACCGTCGTATATCCGGCAGCGGCAAGGAGCGTATCGCCTGATGCGTTGAGCATGTCCACGAAGGCCTCCGCCACATAAGGGTCAAATTGGGTCCCTGCGTTTGTCATGAGTTCCTCCTTGACCGAACTGAGGGACAAGGCCTTCCTGTAAGGCCGGTCCGTCATCATAGCATCGAAGGTATCGACCACCGAAAGTATCTTGGACTTCAGGGATATCTCGTCTCCCCTCAGGCCATAGGGATAGCCGTTGCCGTCGTAGCGTTCATGGTGCTGAATGATCGTCTTTCTGACAGTCTCAAGTGTTTCAATCGGACCGAGGATTTCATCTCCGATAATGGGATGCGTCTTGATCAGACTATATTCCTTCGACGTGAGCTTGCCTTGCTTCTGAAGTATGAAATTGTCGATGCCGATTTTGCCTATGTCGTGCAGTATCGAGGCATGCTCCAGCAGTTCCAGTTCTCTGAAGTCGAGGCCGATGTATTTGCCGAGTTCTACGGAGAGCATCCTGACCCTTTCGGAATGACCTTTGGTAAACCTGTCGCTCGCCTCGAGGGCGTTGACGAGGGACTGGATCGTCGCGAAATAGTTCGTTTTCACGCTATCATACAACCACGCGTTTTCGATCGCGACCATCGCCTGGTTCGAAAGGGTAGTGAGCAACTCGATCTCGTCTTCGGTGAACGAGCCGCAGTTATTGCCGTTTTCGAGCATCATTGCCCCGATAATCTGTCCTTTCATCCTAAGCGGTACGCCGATCTTCTGCCCGCATGCAGGGATGCCGGTGTCACCGTCCAGTTGGTACGAAAGAATTACCGGCTTGCCGTGGGAAAAGATGTCATTGAATTCCCTGTTCATTTCGAGGGAGAAATCCGGAACGCTTTCGAGTGCAGCTCCCCTTTTGTACTGAATGGTTATGGCCGGTTTATGAGAGTTGCGAAGATGCAGAGTTACGCTTTCGGCCCTGAGCAGGTCCGCCGTAGTCTGGATGATGATCCTCATCAGTTCATTGGGTTCTATAATCGACGAGAGAATTCTCCCGATCTCGTTGATTTTTTTCAGCCGTTCTACCGCTTTTTCGAGCTCGATGTTCTTGTTCTTCACCTCCCGCGAAAGTGATGTGATCGCCTTATTGGCGGTCTCGAGTTCCTTCAGTTTGAATTCGAGCTGGCCGTTGAGGTTTTCAAGTTTAGACTTGTGCTCAAGATCAACCTTTATCTTCGAAAGCTCGCGCTCTTTCGCGATGTTTTTCTTGTAGAGGTTGTTTATCTCCTGGATCATTTTGTTGAAGGAAGATCCTATGATGCCGAGTTCATCGTTGCTGTCGATCTTCACGGTTGTCTGCCAGTTGCCTGCCTCCACGTTATTGATAGCCGACAGCAGACTCTTCAGCGGGTTCATGACGAGACGAGAAAACAGCATACTTAGAATGACCGAAACGAGAAGGACGATCGCAAGACCGGAGAAGACAAGAAGCCGTTTGATAGAAAGAAATGTCGTGATATTCCTGGAAATGTCGTGTTTGATCTGGATAAACCCGATAATCCCGTTGCGGCTTCCATGACAGCGGAAGCACTCAGGCCTGTTCTTTATGCCGTGAAAGTAGTTGATAGTTGTCTCGTTCACAAGCCTCGGCTTCTCGCCGCCGCTGAAATAGCTCTTAAGAAAATCCGCGGATCGTGAGCCGATCTCAACGTCTTTTGTCGACTTCAGGACCATGCCGTCAGGAGAAAGTATCCTCAGACTCAGAATTTCCCTGCTTTTCCCTACACTTACGAGGATCCTTTGCACTTCGGCGGTCTTGCCCTCCGTCATTGCACTGTCGATCGTCCTTTCGATGACGTCGCACAGAATTTCAGTGTCCTGGAGCTTTGACGCAATCATTCTGTCATTCTGCATCTTTATGAGCACGGCCGTCGTGGTCCCTACGGTAAGTATGATAGTAAGGGCGATGATCGTAATTATCTTCGTTTTTATTATCATGACGAAAATGTTCCGTAGCGTATTCAGCAAATTCCATGCCTCGTTTTGAGACAGGGAGGAAAAAATGGGTTATCTTACTGTGGTAAACGGCTTGATTTTAAAAGATAAGTATTTAGCGCTGAGAACTACCCGGCGAGGCGAAATCAATTTATTGGGGCCTGATATGTTAACCGGAACTTTAAGTTTGTTTTTTCACCCATAGTGCTTGAAAACTCTCAGTTGCCGTAAAGCCGGGAAAGCGATTATTCCGGAGGTATTTATAGTAAAATAACGGCATGGCAAAACCGGTAGTAGTGATAGTTGGCAGGCCGAATGTTGGGAAATCCACATTATTTAACCGCATTACAGGAAGTCATGCGGCGATTGTGGAGGACATCCCCGGCGTTACCAGGGACAGGAATTATCTGGATGCAAGGTGGGAAGACAAGGTGTTTATGGTTGTTGACACCGGAGGCTTTTATCCGGACCCTCCGGAAGATATCTTCGCCCAGGCAAAAGAACAGGCAATTTTTGCCATAGAGGAAGGGGACATCATTGTCCACCTCCTTGACGGGAAGGACGGCCTTACTCCTGCGGATATGGAACTGGCCAGACTCCTGCGTGCCTCCGGTAAGAAGATCCTCTGGGCGGTGAACAAGATAGACGCTCCTTCGAGAGATGAAAGGCTTTACGATTTCTATCAAATAGGGACCGAAGACCTTTGGCCTGTCTCCGCGGCAACGGGACACGGGTACGAGGAGTTTATGGAGAGGCTCTCCTCCATGCTGCCCGAATACTTTGCCGAGGCTGCGGAGTATCCCCGTATTGCGGTGGTAGGAAGGCCAAATGTCGGAAAGTCCACCCTGGTAAATGCCCTGCTCGGGAAAAAAAGGATGCTGGTCAGTCCGGTAGCGGGAACGACAAGGGATTCCGTGGACAGCCTCTGCAGTTACCACGGGAAAAAATATCTGATGATAGATACGGCAGGACTGCGCAAAAAGGGAAAGATCGGATATTCGATCGAGCGGTTCGCGATGGTCAGGGCGATACGGAGCATAGAACGCTGCGACGTGGCGCTCGTCGTCCTGGATGCGTCCGCAGGGATTACAGAACAAGACGTGAAGATTGCGGGGATCGTGAAGGAATACGGAAAAGGCGCGCTGTTTCTTTTGAACAAGTGGGACCTTATCGACGAGCCGGAGGACACGTTCAAACGCATTATCCCCGAGCTCGAACGAAAAATATGGTTTTCGCAGTACGGGCCGGTGATCACGATATCGGGAGTCGCCAGAAAGCGGATTACCAAGGTCTTCCCGGTGATCGACCATATCATCGAGGAGAGGAAGAAAAGGATACCCACCGGCGAGCTCAACAGGTTCTTCCGTGAAGTCCTCGGCCGGGCGCAGCTTCCGCTTTACCGGGGCAGGGCGGTGAAGCTCTATTACATGACCCAGGTCAGGGAAGAGCCCCCGGGGTTTGTCGTCTTCGCAAATTATCCGGCTGCGGTGAAGGAGCAGTACCTGCGATTTATTGAGAAGGGACTGAGGGAGAATTTTTCCTTCGAGGGCACGCCGGTGAATATATATGTGCGGGCAAGAAGAAGAGAAAAGACGCCTTGAAAGTTCCGAAGGTGCTGGGCAGGAGTGTGGTCGATTTTTTCAGGGACGACGGACTGATGCTGGCTGGCTCCCTCTCATACTTCACGGTAATGGCACTGCTCCCTTTCTGCATGTTTCTGATCACCCTTTTCGGTTATTCCCTCGGCCATTACCCGGAATTCTACCGGTTTGTGCTGGAAAAAGTGGTTCATTCTTTCCCGTCTACTAACGGTGAGATATCACAGCAGATCATGAAGCTGATCTCTTATCGGGGAAGGGGGACGTGGGGACTCATCCTGTACGGCCTTCTCTCCTATCAGGTGTTTGCCTCTCTCGAGAGGTCACTTAACGCGGTCTTCAGAGTGAAGAAGAAGCGCCATATGTTTTTTTCGTTGCTCGTCTCCTTTGTCGTGGTGACATGTGTCATCGTCCTCCTGCTCCTCTCGTTTGCCGCCGCGTCGGTCATGCCGCTGCTGAACGCCTTCAAGCCGTATCTCCCCGGCGTGAGAATAGGGAAGCTGACCGGTTTTCTCATACAATTTGTAATCCCCTTCCTTCTGGTGCTGGTCACTGTGGCGATGGTATACAGAATACTGCCCAACGCGCGGGTGCGCACGTCCAGCGCCTTCAGCGGCGGATTTTTTACTGCCCTTTTTCTCGAGATCGCCAAGCATTTATTTACATGGTATGTCGTATCGGTCGTGCACCTCGGCAGGGTCTACGGTTCATTGACAGCGTTCATTGTTTTCCTTCTCTGGATGTTCTATTCGGCTTGTATCTTTCTGATAGGCGCCGAAATAGTGCGCAACCTTAACGTACCAAGAAAAATTCGGGGAGGCATATGATCGAACTCATCGGGAAGGTCGTCGAAGTGGGCACCTCAGAAACGATCTATACCGGCAAACTCATCGAGGTCAATGAGGAGGACGTTTATCTGGAGTCCGAGAGCGGCTGGATAGTGGTGCCTGTAGAAAAGGTCGGCTTTATAAGGGAAAAGGAAGAGTAGGCTGTTGTCTCCTCTGATAGCGCTCCATGAGCGCGAACATAACTAGCGCAATCACCCGGAGTGCTGCCGGCACGGTCCGCTGACTGAGGATTGCCGAACCTCCGGGGGTAGTCGCAAGTTGTCTGTCTTTCTCTGTATGCTCTGTGGCCCCTGAGGTGATCACGGGTTTTGCTGCTGACTTTGCCGCCGGGGGAGAAAAAGAGTGACAATCTGCAGGTCAAGCTGCTATATTCATTGAGAAATTATTATGATAGCGATAGCCCTTCAGTCCGGCAGCAGCGGCAACTGTATTTACGTTGAAACAGGGGGAATGAAGCTACTCTTCGATGCCGGTATTTGCGGAATTGCCGCGGAGCGGAGGCTTGCCGCCTATGGTCGCGATATCAGGGAGGTGAGCGCCGTGATCATTTCCCATGACCATTCCGACCACGCGCGGTATGCCGGCGTATACCAGCGGAAATACGGCCTTCCCATCTATATTACGAAAAGAACTCTGGAGGCGGCCGGGAAAAGATGCTGTCTGGGCCGGCTGCGCGACGTCAGTTTTTTCCGTTCCGGCGACGAGATCGGGTTCGGGTCTGTTACGGTCCGTACCCTTCCGACGCCGCATGACGGCGAGGACGGTTCAGTGTTTGTGATCAGCGCGAAGGCCAAGCGGCTCGGCATCATGACCGACCTGGGACATGTCTTCGAGGGGCTGGCCGATGAAGTCGCCTCTCTGGATGCGGTCTTCATCGAAAGCAACTATGATACCGAGATGCTCAAGTCCGGTCCTTACCCTGCCTTTCTGAAGCGGCGCATACAGGGCCCGCGCGGCCATATTTCGAACCTTGAATCGGCTGAACTGCTCCTGGCCGGCAGATATCTGAGATGGGCGTGTCTGTCGCATCTTTCCGGGGAAAATAATGATCCTGCAGCGGCCCTGAGAACGCACCGGGAGGTACTTGGCGGGTCGATCGCCCTTTACACTGCCAGCCGGCAGGCCCCGACCGGCATCTTCCGCCTCTGATTTCTGCAGTCCGGCCGTCGCAGCCTTTCGTATGATTGCCCGAGTGAAGATAATTTCATCATTTTTTCATTCTTTTTTAATCTGGCGTTGGTAAAATAAGGGTTACAATGAAAGTCAGAACAAAGGAACGACTGCGGGATTTCTTCGGGGGGTTTGTGTCGCCGGATGCTCCGGCGAAAAATGAACCGGGGCCCTATGTCCCAGCCGGGCAGGAATGGGACGACCTATTCAACACCATAACTGACATGATTACCGTCCATGACAAGGATTTCAACATAATTTATGCGAACAAAAGCGCAGATACGATGCTGGGGCTTCCCCCTCTGAACGTCTCGAAGGCGAAGTGTTTCGAATATTATCACGGCGGCGAATGTCCTCCTGAAGGATGTCCCGGTCGTACCTGTCTGCGGACCGGAAAGAGCGCTTCCGTCGAGATGTTCGAGCCGCACCTTAAGATGTATATTGAGATCCAGGCGATCCCGCGGTTCGACCGTCACGGCGGGATCTTAGGGGTGATCCATATCGTAAGGGACATTACGAAGCGAAAGCTGATTGAAGAGGAGCTCGACATACACCGTAACCATCTGGAGTGGCTCGTAAGGGAGCGGACGACCGAAATCTCTGCGGTGAACGAGCGGCTCCAGAGAGAGATTGCGGAACGAAAGCGCGCCGAAATGGAAAAAGAATGGCTTATCAGAGAACTTGAGGATGCCTTCTCCAATCTCAAGACACTGAGCGGGCTCCTGCCCATCTGCGCCTGGTGCAAAAAAATACGCGACGACGGGGGATACTGGAAACAAGTCGAAGCATATATTGCGGAGCATTCGAATGCCGAGTTTACCCATGGCATCTGCCCGGACTGTGCGGAGAAGCTCAAAGAGGATTTGCACCTGCCGAAGGGGTAGTTAGCCTGCGGTTTCAGCCACCGCCGTAAACTTGATTTAGAATCAAGCCGGTTTTTTTATGGGGCAAAGTCCCTGAAATCGGTCATCGCCTGCAGAAGGAGCGCGGTCAGCGGCTGCGAGCGATCATTTCAGAGTCGACCAGAGACAGTCGTCGCCGAAGTCCTCTATGCCTGAATAGTCGACACATGCCTCGGGCCTCTTTTCGTAGATATCGCATCCCTCAGGTGTAAGATGAGGGCAGGTATGCTTGAGGGAAAGGATGAGCGCATCTTCCCCCAGCTTCGTGACATCAAATCCTCGGGCCCTGTAGAAATCTACCACCGTGTTCGTCGGGCAACTGTAGAGAATCGGATGGGTGTAAATGAAGATCTCCTTACAGCACTTCTGGCAGGAGATGCATAAGCGCTCTTTTTCGCTCAGCTCTTTTGCCTTCATCGATCACTCGCTCCAAAGCAGCTCATAGGAGATCTCCCACTGACCTGGGCCCATGTGCTGCCTGCCGAGTTCCTTCATCGTCATATTCTTCCCTCCCGACATCTCTATTGCCTTCTTCGAATAACCGAGACAGGCCGGGGGGAGCCAGTCGAGGAAGATCTCCGGGAGGAGAAATTTCAGCACTGCGCGGCCCTTTTCCGCAACGGGCACCCCGACCCTGCCGGTGTCGAAGAAGTTGTCCCAGAGCTTCGGGTAATTCTTTATCACGAAGGACGGGTTTGCAAAACGGAAAAAGATTTTATATACCTTGTTCAGGCTTTGATCGGCGATATACTCATAGATCCTCGCAAGCTCTTCATTTCTTACCGTTCCCAACTCCTTCGAAAGAGAGACGATCATCGCCTTGAAGGCCGAAAAAGGATAGCTTCGGGTGGCGAGGATACCTTCCGACCAGATGTACTGGTCCCCTTTCGACAGTGAATGAATTACCTTCTCCCACTTTTCGGCCCCGTAGTTTGCCTCGATGAACCGCTTTGCATAGAGGAAATTCACGCCCTTTGCCATCACTTCCGCCATTCGTTTCTCCCCGGGTGAGTATTATCTGTTATTTATTATAGAAATCATCGGTGGAATTAATCCAGCGAAGCGCAGGCATTTGAGGACCG
>JAKAIZ010000246.1 GCA_021814065.1 Nitrospirota bacterium | reverse complement strand
CATTTCTGCCTCCTGTCGCCTTGATTACAGAAGGCTATTTTCGATTATTTTTCGTATCGTTTTCTTATATGAGGCAACGATTCAACTTCGTATCGTTTTTTGATGAGGCAATTCGGTCGATTGACTTTCATGTCCGCAGGGGTACAATGCAGATACGGCGAAGGCCATCTATAAACACAGGCAAATGAGAAGGAGAAGATATGGAAACAGTACGGGTAAAAAACATCGGGCTGAGGGGGGTGACGGTAGCCGATACGAAGATCAGCTTTATCGACGGCGAGGAAGGCATACTTCTTTACCGCGGATACCGTATAGAGCAGCTGGCCGAAAGGTCGTCGTTTCTCGAAACAGCCTGGCTTCTTCTGAACGATGCCCTCCCGGACAAAGAGGAACTTGACTCTTTCAGTGCGCAGATAGAGGAGGCGAGACAGCTTCCGGCTTTCGTCTTTGAATCGTTGAGCCGATTGCCCAAGCATGCGGTCCCGATGGACGTACTCCAGGCTTCTGTCCCCATTCTTGCAATTTCAGATCCCGAACCTGCAGATGAGACGAGAGAAGGGAACTTGAGAAAGGCTGCCAGACTTATCGCCCGCATCCCGGTAGTGGTGGCTGCCTGGCACAGGATAAGAAACGGTCTTGATCCGCTTCCGCCCGACAAAAGCCTTTCCCACGCGGGTAATTTTCTCTGGCAGCTGCAAGGGACGAAGCCGGACCCCGAGATTGCGCACGACCTCGACATATGTTTAGTCCTTCATGCCGACCATACCTTCAATGCCTCCACGTTTGCCTGCCGGGAGGTCGTATCAACGAGGGCGCATATGTACGCCGGCGCGGCCGCCGGAGTGGGGGCGCTGTCGGGCAGCTTGCACGGAGGAGCCAACGCGCGGGTGATGAATATGCTGGCGGAGCTGGAATCAGTGAAGGACGTTGCCGGCTGGGTGAGGAAAGAGCTTGCCGGGGGAAAGAAGATCATGGGTATGGGACACGCGGTGTATAAGACGAACGACCCGAGGGCCTTAATCCTCAAGGAGATGTCCCGTACGCTCGGGGAAAAACTCGGCCAGAAGAAATGGTACGAATTGACGGTGAAGATCGAAGAGGCGGCGCTTGAGGAATTCGAAAAAAGAGGGAAAAAGACGATAAAGCCGAACTGCGATTTCTTCAGCGCATCGGTCTATCATATGATGGGGGTCCCTGAGGATCTTATGACCCCTCTCTTTGCGGTGTCGAGGATTTCAGGGTGGTGCGCCCATATTATCGAAGAGAAATTCGGAGAGGCCCAGGAAAAGCCGGCCCTTTACCGGCCGGAGTCGGAATATGTCGGCCATTATTGTGGACGGATGGGGTGCGACTACAAACCGATCAGTGAGAGGAAGGCGGGCGAATAATCCGGACAGGCCTCCGTCATTTGCTATCATTATAAGATGAGGAAGCGCTATGTGTGAGTTTTGCACGAAGCACGGCGAGGGCGAAAAGTGGTATCTGAACGCGAAGAATTACGCTGAGGAACTGCTGCATGACCCCGGCCGCAGGTCCATGATCAGGAACTTCTACAAAGAATATATCGGGGGAGGCAATAGCAAGATCACCCGCATGGAACTGATGTACCGGCGGAACCCGAGGCTGCTCGACAGGATAAGGGCCCCCTACATCGCGGAGATGAAATCGATACATTTCGGCCAGGTGGTCCCGATCGAAGAAGTGGCCATGATACTTTCGATCTGTAACAGCGCGGTACGGCTGCCCTGCGGCTGCCGGTGGGCTGTTGAGAAGAAAGAGCAGCGCGTCTGTTACGGCATCAGCGTCGGACAGTCGGACTGGTTCGGCGATCTGGATATGGATTATTTCGGTACTCCGGACGTCGGCAGGTTCGACCACCTGCAAAAGGAACAGGCCCTCGATCAGATAAGGGATTTGGACCGTCAGGGGATGGTGCACAGCATCTGGACTTTCCAGACCCCGTTTATCGGCGCGATATGCAATTGTGAAATAAAAGCCTGTCTCGCCATGAGAAGCACGGTAGGGCTCCGGATGCCGATCATGTTCAGGGCAGAAAGTACCGCAATGATTGGTCACTCGGAATGCACCGGATGCGGTGAGTGCTTACAAGCCTGCCAGTTCGGCGCGATCGGGTATTCTGATGTGGACGATAAGGCAGTCATCGACCTTCAGCGTTGTTTCGGCTGCGGCGTCTGCAGGAACTTCTGTCCGGTAGGAGCGATCCGCCTTGTCGAACGGGATACTAGTTCGGAAGTTTCTTTTTCCGGGTAATTCCTGCCTTTGTGCACATTTCACTCTGCTATGGCCGCCTTTTTTTGACAATAGCCGCTTCCGTGATAGCATGTAATTAGTTTTTCATTCTCTCCTGAGGAGGAAACCATGAAGGCATTGATGATCAGTGCGGACAATTTCGAGGACCTCGAGCTCTTTTCACCTTACTACCGGCTGCAGGAAGAAGGGATATCAGTGGACATTTCTTCCATGAAAAAGGGGAAGATAAAGGGCAAACACGGATACGAGATCGCGGTGGATAAAACCCTTGAAGAGGTCGATCCGGAGGAATACGACATCCTCATTCTCCCCGGCGGCAAGGCGCCGGAGGCGGTAAGGAAAGACAGGACGGCGGTGGGGATTGCCAAATTCTTTTTCGCGGAGAAGAAGCCGGTGTCCGCCATCTGTCACGGCCCGCAGACGCTGATCACAGCGGGACTGATGAAGGGGAGACACGCAACATGTTACAAGTCGGTAGCGGCCGAAATGAAAGAGGCCGGCGCTATTTATGAAGACAAAGAAGTTGTCGTCGACGGCAATCTCGTCACCTCGCGGCAGCCTTCGGACCTCCCGGCCTTCATGCGCGAGACGCTCAAGATGCTGAAGAAAAAATAGGCCTTGATTACATTCGTCAGAAATGAAACGGGAAAATGAAAAGGAGCGCGGCGTAAACAGACTGGTCAAGGAAAAGTCCCCGTACTTACGGCATGCCGCTGAGCAGGAGATCGACTGGTATCCCTGGTGCGACGAGGCATTTGAGAGGGCGAGGCAGGAGAACAAGCCGGTATTTCTCAGCACCGGAGCCATATGGTGCCACTGGTGTCATGTCATGGCTAAAGAGTGCTTCGAGGATAAAGACGTAGCGCGGATGTTGAACGACAGGTTCATCAGCATCAAACTCGACCGGGACGAAAGGCCGGACATAGACAGGCGTTATCAGAGAGCGGTTTCGGCGATGGGCAGCGGAAGCGGCTGGCCCCTGAGCGTCTTCCTTACCCCCGAGAGGAAACCTTTTTTCGGCGGGACATATTTCCCTCCCGAAGACAGGCAGGGACGGCCCGGTTTCAAAAAGGTCCTGGGAGCCGTCTACGACTTTTATATGTCGAGGCGCGGCGAAATTGATCAGTACGCAGAAAGTCTGATTGAGGCACTCAGGGGTGAAGGTCCCTCGGCCGGTGAGATAACCCTGGATTTTGTTGATCGCGCGGAGTCCTCGATTCTCTCCCAGTTCGATCCGGAGAACGGGGGGTTCGGTTCAGCCCCGAAGTTTCCTGCCCCCGGCGCCGTTGAATTCCTCCTCAACAGGTACTTTTTTCGCCGAACGGAAGCGCTCGGACATGCCATAGAGAAGACCCTCGAATCCATGGCAAAGGGAGGAATCCACGACCAGATCGGTGGAGGGTTTCACCGGTACTCGACCGACGAGGCATGGATAGTGCCTCATTTCGAGAAGATGGCGGACGATAATGCCTGGCTCCTGAGAAATTATCTGAACGCCTATTCCCTC
>JAKAIZ010000064.1 GCA_021814065.1 Nitrospirota bacterium | reverse complement strand
GTTCTCCCTTGCGTGCGCTGCAAGCTCCGGGACATAAACCTTGCCCTCTTTAAGCCGCTGCAACAAATCATCGGGGGGGAGGTCCACAAGCTCGATTTCGTCGGCCCGGTCGAGGAGAAAATCGGGGACGGTCTCTCGCGTGCTGACTCCCGTAATCTGGGTAACCACGTCGTTGAGGCTTTCCATGTGCTGCACATTTAACGTGGCATAAACGGAAATCCCGGCGCCGAGAAGCTCGTATACGTCCTGCCAGCGTTTCTTGTGGCGAGATCCAGGGGCGTTAGTGTGGGCAAGCTCATCAACCAGAATCAGCGCTGGCTTGCGCGCGAGGGCGGCATCGAGGTCAAACTCTCCCATTACTGTTCCGCGATACTCAACTTTGCGGCGGGACAGGACTTCAAGTCCTTCGAGAAGCGCCTCGGTTTCCTTGCGGCCATGAGTTTCGACAAGCCCGATGAGGACGTCAACGCCCTCTGTGCGTTTCCGCCGGGCAGCCTCAAGCATCGCGTAAGTCTTTCCGACCCCCGGCGCAGCGCCGAAAAATATCTTAAGCTGCCCCTCTCGGCTACGTTCGGTTTCCAGGCGCACCTGGTCCAAAAGCCGATCGGGATCAGGCCTGCGTTCTTCCATCTTTTCCTGCGGTGCCGTTATGAAACAAAACAGAACTCCTTACCGGTATTGTCCCACCTTTAACCCATACGGGCAACGACCGCTCTTTCATTTTATATGAGCGCACAACCCGGCCGAGATTATGAGACATGAAACCGCTCCCTTTTTTGCGATATCGTCTTGCTTAATCTCGCCCTGGATCACCTCTCCTTTGATGTAAGTTTCTCCGATATAAGAAATGACCCTTATCTTTCCTACTTCCGTCACTTCGCATGATGAGTTTATTCTGTACACGGTGAGCACGTCTTTCGTACGGATATTCTTCTTTACGTCGGCTGTTCCGCTATGGAACATGTACACTGCCTGTCCGACCGTCAGGACGGTTTCCTCACCCGCCTGCTGATGGTAGAGGGGAGCAGGAGGATAGGAAACCGCAAAAACGGTCAAAGGGTTTGTGAACATAACCAACAGTAACAAAATGGCAAGATACCCTGCAATCGCTTTTTTCATGTTAGGCCTTTCTCGGTCATGGTACGACACGCATCGTTTTCGTTTTGGGAAGTCCTTCGAGCGCTATATTCAGTTTGAGAACGTTAACGACAGGCTCGCCCAGAATCCCGAGCCAGCGTCCCTGGGTCTCCTTTGCGACCAGTGCGCGGACCGTAGTTTCATCGAGTCCGCGTGCCTTTGCCACCCTCTGCACCTGGTATTCGGCGGCAGCAGGGCTGATATGCGGGTCGAGACCGCTGCCCGACGCCGTGACCAGGTCCACCGGTATTTTGGCTTTGTTATCCGGGTCTGCGGTGCGAACGGCGTGAATCCTTGCCTGCACGGCTTTCATGAGCTCAGGGTTGTTCGGGCCGAGGTTCGAGCCTGATGACGATCCTCCGTTATAAGGGTAGGGAGTTGTCGCCGAAAGCCTTCCCCAGAAATATCCGGGGTCCTCGAACTGTTGACCTATCAGCGCGGAACCGACCGGTTTGCCGCCCCGGGTTATGATGCTCCCGTTTGCCCGGGACGGGAAAATTGCCTGTGCGATCCCGGTCACCACCAGGGGATAAACAAACCCCGCCAGTATCGTAAAGAGTATCAGAGACATAAAAGCGTTACGTATCATAGTAAACATTTTTTTCTCCGTAGCAACGAGAAATTTATAAGCAAGAGGGCACAGATTTGCCATAACTCCCCCTCGCCCCCTCTTAGCTTAAGAGGGGGTTGGGGGGCGTTACCGGAATGCATTGATATCTTTAACAGCACATTCATGCTCCCAAACCATCCTGTCAAACAATATGCAGGGCCGTTATGAGCATGTCGATCAGCTTGATGCCTATGAACGGCACGATCAGCCCGCCGACCCCGTAGATAAGGGCGTTGTTGCGTAACACCGCCTCGGCGCCGAGCGGGCGGTATTTTACGCCTCGGAGCGCGAGTGGGACCAGAAAGATGATTATCAGCGCGTTGAAGATCACTGCCGAAAGCACCGCGCTTTGCGGCGTGGCCAGATGCATGATGTTCAGTGCGGCCAGCGCCGGATAGATCGAAATGAACGCGGCCGGCAGAATAGCAAAATATTTTGCGACATCGTTGGCGATGCTGAATGTCGTGAGCGTTCCGCGCGTCATCAGAAGCTGCTTGCCGATCTCGACGATCTCGATGAGTTTGGTCGGGTTTGAGTCGAGGTCCACCAAATTGCCCGCCTCCTTAGCGGCCTGGGTCCCGGTGTTCATGGCTACTGCAACGTCCGCCTGGGCAAGGGCCGGTGCGTCGTTCGTGCCGTCTCCGGTCATCGCAACAAGCCTGCCGCCTGCCTGATGCTCCCGTATGAGTTTCAGCTTTGTCTCCGGCGAAGCTTCGGCCAGAAAATCGTCCACTCCCGCTTCAGCGGCAATCGCGGCGGCGGTGAGCGGGTTGTCGCCCGTGATCATGATCGTCTTTATCCCCATATTCCGCATCTCGGCAAACCGCTCCTGTATCCCGCCCTTGACAATGTCGTTAAGGCGGATGGCTCCCAGGACCCTGGTCCCTTCGGCCACCACAAGCGGCGTGGCCCCTTCCTTGGCGATATCGTCGACGATGGAACGGACATCCCGAGGGAATGTCCCGCCCTGTGCCCCGATGTATTTTTCTACCGCATCGGCCGCGCCCTTTCGGATCTCGCGGCTGTCCAGGTTTACGCCGCTCATCCTTGTCTGCGCCGTGAAGGGGACGAAGACCGCCCCGAGCGACTCTATGTCCCGCTCGCGGAGGCCATATTTTTCCTTTGCCAGGATTACAATGCTTCGGCCCTCCGGCGTTTCATCCGCAAGAGAGGCCAGCTGGGCGGCATCGGCCAGGGCCTGTATATCCACACCGGCCGAAGGCAGGAACGCGGTAGCTTGCCGGTTGCCGAGGGTGATCGTTCCGGTCTTGTCGAGAAGCAGCACGTCGACGTCGCCGGCCGCTTCCACGGCCCGGCCCGACATTGCGATGACATTCGCCTGGATCATACGGTCCATTCCCGCTATGCCGATTGCCGAAAGGAGCCCGCCGATTGTGGTAGGTATCAGACAGACCAGGAGCGCAACGAGGACGGTCACCGTCACAGGGCTTCCCTGCCCTGCGGCATGGACGCCAAAAATCGAGAAGGGAAGTAACGTCACAGTCACAAGAAGAAAGATGATCGTCAGACCTGCCAGAAGTATGTCGAGTGAGATTTCATTCGGGGTCTTCTGCCGTTTTGCGCCCTCAACCATCGAGATCATTTTATCGAGGAATGTCTCTCCAGGGTCGGCTGTGATTTTCACGACCAGCCAGTCCGAGAGGACCTGCGTCCCCCCCGTGACCGCGCTCCTGTCTCCCCCGCTCTCTCTTATGACAGGCGCGCTCTCACCGGTGATCGCGCTCTCGTTCACTGAGGCGACCCCCTCGACCACCTCTCCGTCTCCGGGGATGGTGTTGCCCGCCTCGACAAGGACGAAATCACCTTTCCTGAGCTGTGAAGAGGGAACATAGGTAATCTTCGACTTCCTGTCGGGACCGGGGAGTAATTTCGCCTCTATATCCTGGCGGGAACTGCGCAGTGCCGCGGCCTGGGCCTTGCCCCGCCCTTCTGCCATGGATTCAGCGAAGTTTGCAAAGAGCACCGTGACCCAGAGCCAGACGGAAATGTGCAGGATGAAGCCGGGCGAGGCTTCGGCTTTGCCGGTCAGAGCCTGGAAAAAAAGGAGCGTCGTGAGAATACTCCCCACCTCGACGACGAACATCACCGGGTTCCTGATCTGATAAAGGGGATTGAGTTTTATCGCCGAATCCCACAGCGCCCGCCGTACGATTGTCGGCTCAAAGAGGGACCTCTTATCTTTTCTTCTGCTCATTCCTTCCTCATTTTGTTATTCCGGCTTGTCCGGAATCTTTCCCGTAGGGTAACCCTGAGTGGTCGCCCCTACAAATAAAATTCGTTGTCAATTATCTCCCTGCCATAAGCTGTTCTGCGATCGGCCCGAGCGCAAGGCCCGGCATAAACGACAGGGCGCCGACGATCAGTATGACCCCGATCAAGAAAGCCACGAACAAGGGAGTATGGGTCGGAAGCGTCCCAAGACTCGCGGGCACCTGTTTCTTCTTCGCGAGCGAACCGGCGATTGCCAGCACAGGGATAATCACCCAGAACCTGCCGAAGAACATGGCGATGCCGAGGGCCGTATTGTAGAAAACCGTGTTGCCGCTCAGGCCCGCAAAGGCGCTGCCGTTATTGTTCGCAGCAGATGAAAAGGCGTAGAGGATCTCGGAAAACCCGTGCGGTCCGGGATTGGCGACCCCGGCGACTCCGGCCCCCGTAGAAACGCCGATTGCCGTGCCGATCTTCACCAGCGCATTGACGATTAGTATCACGAGCGAGGCCATCTTCATTTCGAACATCTCGATCTTCTTGCCGAGATATTCGGGGGTGCGGCCTACCATCAGTCCCGCCACGAAGACAGTGATAATCGCGAAGATAAGCATCCCGTAAAGACCCGATCCGACTCCGCCAAAAATGATCTCTCCCAACTGGATCAGCAGCATTGGAAAGAGCCCCCCAAGGGGAGTGAAAGAGTCGTGCATGGAATTGACGGAACCGTTTGACGCGGCCGTGGTTGCCGTCGCCCAGATCGCGGAATTCGCGATCCCGAAGCGGGCCTCTTTTCCTTCCATATTGCCGCCCGGCTGTAAAGCGCTCGCAGTCTGGTCGACGCCCAGGGCCGCAAGGCGCGGGTTACCGTGCTGCTCGCTCCATATACATAATGCCGTCATGGTGACAAGGACCAGGAGCATTGCGGCGAACAAAGCCCGTCCCTGTCTCATATCACCGATCATTCTCCCAAATGTGGCGCAGAGCGCCGCCGGTATCAGCAGGATGGCCAGAACCTCGAGGAAATTCGAAAAAGGGGTCGGGTTTTCGAATGGATGGGCCGAGTTTACATTGAAAAACCCGCCGCCGTTTGTCCCCAGCTGCTTGATCGCGATCTGCGAAGCTGCGGGGCCCATAGGGATGACTTGCCCCTTTATTTCAGCTTTTTCCGTCACCGGATTGCCGATTGCGTCTTTGATAGGATTGCCATTCTCGTCGAGCTTCGCGGTATTGTAGGTGATGGCCTGAGTGAGCGTAACGTTCTTGTACCCCCTGAAGCTTTGCACAACGCCCTGAGAGACCAGAAGCAGCGAATAGATAAGCGAAAGGGGTATCAATATGTAAAGCGCGCTGCGGGTAAGATCGACCCAGAAATTGCCTATTGTTTTTGAGGAGTGTCTTTTGAATCCGCGGATCACGGCGACCAGCACTGCCATGCCTGCAGTCGCCGACACAAAGTTCTGCACTGTCAGCCCTGCCATCTGAGTCAGGTAGCTCATTGTGGTCTCGCCGCCGTAATCCTGCCAGTTCGTATTCGTGACGAAGCTCAGGGAAGTATTGAAGGCGAGGTCCGGCGATACCGCAGGAAACTTCTGCGGATTCAGGGGCAGAACGCCCTGGACCCGCTGAAGCAAGTAAAGCAGAAGCACTCCCGCTACGCTGAAGAGAAGCACCGCTACAGCATATTGTTTCCAGTCCATTTCCTCATCCGGGTGGATGCCGCAAAGCCTGTAGAAAATGCGCTCGACAGGGCCGATGATGCGTACCGGCAGAAACTGTTCACCTTCGTAGACCCTCGCCATGTAGATCCCAAGAGGTTTTGCGAGGAGCAGCAGTGCCCCGAAATACAGGACAATCTGGAATAAGTCGTTTCCGGTCATGAGAATATCTCCGGTTTCAAAAGGGCCACAAGCAGATAGACCAGAAGACCGATTGCCACGATACCGCCGATCCAATAAAAAATGTTCATTTCCCCGGCCCCTTTTCGATGCGTTCGATTAGCTTCAGAAACAGCCATGAGACCCCGAACAGTGCCGCGAAGATGCCGATAAAGATTATGTCCATACAGCCCCTTTCTTTTTATAGCGTATCAGGAAATCCCATAAAGTGAGTGCAAAAAATTGGGCGGAAGATATAAAGATTTCGCTAAAATTATCGACTTTCCGGCCTTTCTGCAGTACGGCAAAGCGGCTGAACTGCACCGCGAAAAAGGGGCAGTTGAAGTGTTGGTCATCAACGGTTTTTATTATCGCGGCTCGAAGAGGGACTCCGCCATTGGTGTGTTTACTTTGTATTCCCGAATGTGTGTCTCCGCGATCCTCTCGCCCCCTGCGAAGTTGGTGATCCTGTAAGGCAGATACGTTCCGCCCACATTCCTGAATTCCGAGAAGACCGCTGACAATGCCATCGTCCCGCCGCCCATCGAGAAGTCCCCCGAGACCTTAACGATATAAAAAGTCTTCGGGTCTATATAGATCTGCATTGGGGGACCTTCCTTGTCCATGAGTCCCAGGACCTCCGTCTCTTTGCCGTCTACCTGTTTTTTACCCTCGTAGGTGATACGGTAGTCGCTATGCAGGAGCCCATACGGAAGGTCAAGCTGTTTATACTGATACAGCATCGCAAGATATCGGTCGCCAGTGACCTCCGAGCCGCTTTCGTAACCCTTACCGCCGCGCAATATCCTGTGTTCGGCGGAATTGGGATAATCGATATCCACGCGCAGTCTTCTGCCCCGCTCGAAATAGCGGACGTACGTGCCTTCCTCGCCGAAGGCAAAGGCGGCTATCCTGCCTTTTGCATAAATGCTCCTCACGTTCTTCAGGGCCTTACTGCCCCCGTATGCCTTCACCACCTTCTCTATGATGCGGCGCACTCTTTCGTCTTCCTGCTGAGTACCTTCTGCCCGGAGCAAGGCCGGCCCGACCGTAAGGAGGATGACAGCCCACAGGATGAAAAAAGAAACGGACGGAATCTTCATTTTTGGAGTAAGGCCTGTTTTCCGTAACATACTGAAAACGTAGCAGGGGATGGGAGAATTGTCAATTCGCGCGGGAGATCTAAGTCATCGAAGATAGTGAAAGAAGGTTGTTGCAGGATCGCTGGGCTAGAATGTAAACTGTCGGGTAATTTTTGTATAAAATAAGCATAGGAAAATCACACGAAAAATCAAGCGTTAATCAAGAACTTCGTCACTTCAGAGGAAGGAACCGGCCGGCTCACAATATATCCCTGCATCTCATCGCATCCGCAACCCCGCAAGAAAGTCAACTGCTCCTCGTTTTCGACCCCCTCCGCAACGACACGCAGATCAAGACTGTGCGCTATCCCTATGATCGCCTTAATGATGGCCTCATCGCGAGTCGCCTTGCCGATATTTACTACGAAAGAGCGGTCTATTTTAAGGTAATCAAGAGGGATCATCCGCAAATAATTTAGAGAAGAATAACCTGTCCCAAAGTCATCCATCGAGATAATCACTCCAATTTCTCTGAGCATGTCCAAAACCTTCAGGGCCCCGTTGGGGTCTCGCATTACCGCGCTCTCAGTGATCTCGAGTTCAAAATGCCGCGGATCAAGCCCTGAATCCAGAAGGGCACCCGATACAACTTCTACCAGGTCCTTCTGATCGAACTGTCTGTTCGACAGGTTGACCGACATTACGATCGGGTCATATCCTCTCTTCTGCCATTCAACGGCCTGCATACAGGCATTTTTTAACGTCCACTTCCCGATGTCCATAATAAGACCTGTTTCCTCGGCGATGCCGATAAACTGAGAGGGCAAGATCATCTCCCCGCCGGCAGGTCTCCACCTCAGGAGCGCCTCCATCCCGACAATCTTGTCTTGCGAAACCAACTTCTTCGGCTGGTAGAACAGTTCCAGTTCGTCGGATTCAATCGCCTTGTGAAGCTTGTGCTCCATAGTGAGGACCTCCAGCGCAGCAAAGTTCATCACCGGAGAATAGTACTGATAATTGTTCCTGCCATTGGACTTCGCATGATACATCGCCACGTCGGCGTTCTTCAGCATATCCTGCACATCCTTGCCGTCATGAGGATAGAGCGCTATTCCGATGCTCGCCGTGATGAAAATCTCCCGCTCGGCGATTACGAATGGCTCTGACAGATCTTTCTGAATACGCGCAGCCACTTTCCCCGCGTCCTCCGTATGCACAAGGTCGTGAAGCAGCACCGTAAACTCATCTCCTCCCAGACGGGACAGCACACCCGACATATCACTTTCTTCGGTTCGGGCTATGTAATCGGAACTTCTTGTGGAAACGAGCAGCCGCTGTGTGACTGCACGAAGGAGCTCATCGCCCACCTCATGCCCGAGGGAATCGTTAATGCGTTTAAAATAGTCCAGATCGATGAACAAAAGCCCCAGCGCCCCGTTTTTCTCCCGATCGGCTTTCTTTATCGCCTGCCCCAGGACCTCCTTAAGAAGCGACCGGTTCGGGAGGCCCGTAAGGGCGTCGTAATATGCAAGCATCCTGAATTGCTTCTCCGCCTCCTCGCGACTCTTCAGTTCCTGCTTAAGCGCACTTATCTGCGACGCCAGGATTATAACGACGGTTACCACCAGAACATCTACAAGGAGAGCATCACCAAAGCCCACGATCAGCACTTCACGAGAGATGTGCCCCCACAAAAAGTAACTCTGGAGCGTTGAGAACACCAGCGTGAACAGCTCCGACAATACTACAGAAATCCACAGCAGATGCCACGGACTGGTAGCCATCAATCTATTAAGAAGCCGACCCACTATAGCCATTCTAATTCCTCAGCCGTCATTTTGTATACCCCCTTCCCGCAAAAGGTCAACTTATTTTCATGTTTAGTGCATCTGGCATGAATTTTGTCAGATTCCACGGGGAAAAAACCACTTTATTCTTGTGCATCTATGGTATATATATATAGCGGCCAAAAGGGAAAATAAGGCCGTCGAGACGACAGCAGCCGCGCTGCTCAAAGGTTTGCAGCGATAAAATAAAAAAGGCACTGTTCAGCAGCGAGGCAAATACCAAATACATGGAAAAACGAAGCACAAGGAGAATACCTGTAAACAGGGAAGTGACCCTGAACAGAAACGGCACTGTCTACAAGGGCTTTCTCTTCAGCATTTCTGAAAACGGCCTCCAACTCATAGTTCCGCAAGCTCATGCACCCCGCACGGACCACCAGACCCAACCCTTCATGCTTACCCTGCCAATCTCCTCTTCCAAGACCATCGACATACCATGCACGGAAATCTGGTCCGATGGCGACATCATTGGAGTCCAAATACAAGATCCTTCGGCAGAGTACAAGGCATTCTACAAGAAATCATACCTTAAAATCAAAAAAGAGATATCCCACGACGCCATAGCCGTGATAGGCATGGGCTGTCACTATCCCGGCGCTTCGACCCTCGGGGCCTTCTGGGAAAATATCCTCGCACGCAGACGCGAGTTCCGCAAACTCCCTCGCCAGCGTCTGCCGCTGTCGGACTACTACGATGCTAATCCGGCTGCCGTGGACAAGACATACGGCGACCGCGCCGCCGTTATTGACGGCTTCACCTTCGATTGGATAAAAAGAGGCATACCCAAGACTGTAGTCGATTCCTCCGATGTAGTCCACTGGCTTGCTCTCGAAGTCGCCCTTCGGGCGCTCGAAAACGCCGGATATACCCGCCAGAGCACCCCGTGCGACCGCACAGGCGTCATACTGGGCAACACGCTCACTGGGGAGTACAGCCGTTCGCAGAATATGCGCCTGCGTTGGCCTTACGTCAGCAAGATCCTCAAGGCCGCAGCCAGTAAGAGGGGACTACCCCCAAACACCACGGAGGACCTTCTTCAGACAATGGAGGAGTATTACAAGTCTGCCTTCGCCCCCGTAACGGAAGACACTCTTGCCGGCAGCCTCTCAAATACGATCGCCGGAAGAATCTGCAACTTTCTGGATCTGCACGGAGGAGGATATACGGTCGACGGAGCATGCTCATCATCTCTGATCGCGGTAGCCACGGCCGCAACAGCACTCTCAAACGGCACACTGGACCTGGCCGTGGCGGGCGGCGTAGATATCAGCCTCGACACCTTCGAACTTGTGGGATTCGCTAAGACGAACGCGCTTACGCGGGGAGATATGAGGGTCTACGACCGGAGGGCAAGCGGTTTCATACCGGGCGAAGGCGCTGGATTTGTAGTCCTCAAAAGGCTCCAGGACGCGCGCACGCATGGGAATTATGTCTACGCCATACTTCGCGGATGGGGCATATCCTCGGACGGAAAAGGCGGCATTACCGCTCCCAAGGCTCAAGCTCAGGCCCTCGCGATAAGACGCGCTTACGGCAAGACAGGCTACGACCTTTCCAGCGTGGATTTTATTGAGGGGCATGGTACCGGAACGGCAGCCGGCGACAGGGCAGAAGTCGAGGGAATCGCAATGGTTATGGACTCCGGCAGTCCCCCCGAAGGACTTCGCTCCTGCGGTATAACGTCCCTCAAATCTCTGATCGGCCATACAAAGGCCGCTTCGGGCATAGGCGGTTTCATAAAGGCGGTTCTTGCTGTGAACAGACGGGTGGTCCCGCCCACAGCGGGATGCTCGGAACCAAACGCTGTGTTTTATGATAAGGCAAAAGCCCTGTATCCGGTGCTGCACGGCGAAATTCACGACGCCGATAAAATCATGAGGGCCGGGGTCTCCGGAATGGGATTCGGAGGCATAAACTGCCACGTTATAATCGAATCCGACGGACCTCCCGCAGGCGCAATCGACACATCAATAGGCGAACGCGAACTCGTCGCTTCCTACCAGGAGACCGAGATCTTCGCTGTCTCCGCCCCAAACCAGCAGGATATGATAGGGAAGATACGCGAACTTGAAAGGCTCGCCTACGGCATAAGCGCATCCGAGATCACCGATCTCTCAAGCTACCTGGCACAAAACATCGACCCTGTAGATCATTTCCGCGTCGGCATAGTGGCCAACTCGCCGGACAACCTTATCGACTGTCTTGGCCGTACAAACCAGCTCCTCGCTGCCCACGAAATGACAGACGAAACCGTAAAAGCCAGCCCCCAGGAAGACATCTGGATCGGCCGCGGCAAAAAAGCGCCGCGAGTCGGCTTTCTCTTTCCGGGGCAGGGGTCCCAACAGCTTAACATGGGCAAGACGTTGACAGACCGGCACGCATGGGCAAGGGACTTCGTCGCCCTGGCAGACCATTACCTCACGGAACAAGGATTCAGGAAAATCATCGAACCCGTATTTCGGCCGATAGACAGGGCCATAGACTACGGCCAGATCGAAGAATGGAAGAAGACTCTCTCGAACGCAGAAATAGCGCAGCCGTCCATATGCTGCTGTTCCCTTTTGTGGCTGCGCCATCTTGAGCATCTGGGTATCACCCCACAGGCAGTCGGCGGGCATAGTCTCGGCGAGCTCAGCGCCTTTTACGCTGCCGGCGCATTCCACGACATGGCGCTTATTCGCTTCGCCGCATTTCGCGGCGGAATCACTGCTGCAAAGGCACAGGAGGCGGGCACGATGGCCAGCCTCGCGTGCGACCGCAAAAAAGCCCAGGAGATAGTTGATGAAACGGACGGCTACGCGGTCATAGCCAATATAAACGCTCCGGACCAGACGGTCATATCCGGAGATAGGAAGGCAGTAGAAAACGCAATGCGCCTTGCCTCGGCACAGGGCATAAGGACAAAGCACCTTACTGTCGCAAATGCGTTCCACTCCCGCTTCATGGCTGACGCCGCTTCTGCTCTTGCCAATCACGCGCCAATCCCTGATACTCTGCCGGCCTCCAAAGTCCGGCTCTTCAGTTCTATCGACGGGACCGCTGTAAAGCCAGGGACAGACCTGAGACAGCACTTCGGCAGACAGCTCACTCATACGGTCGACTTCATGTCCCTTGTAAACAATATGACAAAAGAATGCGACATACTCATCGAAGTCGGACCCGGCCGGGTGCTCTCCGACCTGGCCCATTCTGTCGCTGCCGATACGGAAATCTGCTGTCTCCCGGTCGAGGCCAAGGCGGAGGAGGACCGAGCGCTCAACACGGTGCTCGCCTGCTATTTTGCTCACGGCGGTACAATCAAATGGCAGGCCCTCTTTCAAAACCGTCTCGTAAGGCCTTTCATACCGGCCTCCAAGCGCGTCTTTATAGAAAACCCCTGCGAACACGCTGTAATTCCAGCCGACCCGGAAGTCCGCGAGTCGAGCCGCGCAGAGATACCCCAAGCACCGAAACGGGCGACTGTCTCTAAAGACGAGACCGCGCATATGGATGAGCAATCCGTCGGCGCCTCCGTGGAAACACCTGGGGAACTTCTCGCCCTTGTTTCAAAAATGACAGGCTTCCCTATCGACTCCATATCGCTTGACCACCGCCTGCTGGACGACCTTAATCTCGACTCTATAAAGGCAGGTGAATTGGTCGCAAAAGCGATACGACTGTACCACGCTCCGGGCACGATCGACCCCACGGCTTTGGCAAACAGCTCGCTAAAAGAGATCTACGATCTCATCAAGCTGGATAATCAATTACCCTCCGGTTCCGCTCCGCCAGCCGCAGTGCAAGATGCCTGGGTGCGCAACTTCACGATAGGGTATGTCCCGCAGCCACTATCTCCTCACCGCTCAGGCGACGTGCAGCAAGAAAAGGTCCTGATCGTATCTGACAATGCACCGGGGGAGGGTCACGACGGTCTGACTAACATCCTGAGCCGGGAATTTTTGCTCGCCACATTCTTACATTACGACCAGATATCGCTCCATTCGCCCGATGAGCTGAGAAAATTCGACTATTTCATTTTCCTCCTCCCGGCCGGCCAGAACTCCCGGGACCTGCTTACGCCGGGGGAGACCTGGGCAATGGTCGGCAGGATGCACAAAATCGCTTCAACCATTACCGCCGTGAACACGCGCGCCCCTAAACCAACTTTTGCCGTACTGCAGTTCGGAGCTGCGGACTTCTACCGTTATGGCACTTCAACCGCCATCGGGGCAAAAGGAGCAACAGCGTTCCTCTCAAGCCTGCACCAGGAAAGCCCAGAGGAAAGGATCCGGGTTTTGCAGTTCAGCCGCATGTCTCTCCCTGCGATAGAAAAAACGATCGACGAACTCCGGACCGGCGATACCTTCGTTATGGCAGCGTACGACGACAATCTTGTTCGGTACACACCCGTCCTCACTCCCGTGAGGCATCAAGAGTTCATCCCGAGGTCCGTTACATGGAGCAGCACGGACGTAGTTCTCGTGACGGGGGGCGCGAAGGGCATCACCGCAGCATGCGCGCTGGCCTTTGCCCTCAAGACAGGAGTCAGACTCGCACTTGTGGGAAGAACCTCAAACACGGAAAATGATCCCGAGATCCTGGAAAGCCTGAGGCAATATCGCGAAAACAATATTAGCCACCGCTATTACGCCTGCGACATCACAGACGAAAACGCTGTTGTGTCACTAATCGGACGCATCGGAGAGGAACTCGGCCCTATAACCGGATTCATCCACGGCGCTGCAATGAACAAGCCGCGCCGGGCCGACCAGGTCTCTATAGAGGCCGCCTGCCAGGAAATCAGCCCGAAGGTCCTGGGCGCAATAAACATACTCAACGCCCTCGGGAGCAGTGCAACAAAGCTGATTGTCGCTTTCGGCTCCATCATCGGAGTCACCGGAGTGGCCGGAAATGCATGGTACGGGTTTTCAAACGAGGTCCTTAACCTTCTGCTGCAGCAATTCAAGAGCCGAAACAGAGTTGTCGAAATCATTACGTGCGCATTCAGCATATGGGCCGAGATCGGCATGGGCGCAAAAATGGGAAGCATCGCATTCCTGTCGAAGATGGGCATACAGGCAATACCGAAAGAAAAGGGCATTGACCACTTCCTGCAATTGACTACCTCCACCGCAGGACCACCGCAGGTAATCGTCGCCGGCCGACTCGGTTCGCTCGACATAATGCGCCGGCAGCCGCCCGACCAGCGAGCGCGTTTCACTCAGGAAATCCTTTTCTTTGAGCGGGGCGTAGAAATAGAGGCGAGGGCGTTCCTCACCACCGCAGGCGACAAATACCTCAACCACCACGTCTTCAGGGGCATCCACCTCTTCCCGACCGTGTTTGGCATCGAGGCGATGCAGCAGGCGGTCGCGGCGGTTGTCGAAGCACACAATCCCCAAACGATCGAGATGGAGGAAGTCAGGCTCAGTCATCCTATTACCATAGAGCCCGACGGACAAACGGAGATACGCATAAGGGCCCTTGTGCAAGAGCCCGATGAGGAGGGCGCCCCGACAAAAGTAAAAGCCGCCATTACCTCTGATCAGACGGGCTTCAGCAGAAATTGCTTCGAAGCAACGTTTGTCTTAAACGGAGAACGAACGCCTGACCTATATACCGCCGGGATGCCGGAGGAAAAACTCGGCATCGATCCCGAGCATGACCTTTACGGCCACATGCTTTTCCAGGGGCCAAGCTTCCAGCGCATCAAACACATCATATCTATGACGGACGACCAGTGCATTTTTGAGGCCTCAACGCAACCGCACGATCCGGACTTTGACCATGCCTATGAGCAATTTGTGACCGGCGACCCTTATTTCAGGGACACGTTGCTGCAGTCAGTACAAATCGTCCTTCCAGACCTGATAGCGCTCCCAGTGAAAATCGATAAATGGGAGACATACCTCAAACCGCAGGACTTCGGCACATACCGCGTAATCGTCAATATCCTTCAAAAGAACACGGACACCGTCGTAGCAGACGTTACGGCGGTCGACCAAAAAGGCACAATCGTCGAAAAAATCCGGGGATACACGGTAAAAATAATCGAACGCAAACAGGACGCTCCCGCGGTAAATGATTTGATATCACCAGACCGGTGGGACGAAAAACGTATAAACCGGCAGGTCGCACAGCTCTGCGAGGAAGCAGGCACTGTGCCTCCTGCAATACGCATCAAACATATTCCCCTTCTGTCCGAGATGGCAAAGGCCGAGCGCCATCAAATTGAGCAGACACTCTTTGAGAGCGCCTGTCAGGCGGTCTCGCCGGAACCCGCCAATGCCTCCAATCCAGTTGCCGTGGCCTGGACCGAACAGGGCAAACCCTTTCTTCCGGGGAATTCGCAGATAGCCCTCTCCTGCAGCCATGACTCAAAGCTTCTAATCTGCAGTGCGGGCCCGGCAACGCAGGGTTGCGATGTCGAGCCCGTCGTACACAGGGACCCGCAAGAATGGGGCCTCATGCTCGGCCGCAAAAGACAGCCCCTGTTAGACCGTCTGGAGAAAGTCGATAACTCATATGATAGGGCCGCCACCCGTATCTGGTGCGCAGTTGAAGCATTGCGCAAGGCAACTGACTTGCAGCAACACGATCTCACATACGGTCAAGGAATAGGAGACTGTGTGATATTCAGCGGAACGGAGGGTATCACCATTCTCACTTTCCCTGTCAAACTGCTGCGCGGCCCCGAGCGGGTCATCGCCATAGCCACACAGCATAAATCATTGTTGCCCCAAAAAGACGGAATTACGCCAGCACATACCTCAACTCCGCCAGAATCCTCAGGGGAATTTAACGACGGAGGACCGGAAGGACAAAAGGTCTTTGCCTGCAGGTTCAACCTAGGTCTCAAAGATAACTCCACCATCAGCGGGGGCGTCAACTTCGCCAACTACGCGCACTGGCTCGGAAACGTCCGGGAGACCGCACTGAAGCCGATCGGGAAATATATAAGCGATGAGTTCTACAGTGGCCATTTCATGGTTACTAACCATACCGACACCCGCATAGTGAGACACGTGAGAAACCATGAGTCCATAGGGGCACGCATGTGGATAGACCAAATATTGGGCTACAAAGACTCTACCCTTAAACTGAAATTAGAATGGTGTAAATTCACGGCCGATGGCACTGTCGTTCCCGTGGCCTTCAGTAACCACCAGCTCTCCTGGATCAAAGTAGTAGGACACGGTGTTGTCGAGCCGGTAGAATGTCCGCCATTTTTCGCAGAATTTCTCCGTGAAAACGAGTTAGTACCGAAACGGGCCAAAGCAAAAGAGGCTGGGGATATACCCCCGGCCGAAGATCTCACATCCCAAGACCTGGGAGCACTAGTTAAGGAATATGACCTCATCGGCAAGAACAAAAGCACAGTCACCGAAATCACTATCGACACATCGATGCAGCATTCCAATCTGGCCCAGAACATCTATTTCTCCAATTACTTTGCATGGCAGGGACACCTGATAGACAAATACATATTCGGACTGGATCCTCAACTTTACATGAGCATGTCGCCGAAATCCCAGTTTGCTACTACCCGCTGTCTGGTGACGCACCTGCGCGAGGCTATGCCCTTCGATCGTATCACCATAACCCTGCAACTCCACCGCATATGGCAGCAGGGTATGGACCTCTATTTGGAGTACTTCAAGATGGCGCCACAGGACGAAAAGATCAAACTCGCATTCGGCCGTCACACACTTGCATGGGCATCAATTGACGAAACCGATAAATATGTCCCGCAGGACATACCCGGTGCCTTCCTAAATAAAATCACCGGTTAGAAGGCGGCTATGAATTGTGAAACCAGCAAAGGCGGATATCGGTGAGCGCGGTGCTTTGTCCTATGAAGCGGATTCATCGAATATGAAGCTCTTCAACTGAGTCCTCTCCCAGCGCCACCCCATGGCGGCCAAATGTGCCTCTGGCGTCAACCCCGCTCCTGGCGGTCCTTGCGGCCTTAACATAGAAAGGGCATATCTTGCAGCGGCTGCTTCTGCAGTACTCGCGCATCTCGAAGTCGCTCGGCATATATGCCCTCGGTCCGGCAGTACAGGAGAGAAGATATTTCCCGGAAAAAAAGCGGCAGACCATAAAAATCTCCTCGAGAGTATTCCTATATGGTAATAATATACTTTATCCTGAAACGGCCACCGGGTGAATCGGATTATGTCTGTTTTTTCTGTAGGATATTTGTCGATCCCCCTGTAGGAATTTTTCGGGCAGGAATAACTTCCGCCCTGAGGAAACTGCCCCCGACAGAGAGCGACGGCGGAAGTCGATGCGTGCGGAAAAAAGAGCAGGAATAAGGGCTTGGCCGGCCTGAAAAATTGTAATATATTTTTTCCGTATAATATGGTAATCTTGATAAATAAGTTGTATTATATAGGCTTTCTCATCAGAGCGGCCGGAAGAGGACAATGAAAGAGATCAAGGAAATTATCGATATGGGGAGACGCCTGGATGAACTGGCGTTCGAGACGTATACTGCCTTTTCGAAGCGGGAAGATTTCGATAAGGGGCTTGTCGCTTTCTGGGGCGACATGGCGGATTGGAAGAAGAACCACCTGAAGCACTGGAAGAAAATCTCGAGGACATTTGTATACAAAAACCTCTTCAACAGAAATCCCGAAGACCTCAAAGTGATTATTAAGCAGCTCAAGAACATACAGTCCGAGCATGTCGAGTTCATGCGCAGGCTGAGGAAGAAGCGGATCAGCCAGGAAGAGGCGATTTCGCAGACGATCCTGAACGAGTTCTGTCTTATCACGGATATATTCCTTGAGATCTTCTACACCTACGACGAGACC
>JAKAIZ010000063.1 GCA_021814065.1 Nitrospirota bacterium | reverse complement strand
CTCGGTATACAAGGCCGACCTTCTGGACGCCATTTACGAAAAGGTCTATCAGGACCATGAATCGGGCATGACCCATGTGATCATCATCGACGAGGCGCAGCTCATCCCGACCAAAGATACTTTCGAGGAGATCCGGCTTCTTACGAATTTCCAGCTCGACTATACGAACCTCCTGAGCGTCGTGCTCGTCGGACAGACGGACCTCAGGAGGCGGTTGAGCCATAAGACCTATCTGCCGCTCAGACAGAGGATCGGCCTTTTCTATCATCTCGGGCCGATATCCGGGAGCGAGATAAAGGGATATGTCATGTTCAGACTGAAGATGGCCGGCCGGGAGGAAGTCCTGTTTACGGATGCGGCGCTCTCCTCCCTGCAGCGGTATTCAGGGGGGGTCCCGAGGGTTATCAACAGCATCGCCACTTCGGCGCTGCTCGACGGATTTTCAAAGGAAATTATGGTCATCGACGGCTCGCTGATAGAGGACGCGGCTAAGGAACTCGGTCTGAATGGATATCGCGAAAATTAGAAAGAAGGCGAAGGAGAAGGAAGAAAAAGGGCAGTTGTCGAAAGGCCCGGGTCCGGTGGAAACGCCGGCAGGAACTGAATCCGCAGGACCATCTGTCACACCGAAGGAGAACAGAGGACCTGTGGAGGAGACGGTCGGGACCGTTTTCACGGCACCACCCGCCGGGGCAGAGGAGACCGTGGCACTCGGCGCGGAGGATGAAACGGGCCCGTTGCCGCCTGCGGTGAGCAAGGAAGGCGAGCGAGGGTTTTCAGGGGAGAAGGGGACGGGAGCGCCAGGCGATATCCTTGAACTCCTGACGTTCAGTATCTCGGACGAGGAATTCGCCTTCAGGGTTCCCGAGGTCGAAGAGATTATACGGTATCAGAGGATCACGGGTGTCTCTACGGTGCCGGAGTACGTCCGGGGCATCACGTCTTTGCGCGGGAAGATCATCCCGGTCCTCGACCTGAAGAAGAGGCTTGCCCTGAAGCGAGAAGGGGCTGAAGAGCCGCAGAACAACGGGGGTGGAAAGATACTGATCCTGGCGGGGCCAAGGGGCCTGATCGGTGCCACGATCGACAAGGTCCTGGGTGTAGTGAGGTTTACGGAAGGGAGCATCCTGCCCCCGCCCGGACATCTTTCCGACGATGAACTCAGGTTTATAGAAGGCGTAGTGATACTCGAAAAACGCTTTATATCGATTATCAGGTCTTATGATGCTCTGGATATAGAGTTCACATGAGGAGGGCGAATGCGCGAAAAACTTGAATTGAAGATCCTTGCACTTGTGGTGAGCCTTCTGCTCATCGGCATAATCGCCGCAGGCTTTATGGTCCTGACCATCGAAAAGAAGAGTCTTTACAGCATTACCGAGGCAAGTTCGGAGGCGACCGCGAAGGTCATCGCAAAAGATGTGGAGAGGACCATGCTTGAAGGACGGGCCGACCTCGCAAAGGCCATGCTGCAGGAACTGAAAGGTGCCAGCGGCGCCGAGGAGATCTCGCTGATCAATTACGCAGGACGGGCCGCCTTCGAAAAAAACGCGCCCGCTACCGAGGCCGGGGTGATGAAGAAGATCGCGCAGACGAAGGCCCCGTTCAGAAAGAGGGGCGTGACCGAACTTACTTTTTACAAACCGCTCGAAAATACTGAACGCTGCAGGAGCTGCCACGCGAACGACCCCGAGGTGCTCGGCGCGGTTAAGACGTCGATCTCGATCGCCAAGGAATATGACCACGCCAAGAGGCTGATCCTCATCGTGATTCTTGCGACCATCCTCGCCTGCTTTGCATTCAGTTTTGTCCTTTGGGCGATGATACGCCGGATGGTGATTGTCCCGGTGAAGTCGCTGGAAGACGCGGCGATGAAGCTCTCAGAAGGGGACATGTCTTTCAAGGTGCAGGTGAGGAGCAGGGACGAGATCGGCAGGTTCACCGCCGCGATCCGCGACTCGCTGCTTTCGATATCCGGGATCCTGCAGAGGATCAAGGATGTCTCGAAGCGCGTAACGCGTGTTGCTGCAGATGTCGAGATGGAGTCAAGGAAGGTCGTCGAGGGCACGATGCTTGAGACCGAGGCGATCAACAATATCTCCTCCTCGATCGAGGAACTGAACGCGGTCGTTTCGGAGATCGCCGACGGGACCGAAGGGCTCGCCGCCTCCGCCGAGGAGACGGCGGCCGCGATGGAGGAGATGGTGACGAGCATCACCCAGATAACCACCAGCACACAGGACATGTCCACTGCGGTGGAATCCACGTCAGCCTCCATAGAAGAATTATCGGCGACGATCAAGGAGGTAGCCGCGAACGCGAGCGAACTCGCGACGGCCGCGGAAGAGACGCAGACCGCGATCCTCCAGATCTCGACGTCCGTGAAGGAGGTCGAGCAGCGTGCCAAGGAATCGGCGATGCTCTCCGACAAGGTCAAGAACGATGCGGTCACCTTCGGCATGACCTCGGTCGAAAAGACGATCCAGGGGATGCAGAACATAAAGGCGTCGGTCGAAAAGACCGCCGACTATATCAAGATCCTGGGCGGAAGGTCGGAGGAAATCGGCAAGATACTGAACGTGATCGACGAGATCACGGACCAGACGACTATGCTTGCCCTCAACGCTGCGATCCTCGCCGCGCAGGCCGGGGAACACGGGAAGGGCTTTTCAGTCGTGGCCGACGAGATAAAGGATCTTGCCGACAGGACATCGACGTCGACCCAGGAGATCGCGGCGTTGATCCAGTCGGTCCAGCAGGAGGTGAGCGACGCGGTGACCGCAATGGGCGAGGGGCTGAGTTCTGTCGAGCTGGGATTCAAAGTCACGAACGAGGCGGCCGACGCGCTCAGGAAGATTATAGAAAGTTCGAAACGGTCGTCGGAGATGGCGGCCGCGATCGAGCATTCTACCACGGAGCAGTCTAAGGCCACGATCCTTGTTTCGTCGGCGATGGAAAGGGTCCTGAACATGGTCGGACAGATTGCCAAGGCGACGACCGAACAGAACAAGGGTATCCAGCTGATCATGAAGGCGACCGAGAAGATCAGGGACGTCTCCACACATGTGAAGACCGCTACAAACGAGCAGTCGCTCAACAGCAAACAGATCTCCCAGGCGGTCGAGCTTGTGTCGGACAAGAGCCAGCAGATATCGCGCGCTATCAACGAGCAGAAGATCGGTTCCAGCCAGATATGGAATTCGATCGAAAAGATCAAGGACCTGCCTAGGGAAAACAAGGACCGCGCGTTTAAACTTGACCAGATGGTCAAGGAACTCCTGAAAGACGCCGAACTTTCCGTGATCGAGATGGAGCGGTTCAAGTTCTCGGAGGACACTTCCGCCGGGCTTCTCCGGATGGGGATTGTGCCGCTCGAATCGCCCGCCGTGATGTTCAAGAGGTTTACCCCTCTGGCCGAGTACCTCGGCAAGAAGTTGAAAAAGAGGATCGACCTTAAGGTAGCGGTCGACTTTCAGGGGGCGGTCGGCGACATAGGCCAGGGCATCACGCAATTCTGCTTTATGACGCCTTCAACGTATATAGAGGCCCGCAAGAAATACTCGGTCCGGGTGCTCGTGAAGGCCCTGAGGGACGGGAAGCCTTTCCAGCACTCCGTTATTGTGGCGAAGGCGGACGGCCCCATAAACACTATAGGGGACATAAAGGGCCATTCTTTTGCTTTCGGCGACCCGCATTCGACGTCAAGTCACATCGTCCCCCGCGCCATGCTCCTTGCCGCTGGCATAGACATAAAGGACTTGCTGTATTATAACTATCTCGGCCATCACGACGATGTCGCCAAGGCGGTCCTCGCGGGAGATTTCGACGCGGGCGGAATCATGGAGTCCACGGCGCAGAAGTTCAAGGACCTGGGGGTGAAACTGATCAAATTTTCGGAGGAAGTCCCTGAATTCAACATCTGCGTTTCGAAGGACCTTGATGCCCAGGTCGTCGCGGAACTGAAGAAGGCGCTCACGGGCATCGACGACGTCACGCCCGAAGGCACATCTGTCCTGAAGCCGATCAACGAGAGCTATACCGGCTTTGTCGAAGCGGCCGACGAAGATTACGACAATATACGGATTATGATGTCGAAGATCGGGCTGATATGATGACTTCACATTCAGAGAGAACGGAGACGGGCCGCACAGGAAGACATAAGGAGGAGCTATGAGAGGCATAGAGAAGAGATTGATCCCGGTGATGGCGGTCAGATGATGTTTCGGAAATCGATAACCGCAAAGTTTCTTGCAGCGCTGTTCGCCATTCTCCTCATAGGCCAGGCGGCGGGCGCCTTGATACAGATTTTCTACACGCGGGCATCGCTGTTCGATTCACTCAGGGACAGGATAGAGAGGGAGGGCGCCATATCCGCGGGGGTCAGTGCTAACCCTCTGCTGACCTTAGATTATGCTCTTTTGGATTCCTCTCTCGATGAGATTATGAGGGACGAGGACATCACCTCTATCCGCGTCCTCGACAGGGACGGCAGGATGGTGAGGGAGCGCGTCAAGGCGGCCGAGGGGGGGAACTCGTCTATAGCCTCGTTTTATAAGCAGAAACTTTCTTTCAGGACGCCGATCACGGCCTCAGGCGCCACTATCGGCGCAGTGGTTATCGATTACACAACAAGATCGATCAACGGGTCGCTTTTCGAAAATATTCTCACTATTTCGCTTTACCAACTTATCATGCTCTTTGCTGTCGGGGTGATTATGATGGTCATCTTCAATAGGAATATCAAGAAACCGGTGGCGGAGATAAACCGGGCGGTCGAGAAACTCACGCTCGGGGAATTGTCCGCCGAGGTTCCGGACCTCGGGGAAAACGAGATAGGGAGTATCGCCAAGGGCATCGCCTTTCTCGCTGAACGGCTTTCCCTCACCGTCTCAAGACTTAATTCGACAGCCGTAAACGTCTCTATGGCGATCAAACAGGTGGAAGTTGCCTACAAGCACGTGATCGAAGGGTCTGCCAGACAGGGCAATGCGGTCAAGGAGATCACGAACTCCGCCCACCATGAAAACAAGGCGCAGTTCGCCATCAATGAGAGCGCAGAAAGGCTTGCGAGCCTTTCAACCGAAAACGTATCGTCGCTGATCGAACTGAAGGCGACTGCAGAAGAGATTGCCTCCAACAACCAGAGGCTTTTCAAGGCGACCGAGGACTCCTACTCGGTGGTTGCGCAGATGACCCATACGGCAAAGGCTATTTCGAAGAATGCGGGCGAGGTACTCTCGGCCGTAGAGGACACCTCTGCCTCGGTGGAAGAGATAGGCGCGTCCGTAAGGGAAGTTGAAGACCATGCGCGGGAATCTTCCAAGATGGCCGGGAAGGTGCAGGAGGTCACGTCGGACATCGGCATGCTCTCGATCGTCAACGCAGTTGAGGGGATGGACAAGATTTCGGTTGAGGTAAAAAAATCTTCGGAGATCGTACAGCGGCTGGGGGCCCGTTCGGCGGACATCGAGAAGGTGCTTTCGGTAATCAAGGACGTTACCGAGCAGACGAACCTGCTGAGTCTAAATGCGGCGATTCTCGCGGCACAGGCGGGGGAATACGGCAAGAGTTTTTCGGTAGTTGCAGATGAGATCAGGGGACTATCCGAAAGGACTGCGAGTTCGACCAGGGAGATAGGCGGCATTGTAAAGACGATACAGCGCGATATCAAAGACGCGGTCTCGTCGATCGATTCGGCGAAGCGGAAGGTCGATGAGGGCAACGACCTCGTGATCAAGGTCGGCGATGCGCTCAAAGAGATCCTGACCGCCTCCGAACATTCGACCGAGATGACGAAGGCTATCGAGCGGGCTACTGAGGAGCAATCGCTGGGGCTGAGGCAGATTACCGCTGCGATCGAGGACATACGCAAGATGATGCACAGCGTCGCCAAGTCGACACTCGAGCAGGACAACGCACTCAGTTATCTTCTCGACGGAGTCGGCGAGGTGAAGGAGGTCGCCGACCTGAGCAAACGCGGCACCGAGGAACAGGCGATAGGCACGAGGGGAATATCGAAGAACCTCGAAATGGCCAATGAGGGAATCACAAGGATAAACGCGGCGGTGCTCAACCAAAAGCAGCTGAACGATGCGATCCTCCAGGCGATTGAGCAGATCGGTAATATCGGTGCAACTACGGTAAAAGACATGGAAGAGGTCTCCCATTCGCTGAAGACGCTGTTCGAGGAGATCGAGGTGCTGAAAAAGGAGATGGAGGTCTTCAAGATAAGATAGATGCAGAAGTTCGCCGTTTTCAACATAGCGGACGAAACGTTCGGAATTGCGATCGGGCGGGTTGTAGAGATCATCAAACCCCAGAAGATCTATTCGATGCCGGGACTTCCGGAATTCCTCTCCGGAGTGATGAGCGTGAGGGGTGCCGTAATTCCCCTCATCGATCTCAGGCGACGTTTCGGGAAACAGCCGTCCGGCAAGAAGGAAAGGACCATCGTCATTCGTTCAGGACAGGAGAAGTTGGGGATTCTCGTCGACGGGATCAAGGAGATCATGTCCCTCGCGCCCGCGGAGATAATAGGGCCGCCCTCGATATTCAAGGGGTTTAAGACGGAGTACCTCACAGGACTGGGCAAAAAAAACGAGACGATCATCATATTGCTCGAGATCGACAACCTCCTCACGTCAGAGGAGAAGATCATGCTGCAAGAGTCGATGGGACTGATAGAGGAGAGCGGTGCGGGAACTCAGCAAGCTGATCAGAGACAGTAACGTAGAGACCAGAAGAGAGGCGGTCGAAACCATGAAGGGGAGCATGGACCGGGAGCATATCCCCCTGCTCCTGAAGGCGATGGAGGATGCCAGTTGGCGCGTGCGGAAGACCGCCGTCGATATCCTCTTTGAGGACTATCCGGTCGAGCAGTACATCAAGGGGCTGATACAACTGCTCTACATCGAGGACAACGCCGGCGCGAGGAACTCCGCGATCGAGGCGCTTATACGGCTCGGCAGGAAGGCCACGCTTTTTCTGATCGAGGCGTTCAAGACGCCTAACAAAGACGTGAGGAAATTTATCATCGACGTCCTCGGGGAGCAGCGGGACAGCAGATCACTGCCGCTGATGCTCGAGGCGATCAGGGACGAGGATGAAAACGTCAGTGCCACGGCGGTGGAGCACCTCGGGAAGGTTGGGGAGATTTCGGTCGTGGACGCACTGATAGAGATATTGGACGGAGGAGACTTATGGGTGGCCTACCCGGCGGCTGACGCGCTTGGTCGGATAGGCAACAAAAAGGCGCTCCCGCACCTCCTTTCAGCCCTTAGCAGAAAACCCCTCAGGGAGCCGGTGCTGAAGGCCCTCGGCCGGTTCTCCGATCCATCGACGCTCGGGTATATCATCCCGCTGCTTGAAGATCCCTCGAAGAATATCCAGGAACAGGCGCTGAAAACCGTCGAGCGGTTCTACCACAATGGGGTCGGCGCCGGCCATATCACCGCAGAGATGAGGAGAATCCTGGGGAACAGGGCGATGGAACTGCTGATCAACCACGCCTGGTCGGCCAAGCGCGAGGTTAGGATCTCGGCGATCATGCTCCTGGGCCTTATGAGAGACGAGGCGGCCTACGGGCCTTTACTCGATATATCCCACGAGGAGGAGTTTGCAGAGGACGTCAAAAACGCCCTCGTCTATATCGGCAGAGACAAGCCGGAGTCGCTGCTGAAACTGTTCGATACGGACAATCCCCATCAGATGCGGTTTATCTGCGAGGTGACGCAGAAGGTCGCCTCCCCGGTCTACTACGATGTCCTCGACCGCCTGCTTTTTAACGAGGACGGTCACGTCAGGTCCACCGCGGCTGTCAGCATATCGCAGCTCGAAGACCCGCGCTGTGTGACAAAATTGCGGAAACTCCTCACGGATCCTTATGAGGACGTCCAGGAGGCGGCGGTAGAGGCACTTGCGAAGCTCAGATACTTCCTGGATCAGGCAGATTTGGCGGCTTCCCTCGGGGACGCAAATCCCGTCATGAGGAGGAATACGGCCCTTCTTCTGGGAAAGATCAAGGCATCAGGGACGGTGGAAGAACTCGGCTTTGCGCTCAAGGATGAGAACGTCAGGGTCAGAAAGGCGGTGGTTGCGGCGTTGTCTGCGATCGGGACAGAGAACGCGATAAAGCATCTTTCCTACGCACTTACCGATGAAAGTCCCGACATACGGATTTCTGCCGCGCTCAGTCTCGGCGCGATCAGGGGCAGTGGCGTGCTGGAATCGCTCACGATCCTGAGCACGGACCCCGACAATTCGGTGAGGGTCGCCGCAGCCAAGGCGCTCGGCTTGCTCGGTGACAGAAATGCCGTGAAGACACTCACCGGTCTTCTTTCGGACAGGAACGGCTTCGTGGTTGCGGCATCGATCGAGTCGCTCAGCGGAATAGGCGGCAATGAAGCCAGGGACGCCATCCTTGGGATGCTCAATTCCGGCGACGACGAGATCAGGAGGACCGCGATCATCGGTCTCTCACCCTTTGAGGATGTGGAAAAGAATCTTATCCCGTTTCTTCACGACCGGGACTGGGCGACCCGCATCTCCGCGGTCAGGACGCTCGGCAGGAGGCCTGAAGGGCAAGTCAGGAAAGAAATCGAAAGACTCCTTGACACTGAAGAAGACCCTACCGTGCTAAAAGCTGTCGAGGAGATTATGCGTGTTTGAGAAGGAAGATATCATCCCCCTTTCGGAGGATGTATTCAGACTCATACGGGACATTATCCGAGACTACTGCGGTCTGTATTTCGATGACAGCTCCAAGTATCTGCTTGAAAAAAGACTTTCCAGGCGGATACGAAACCATAACCTGAACGACTTCAGGGACTACTACCGTTTCATCAGGTACGACAAAAACTATGACGACGAACTCGCCGCGATCATCGACCTGCTCACGGTGAATGAAACTTACTTCTTCAGGGAACAGAACCAGTTGAAGGCCTTCGACGAGGAGATCCTGAAAGAGCTCAGGGAGAAGAACCGTGCGAGCAGGTCCCTGCGGATTTGGTCTGCAGGCTGCTCTACAGGCGAAGAACCCTATACCCTTGCGATGCTGATCAACGAACATGGTGATTTCAACGGCTGGGATATTGAGATTTACGGCAGCGACATCAATCAGCGGGTGCTCCAGGCTGCGCGAAAGGGGATATACCGAAAGAATTCTTTCAGGACCGCCGACCCCTATTTCGTCGGCAAATATTTTACGGATGAAGGCGGGTCTTTAAGAATATCCGATGGCATAAAAAAGTATGTTCATTTCAGCTACCTTAACCTCCTGGACCCGTTTAAGACGAGGTTCCTCGGCAAAATGGATATCGTATTGTGCAGAAATGTATTAATATATTTCGATGGCCCTTCGAGAAAGAAGGTCATCGAGAATTTTTATGAGAGGCTCGTGGAAGGAGGGTATCTGCTCCTCGGCCACGCAGAGTCCCTGATCAACATTTCTACCGCTTTTACCCTGAAGCATTTTAGAAACGATATGGTCTATCAGAAGCCTGAAGGGAAAGGCCTGAATGTTAAATTTTCATAGGCAAATCATAATGTCAGGAGTTATCGAGTGGGCACTAAAGTACTGATTGTCGACGATTCTGCGTATACCAGACAGCTGATGAAGAGGATCATAGAGCAGGACCCGGGCCTGACGGTCGCCGGCATCGCCTGTGACGGCGTGGACGCGATGGCTAAGACCCTCCGGCTGAAGCCGGATATTATCACCCTTGATTTCGAGATGCCCGAGATGGACGGGTTCAGTTTCCTCCGGTGGCTTATGCGTGAACGGCCTACACCGGTGATCATGGTCACCTCTCACAACGACTCGAAGACCGTTTTCAAGGCGCTTGAGCTCGGCGCCGTAGACTTTATCGCAAAGCCGACTAAACGGGCGTCTCTCGAATTGCAGAGCATAGAAAAAGACCTGCTGCGAAAGATCAGGGGTATCAAACAGATCAGGCTGGATATCCTTAGCAAGAACCTCGAACTGCTCGACAGGGAGGAAACCGTCGAGCCTGCCGGAGACATCGGTCCGGAGTCGGTGCAGGTGGTAGCGGTGGGTTCTTCGACGGGCGGCCCGGCGGCCCTCCAGATCATCCTGACGAGACTGCCGGCCCATTTTCCTGCAGGCATCATCGTGAGTCAGCATATGCCGAGGGGCTTTACCGGCCCCCTTTCAGAGAGACTGAACAAGCTTGCGCAGATCAGGATAAAAGAGGCCGCCGACAATGATCTTATAGAACCCGGCACGGTCCTGATCTGTCCCGGGGGGTACCATCTTGGTCTGAAAAGGAAGGGACCAAAGATTGTGGTCGCGCTGAAAGAGGGAAGACTTACCGACAAATACGTGCCCTCGGTCGATTATATGATGATCTCTGTCGCAGAAGTATTCGGGGCGAACGCCATGGGAGTTTTGCTGACCGGAATGGGCAATGACGGGGCACAGGGCATGGTGGAAATAAAAGGTAAAGGCGGTTATACTATAGCAGAGTCGGAAGAGAGTGCAGTGGTTTTTGGTATGCCCGCCGAGGCTATCAAGGCCGGGGCTGTCGAAAGTGTGCTGCCGATATCGGACATTCCCGCGGATATAATTCGGGTAGTAAGCTACTCGGTGAACAGGGAGAATATGTAGTGGAAAAAGAGACCGGTTTTGTTGGCAAGGCCGAGGAGTTCCTCCAGATGTTCAAAAAGGGGGAAGAGTTTACTAAGGAACTCCTGAAGGAAAACGAGAAGCTGCGGTATCGGATCGCCCAGATGGAAGAATCGATCCAGCGCTCGGCCGACGAGGCGAGGATCAAGCTCTACGAAAACAGGATAGGGCTCCTCGAAGAGGATTTGAACTCTCTGAAAAAGAGGTTCCGGCAGGTGGAGGAGGAGAACAAGGACTTTGCCTCCAAATACATCGAGGTCGAAGAAGAAAACAACAACCTCGCCAACCTCTACGTCGCGAGTTACCAGCTCCACTCCACGCTCGATTTCTCGGAGGTCCTCAGGATCGTGCTCGAGATCATCATCAACCTGATCGGCGCGGAGAAATTTGCTATCCTGCTGATCGACGAAAAGACGAATGAGTTGGTGCCTGTAAGCGCCGAGGGCATGGCCGTTTCCGAGGCGCCGAAGGTAAAGATAGGGCAGGGGAGGATCGGGAGTGTTGCAAAAGAGGGGGAGAGTTTCTTTTCCGATGATCTGGCCGGGGCGGCCGAGTTGAACCCGCTCGAGCCGATTGTCTGCATCCCGCTGAAAATCAAGGAACACGTCATCGGCGTCATCTCGATCTACAAGCTACTCACGCAGAAAGAAGGCTTTACGAACGTCGACTACGAGCTCTTCAATCTGCTCGCGGGGCATGCGGCCACGGCGATCTTTTCTTCGAAGCTGTATACGCAATCGGAACGGAAGCTTACTACTATACAGAGTTTCCTCGACCTTCTCAAAGAGAAGCCGAGGAAATAGGGGGGACTACACCATGCCGAACATACTCGTTGTTGAAGATTCACCGACAATGAGGCAGCTTATCAGTTTTGCGATCAAGAGGATACCTAACTCCCATGTCATAGAGGCCACCGACGGTGTCGATGCGCTGAAGAAGCTTTCTTCCGGGAAGGTCGACCTTATCCTGGCGGACATCAATATGCCGGTGATGGACGGGCTTAAACTGGTGAGCCTAGTGAGGGGCAACCCGGCCTATAAGGGCATACCGGTCATTATCGTGACGACCGAGGGGGCGGAGGAAGACAGAAAAAGGGCGCTTTCGATCGGCGCGAACGCATATCTCCCCAAGCCGATACAGACGCAGGAATTGATCAGGCTTGTGAATACCTACCTGGCGCACTGAACGAAGTCATCTCTCTGTCCTCAGCATCCGGCTTACGGCCTATTATCATAGAAAAAGCAGTTAACCACAGAGACTCAGAGGCACAGAGTTGAAAGAAGAGAGAAAACTCCTGAATGTACCGATCACCTCGATGGTGACACGAAATTTTCCGGCAAACCGTTGTTTTCTCTCTGCCTCTGTGTCTCCGTGGTAAATGATCTGCCTTTTTTAGGATTATTCCTTCCGCTGCACGCCAAAGATTCTATGCAACTAAAAGGCTATTTGTTCTGATGTTCTTAAGGGAAAATAGGTCAGAAGACTATGTCCGGCATTTAGGACAGATGAATCGTGCGGAGAACCACGGCGTGCCGTGCGAGAAATCGGGGATAAGGTCAAGGACCGTCTCGGTCTTGCAGACAGGGCATGTGAAGTCTTCGAGCCTGAAGTCTTCGGCTAGTTTCTTGGCGTCGTAGGCGTCCGTTCTGATCCCGACGGCATAATGGGTTACTTCCTGCTCGACCGGTTGGTGGCTTATCGTTGCCCTGATCTTGTCAATCACCTCATTGATCTTGGTCGTTGCCTTGACGATATACCCCGCGGCGCCGAGGTTGAGCGCCTTTTCGACTTCTTCGGGCTGTCCCTTTGCGGAGAAGACCAGGACGGGAATGCTCGAACGTTTCGGGTCCGTCTTGATGACCTGCAGCACCTTGTATCCGTCCATCACGGGCATCATCAGATCGAGGAGAATGATGTCCGGCCTTTCTGTGGAAAGGACCTTTATCGCTTCCATCCCGTTGTCTGCGGTGATGACCTGAAAATGCTCGAGGGTTAGTTTGTTTCTGTATATCTGCTGGACAGCCTTCGAATCTTCGACCAGAAGAACCTTGTACCGTATCGCCATAAAAGCATTGTAGCGGTCACGCAGACAGTCTGTCAAGGAGCCTGCGGTTATTTAAAGGATAGCAGGCAGGCAAGCAGCTACGGGCCTTACCATCCTCCACCTCCGCCTCCGCCCCCGCCGCCGCCCGACGAACCGCCTCCTCCGCTGCCCGAAGATGAACCCGGGGCCGCAGAAGAAGACGATATGGCTCCGGAAAACGAATCGCCGAGTGATGATGCGAAATCACCCGATGTCATGCCCAAAAGCGATGTACCGGAAAACCATGCAGGTGAATAGGTCCCTGCCTTGCCGGCGGAAGATAGGACCTCCGAAAACTGTTCGGCCCACTGCTGCTCCAGACCCAGGGCCAGGGCGTAAGGAAGGTAGCGTTCGAAGAGTTCGGGTGTCCGCTCAGGCGGATTGAGCATGTTCATGCGGTCTTCCTCGGTGGCGGCCAGAAATATCCTGAAGCCTTCGACCGCGTCGAGGAGCGTCCTTCCGGCCCTTGTAGGCGCCTTGAGCAGGTGATAGAAGGCGTAGTTTATGAGACCCGCCAAAAGGAGAAAGACGATCGTTGCAACCGAGGTCGCATAACCGAGTATGGATATCCCGAATATCTCTCCCGCGATGAAAGGCAGGCCGAAGATCGTGAGAAACAATGCGCTTCCGGCGTCCAGGACCCTGAATCCGCGGTTTCTGATCGCATGCCGCCACTTTACCACAATCTGACTGACGAGTGCCGCAACGGCTATGGACCAGATCGACAGCCAGACACAGATGAAGAGGAAAATGGGGATTTTCCCGCCCGATGAGGCCTCAAATATTCCGGAAAGCACAAGCATGACTATTGTGAGGGACATCCCGGCGCAAAAGTAACCCTTGTTCGTGATGAAATATATCTTCTCGTACCTTCGGGCGAGGTAGTCCCTGAACGCCTTTATCGCCGCCCTGATCTTCTCGTGATGTATTTTCTTGAGGGTGATCTCCCCGTCGTTGCCGAGGAGGTCCTTCAGCACCTGGTCTTCCTCCGGAGAGAGGGGTCCGCCGCCTTCCTTTTTCTTCAGAGTGAAGGCGCCGTCATCTTCGCTGATTGTGATGCGGCCCCTCACCGCCATGTCGATGACCGCCGAAGCGAGTGTCCGGTCGTCGTAGCCCATTTTCGTGATGTACCTCATGACCGCGGGCGACATCCCATCCGGAGGTGTGTAATGCGTGACGATCGTCCCGGCCTCCGGGTCCCTTCCGACCATCGTCCAGATGATGAGATAATAGACCAGGATCAGGATCAGTCCCAGAAGGGCCAGGATCTTCCCTGGATTATCCCGGAGAAACCACGCTGCCTTTTCCTTCATGACAGGTGCGTGGACGTAGCCCTTAGGCCAGGAGACGACAATGGTGAGGCCTTCGTGCGGTCCGAAAGGTCTGGTAGCAGCAAACTGTGCGACATTCGATTTGTCGACGGTTGCAGTATAGTCTTTGCCCTTTGCGCCCTGAGGGCCTGTATAGCCTTCGAGCGACATGCCTTTGTCAGCCGCTCCGTCCGGCAACATGACCGAGGCTGCCGCCTCGTCGATCGGGAAGTCCCAGCCGTTTCCGGTGACGTTCCAGTAAAGCTCGTCGTGATCGCTGAAGAATCCGAGCTGACGGTCGGTCCGGTAGACGATCGTATATGTATACACGCCGGGCTGCAGAAACGTATTCTTATCTCCCATGTAGAGCCGTCTTCCGTTCGAAAGGGACTCCTCATGATGGGGTTCAGGCCTTCCGTCTTTCAGCACGTTTTCGACCGAGAAACCCACAATGAGCCGGTTCCCGTGGCTGTCCCGGTAGGTGGTCGGGAAGTCCCTGTATATACCGCGTTTGATCTTTTCCCCCTCCGCCCTCACCGCGATCGTCTCCCGTACGGTCATTGTCGAGTCCTGATGCACGGTTATTTCGGACCTGAAGGAAAGGATCCGCTCGCCGGGAGCGGAAGACGCGCTGACATCCGCAGCGAACAGAGAAGACAACATCAATAGCGTGATGACGAAGAGAATTGCGCAAAAACATTTTTTCATCGTTCCGTCCTCTCCCTCGCAACAGAGCAGCAGTCGCCTCTATTTTACATAAAGCGGGAGGTTTGAGAAATAACTTTTGCCGGTAGATTTTGGGCGACATGAAAGAGTGGCGCACGCACCGTCAGATCTGAGAGAACCCAAGCCGCGCCGCGGGCCGGCCGATGTCTCCAAGAGACTTCCCCGCTGTTCATTTGTATATTTTTGAGTGACAATAATAATACAGGCCGGTGATGTATGGAGCCGGTCTGACTATTGCAGGGAGGAATCAACATGAAGACAGGCTTTATAGGACTCGGTCACCTGGGCAAGGCGATGGCGAAGCGCCTAATGTCCGAAGGAGTGGAACTTATCGTCTGGAACAGGACGAGGGAAAAGGCATCGGAGCTTGGGACGGAGATCGCCGAAAGCCCTTCGGGCGTAGCAGCAAAGGCAGACATAGTTTTTATGAACCTCTTCGACAGTGCTGCGGTCAGGGCGGTTTTAATGGACAAGGGCGGGCTCCTGGAAGGGGACTGCAGGGGAAAGATCGTGATCGATACGACGACGAACCACTTCAGGGATGTCGTCTCTTTTCACGAGGTGCTCCATGAGCGCGGCGGGTCGTATCTCGAATGCCCCGTGCTCGGGAGCGTTGTCCCGGCTTTGCAGGGGAACCTCACGGTGCTGGTGAGCGGCGCCGCCGCGGCGTATGAAAAGGCGAAACCCCTTCTAGAAAAGATCGGTAAACATATTTTTTATCTCGAAAAGCCGTCCCTTGCCGTTAAGATGAAGCTGATCAATAACCTCGCCCTCGGGGCCTTTATGGCTGCCATCGCCGAGGCGGTAGCGTTCGGCGAGAAGGCGGGTATAGAAAAAAAGGAAGTTATAGACATACTCTCTGCAGGCGCCGGCAACTCTCTGGTCCTGAGCGCCAAGAAGGAAAAACTTCTCACAGAGGATTTCTCGGCGCATTTCTCCTGCTCGCTCATCTATAAGGACCTGCATTTCCTGCAGGACCTCGCCTGGTCGCTGAAGATGCCGCTTTTCACCGGAAGCACCGCGAAGGAACTCTTCGGGATGACCTTGGCAAGGGGCATGGAGGGGCTCGATTTTTCGGCGGTCTATAAGATCATGAAGGAGTATTGAGCGGGCTGATATGGCATAATCATCGCCGTATTACTGTGTGGCATTCCAAAAGTATTCCCGCGAAAGTAACGCCCCCCGCCCCCTCTTAACCCAAGAGGGGGTGCAGTTCCTCCCCTTAAGATAAGGGGAGGTTTGGAGGAGTTATGATTGGAAATCGAGCATCTCGGCATTATTGGTCGCTCATTCTCTATTTGCCGAGTAGTATCGAGCCCGAGGTGAAGAAGGTGCCCGCCATCGCCGCGGTCATGAGGGTGGCAAGCGTTGCGGCGATGAGCGCCCTGAATCCGACATCTGAAATGTCCTTTGTCCTCTTTGGAACGAGGGCAGCAGTCCCGCCCACGAAGATTGCGAGAGAGGCGAAATGCGCAAAGCCGTTCAGGGCATAAGAGGCGAGGACGGCCGACCGCGGGTCCTTCAGGGTATTATTAGCAAGGAGCACCGCAAGGTCCTGGTAGGCCTTTACCTCCGTAAGCACCGCCCTCTCTCCTATCAGCTTCGAGACCTCGAAGGCGTCGACCGGCGGGACACCGATAGCGAGCGTGAGGGGGTAGAAGAGGTACCCGAGGAGTCCTTTCAGCGACCAGTCGATGCCGAGGCCGGTCAGCTCGTTCAGCCTGAGGCCGATGCCGCCGATCACGGAATCGATAAGCGCAACGATACCCAGAAACGCCAGAAGCAGTGCAACGATGCCGACGAGCATCTTTACCCCTTCGTTCGCTCCGTTGATTACCGCCTGCATGACCGTCGACTCTTTTTCGTAGTGGGGAGGTATCTCCTTGCCGAGGGTCTCAGGCCTTTCTGTCTCGGGCATGATGATCTTCGACATGACTATCGCCCCGACCGCCGAGAGAAGCGATGAAGACACAAGATGGCCGGCAATCGTCGGGAACTTCCCCCGCAACATAAAAACATACAATGCGAGCACGTTTGATGCGGTCGTGGACATGCCTGCAGCGAGGACCGTGCAAAACTCCGAACGTGTCATCGTCCCGAGATACGGCAGGATCGTCATGTTTGCCTCGACGCCGACAAATATGTTGCTCGAGACGCTGAGAGATTCTGCGCCGCTTATCCTCATCAGCCTCGTGAAGGCGCGGGAGAAGATCTTTATCAGCCAGGGCATTACGCCTATGTAGTAGAGCGCAGCCACAAGACTCGCAAAGAAGATGATCGTCGGCAGCGCCTGAAAGGCAAGGATGAAGCCTATCGACTCCTCGCCCGCTTCGTTTCTCGTGCCCGGGGGGAGGGCAAGCCTGCCGAAGACGAACTTCGTTCCGGCCATGGCGCTGTCGAGCACCCTTACGACCGCGTTGTTTATGACGAGGAAGACCTGCGAGCCGACAGGGACCACGAAGATGAAGAAGGCGAATACGAGCTGAAGGAGGGTTCCCCATATGATCACCCGCCAGTTGATCACCCTTCGATCAGCCGAAAGCATCCAGGCGACCGCCATCAGCATGAATATCCCCGCAAAACTCACAAGGTTGTACATGGTCACGATATATTACATCACAGTTGTACAAAATAACATGGGCAAGCGAGGGCAGATCGGCTGAAAAACAGCCATGGTCGTCCGCCACAGCGGATCCGCCGGTTTCAACCGAGTAAGGCTGATGAGATTGTAGTAGGCTCCCACGTGATCCGGTTTGATGCGCAACGCTTCGCGGTAACGGGCTTCCGCGCCCCGCAAATCACCCAGATCACCCAGGATGATGCCCAGACTGTTGTGCGCCT
>JAKAIZ010000245.1 GCA_021814065.1 Nitrospirota bacterium | reverse complement strand
TCGCTTTCCGATTGACCGGTACTGATGATCCCTTTCAAATAAAGCGGGCACTTTCTGTGCCCATTTGTCCGGCAGTATTCCGCTAGCTCGAACTGGCTCGGCAGATACCGCCTCTCCAGCGCCCTGCACGCAAGTATAGCCCTCGCGATGGTGAGATGCGCGCATTTCATGACCCGCTCCCGACTACCGAAAGATGACCGCTCCGGCGGCTGCTGAGCAACCCGCGACGCGGTTTCTCACGTTTTTTCAGCGGACATCCGTCGTGGTCTCCCTCGCAGAAATAGTGCCTGAAGAGGCGCGCAACGGGGATCCCCCGTTTACAGCGTGTCGAGTCGGCGGAAAGGTCGCTGCACTTCATGTCTACCTCCTTTTGTGGAGATGATTTTTTTCAGAAAATACGGCCCTGAGACGCATCGGGACTTCAGAAACGACATGGCGTAAGTAATGAATCGGATGAAACATCTGAGATGCCTGACCTCGCCTCCTCGATGCTTATGAAATACGATACCACCGGAGTGTTGCATGGTTATGTCGGAGACATTAAAATTCGGTGAACGATAGGCAGGTAATGAAAGATTCTGTGGACGGTCCCTTGATCGGTTGCTAGACTAAAATCAGGAATGTATATATTCGAGGAGGCGTGATGGGATTACTCGATAACGGTCTGAAGGGCAATGTGGTGACAGGCCTGGCGATAGGAATAGGCGCGGCGATTCTGGCCCCTACGGTGCTTCCGGCAGTGGCAAACGCGGCAAAACCTCTGATAAAAGCCGCCATCAAAAGCGGCATTATCATCTTCGAAAAGGGCAAGGAGACAGCTGCGGAACTTGGCGAGGTATTTGAGGACATCGTCGCCGAGGCGAAGTCAGAAATGGCTGCGGCCCACAAAGAGGAGGTCCCTCCGGTTCCACCCGAGGGAGAAGCAGGTGCATGAATCTCCCCTTGCCTATATCAGCCACCGGACCAGCGGACGCATAAGGCTCAAGGTTCCTTCGAAAAAAGGTGACCGTATCTTTTTCTCTTCAGTCGAGGAAAAGATGTCCGCTGTAGAGGGCGTGAGAGCTGTCATAACAAACCCCGCTACGGCCGGAGTACTTGTCCTGCACTCGTCTGACCCTGACCGCATTATTGAGCGGTCGGTCGCCGAAGGCTTCTTCATAATCGGGGATGCTGCACACGCCCGTACAAACCTTCAGAGGCGTGTTTCCACGGCATTTGACACGGCGGACGCCGCCCTCCGGGACGTGACGGGAAACGAATTGGATGTCGGCGGCACAGCGTTCGTCGCTCTTGTGGGTCTGAGTATCTACCAGATATGGCGGGGTAATATTGCTGCGATACCTTGGTACGCGGCGGCGTGGTACGCGCTCAACATTTTCCTGAAATCGAACACCGAAAAACAACCGGCGTGGTGATTTTAACGGTAATATAACCGCGAGGTCACACTCGTGCAATACTTATCACGTATCGTAATTCCGTATTCGCATTTCCGGAGAAGCCGAAATGCGTTCGGAGAAAGGAAAAGGAGGTTGTCATGGCACAAGAACAGGTTATGGGCGGACAAGACGTTCAGGAAGTCATCGGGAGGGCTGGTTCCACTGTGAAGGACGGCGTCATCAGCAGCCTTAAAGGGATCAACGAAATCGAGGCAGAGATCGTGACACTGGTGAGAAACACTGTCTCGAACACTCTCCGTGCAACCGGAGAGGTGGCGACCGAAAGCATCGTCATTAGCAAGGACGTGGTCAAGGGCGCGATCCAGGCTTCGGAAGAGGTCGGCACAGGGCTTATTCTCAGCACCAAGAGCGTGGCAAAGGGCGTTATCATGGGGGTAAGCGACGTCGGCGGAGATGTCATCACCGTCGCCGGCCAGACGGTGAAGGGCGCGGTAAAGGGTGCTGCCGAAGTCGGCGCGGACGTCGCCCTTGTCGCGAGGCGTGCCGTCGACGGCGTCATCGAGGCGAGCAAAGAGGTCGGCGCGAACGCCGGGGAAGTGGCCAAATCGGCAGTTAATGGCGCTATCGAAGCGGCCGGCACTATTGGCAACACGGCGGTGCGTTCCGTCAGGGATATGCTCGTCGGAGTGGTGGAAGGAGTGAAAGACATTGCGGGCGCGGCCCTTCCGAAGCCGAGGCCCGCAGTCCGGATCTCTACCACTGCGGAGAAGCCAGCCCCTGTCGAAGTGACGACAAAGACGAGAAGCAAGCGGTCCAACTGAGGGTGTGGTCTATACCATCCATGATACGGGGGCGGGCCGAGCCAGGTTTAGAGTAAAAGGACTCTACCGGTCAGATTCGCTCAGGTCAGCAATAGAAGCTGCTTTGAGCGTTCACAGGGGAATAAGCAGCTTTTCGATCAGCGTCCTGACAGGAAAAGTCCTTGTCTTTTTTAATTCGGGCAATACCGCCGATGCCATTCGCGCGGTTATAAAAGAAGCGGTAGAAGCCGTTGGCGGCAGCGGTCGGGCCGCCGATGAGAGACCTTCAGCGGCGCCGGGGCACTCAAGCGGGTCAGGACTGCAGGAAGGGATAAACAGCAGTCTGTCCGGGAAGGCGAAGAAAAGCCGCAGACAGGTCAGAAAGAGCGTTATTCGGGCCGAAGAGCAGGAGGTAGAGTCGTGGCATACAAAGGACGCCTCCGCAGTACTCGAACATGCGGGTGTGACGTGTGAGGCGGGTCTCTCACGCAGGGAAGTAGAAGAGCGCCTTAAAAAATTCGGTCCCAACCTTTTGCCCGAGGCCGTCCCCCGCTCGGGCTTGGGCGTCTTTGTTGAACAGTTTAAATCGCTTCCGGTCGCCCTGCTCGGCGTTGCCGCAGGTGTTTCAATCGCCACAGGTGGGCTTGTCGATGCGCTCGTGATCGCCGGGGTCGTCGTCATTAACGGCGTAATAGGGTATACAACCGAGACGCAGGCCGAAAAGACGATCCTCTCGCTCAAGGGTCTTGTCCGACCGTCTACGTCATGCGTACGAGAGGGGGCTTTGAGCACGTTGCCTGCTGAAGATATTGTGCCGGGCGATATTCTTGTTCTGCGGCCGGGAAGCTATGTTGGGGCCGACGCCCGTCTTGTCGAGGTGAACCACCTCAGCGTTGACGAATCGGCCCTCACCGGTGAAAGCATGCCGGTCATCAAGAGTGCCAAAGCACTGGATGACGAGGACGTCCCGCTTGCTGACAGGACAAACATGGTCTATATGGGTACCCTCGTGACCGGGGGACAGGGACTGGCTGTCGTAGTGACGACCGGAAAACATACCGAGATAGGCAGGATCCAGACACTTGTGGGAGAGGCGCAGCCGCCCGAGACACCGCTGGAAAGGCAGCTCGATCATATGGGGACGCAACTGGTCTTTATAAGCGGGGCTGTATGCGGTCTCGTATTCTTGATAGGGCTACTCAGGGGATACGGCTTTCTCCAGATGCTGAAGACGTCGATTGCGCTTGCGGTTGCGGCGGTGCCGGAGGGACTGCCGATGGTCGCCACGACCACCCTGGCGCTCGGGATAAGGAGGATGAAAAAACACAACGTGCTGATCCGCCATCTGGACGCTGTCGAAACGCTCGGCTCTGTCCAGACGATCTGCCTCGACAAAACCGGCACCATCACCCTGAACAGGATGACCGTAGTGGGAATGTTTGCCGGGATGAGGCGGATTAAGGTCTCAGAGGGGAGATTCAGGAGCGATGGCAGGGACCTTAACCCCTATGAGCATGATGAACTCCTGAGACTCATCCACGTCTCCTGCCTTTGCAACGAAAGCGAGGTCGCGAAGGAACAGGGTGACTTTGTCGTCAGGGGCTCGGCCACGGAAAATG
>JAKAIZ010000244.1 GCA_021814065.1 Nitrospirota bacterium | reverse complement strand
GATCGAGGCGTATCTGCTGCCAGTCGAAAAGAAGAAGGAGTTGGCGCAGAAAGAACAGGCCGATGTTCAAAATTGACCGCAGACTGATACAGAACTTCGACTGGGTGACCTTCGTAACCGTGATCGCCATATCGGTCATCGGCATTCTCACCGTCTTCAGCGCGACCCGGCAGCCGGGCGTGGAGACGCAGTCGCCGCTTTTCATCAAACAGGCGGTATGGCTGGTCGTCGGCCTTTTCGGGCTATTGGCTGCAGTAAGTTTCGACTATGTCTGGCTCAGCCGGATATCACTCCCCCTCTATGTTACCGGCGTGGCTCTCCTCGCCGTGGTCCTGGTCATGGGCAAAACCGGTATGGGCGCCCAGCGATGGATAAGCCTCGGCCCCATCGCCTTCCAGCCGTCGGAGTTCTTCAAACTCATCTTCATCGTCATGCTCGCCCAGTACCTCAGTTTTAGCCGGAGCCCTGTCGGCATCAGCCAGCTGCTCAGGGTCTTCTTCGTCATCGTCTTTCTCCCCTTTGTCATGCTCGTCAAACAGCCTGACCTCGGGACCGCAATCGTGGTGCTCACCATCTTTTTTGCGATTATGCTTGCAAAGGGGCTGCGGAGGCAGGCGGTAGCGATGATCGTGCTTATAGGGCTCGTCTCTCTGCCCTTTCTCGGAAATATCATGTGGACGGGCCTGAAGGACTATCAGAAGAACAGGCTGATCGCCTTTATCGACCCGGGGGCCGACCCGGCGGGAATAGGGTATCATATCAATCAGTCGAAGGTTGCGGTTGGGTCCGGCGAGTTCTTCGGCAAGGGGTATCTGCATGGTACCCAGGGGCCCTTCCGGTTCCTCCCGGAGAGGCATACTGACTTCATCTTCGCCGTCTTCGCCGAAGAATGGGGTTTCCTCGGTTCGGTCGTTCTCCTCTTTCTGTATCTCCTCCTCATCCTGCGGGGGCTCGATACCGTCAGGAAGGCGAAGGACGAATTCGGCAGGATGCTGGCGGCTGGGATCACCTTCATGTTCTGCACCTACTTTTTCATCAACGTCGGGATGACCCTCGGTATGATGCCGGTCGTCGGGATCCCGCTGCCGTTCATGAGCTACGGCGGCACAGCGCTTCTTTCGAATTTCATCTCGGCAGGGGTGCTCATAAACATCCGGACGAGGCGATTCAGCCTCTTTTATTAAGACGGCTGTTTTTGGTATAATTTTATTTCGCTGATGGCTGCAGCTGTCAGCTTGTTGCTTTCGGGGCGGTGTAGCTCAGGTGGTAGAGCATGCGACTCATATTCGCAGTGTCCGGGGTTCGAATCCCTGCACCGCCACCAAACTTCTCATCATCATACCCATTGCTTTCCGCTGCGGCAAATTACCCTTTAAAGAAGTCCTTGATTTCCCGCGCCAGTTGTTCCGGTTCATCCTCTTGTATAAAATGACCTCCTGTGGGGATTCGTATCAGCAGGCTTCCCGGTATCTCGCGGTGCAGTTTTTCAGAAATGACTGCTCCCAGGTAAGGGTCCGCTTCTCCGCGGATGATGAGCACGGGCACTGCAAGCTCGCGAAGTCCATTCGCTATCTCCATGAGGTCCTGGCTGTTCAGGCACTTTGCAAAATGCAGGAAAGCCTTGCGGCCTCCCGGCTTCAGCATGGGCTTCATGAAAAGGTCCATAAGTTCGGGCGTGAACCCCTCCTTGTGATAGAGGCCGCGTTTGACAATAAGTCCAAAGGCCCCGAGGTCCATAGTCGCCATGAGGAATTGACGGAAAATAGGGGTTCTCATGGCAACAATCGGTTGCACAGGCCAGTAATCGTAGCCGACAGTATTGATCATGGTGAGGTCATAGAGAAGCTCCGGAAAGCGGACTGCCAGGATTTGTCCCATGCCGCCGCCAACGTCATGACCGACAAAATGCAATTTACGGATGCCGAGAGTGTCCGTGAACTCTTTAAGCTGCTCGGCATGGTCTTTTATCGCATACGACACATTGACAGGCTTATCCGAGTCACCACAGCCCAGTAAATCGACTGCAAAGACCTCATATTCTTCTGCCAGCGATGGTATAATTTTTCTCCAGATAAATGAATATGTCGTAATGCCATGGACGAGCAGTACCGGCTCACCGCTTCCGGAATGAAGATAGGCAATGGTGTGACCGGAGACTGTACAGGTTTTCTTTTCAATAGCCATCATGGTTGCCTTATCGCAGGAAAAAACATTGTGAATGCGTCGTACCTGAAAGTTCTTCCCATTACGATGAGGAGAAGTACCATCATCGCGATTGTACAGGGACTCCTGAGGGCTAAGCGTACTATCCACATTTTGGAATATCCTTATGATTAAATCTTAGTGGTTTCCGGTGTGCTGTCAAGGCAGCCGGAATTTGCGTCATTAAAAGGACAATAAGAAATCTTAATTTGACGAAGTTATGAATTTTCCGGGAGATGAGGTGTCGGTTCATCAGTCCGGAGGGAGTTGGATCTTTGCACTATGAAGCAGAAGTCTTTTTGAAGGCATCCCCTACCGTCATCCCGATTATCGTTCCGATGATCACACCGGCAACGAAGTCCGAAAACCAGTGGATCGTCATCGAGACTCCCACACCTACGTATAGCGCATATAGCAGCGCAGCGCCTCGGGCAACTTTGCTGCCCGAATACAGCGTCCATATCGCTGCCGCCATAGCAAATGCTACGGTGGTGTGTGAAGACGGCCAGCCGTAAAAAACTCCCCCTTTCAAAAACCCGAAATGGAACTCTCTGCTCGTATCGATCAGCGTGCCGGCGGAGTGTCCTGGACCGGGTCTTCCGGTGAACGCCTTGTAGAACGAAGAGATGAGAAGTCCGATGACGGCTGCCTGCGCTGTTGCGTACGCGGTGCAGATGGCGCGCCGGTCCTTACGGACAGCTCCGGCTATATACGAGACGATCGGAAATACTACAGGTACGAGCCAGCCCAGGATGACAGCCGGGAAGAGATAGCCGGCGAAGGGTCTGGTAGCTTCGAAATACATCCAGTCGAGATCGGAACTCACGATGACCCCCGTGGCGCCGATGGCAAGGATATGCCATAGCAGGTTGCGACCCCGAAAGGACCCGAGAATATTGCGCGGCAGCGTATAGAAGAAATCCCGCGTCAGATGGGGCATGACCATTTTCCTCTCAGGTGCAGCAGCCCGTGATCATCGGTGGCCCAGTCTTTGCCCTCACACATGGCGGTCATTTCGGCGATCTCCCGTAACGCGGCTCAAACAATCGAGGGCATGCATCCACTGCGTCAGGTAATGAAAATACTGCCCGTCACGGTCCCATTCCAGCCGCTCGTCAAAGGGCTCGTCGGGTCTCCGCTCCCTCATCTTCTTCCCGATCCTGAGTCCGCCCTTTGTGGGATATCTTCGGCCCCTCTTCCTCTCCGAGGCCGCTGATCCAGCCGGCACGCTCGTCATCAGGACGGTGCCGGCCCAGAAGGGCATGCACCTGATCGACAAGTAGCAGGGCAAGGCGTCTGTACTGCTCATCACCCGTTTGACGATAGAGGCCGAGGAAGTTGCAGACCGCAAAGGCATCGGTCCAGAGGTAACGCTCCGGAGAGGACCCTTCCGGCGAAAGCCCTGTCCTCTCCGCAAATTCGAGCATGATTTCGCTGACCATAATCCCCTTGGGATCGGGTTTTTTCATATAACTATAGGATAGTAGACATTCGCCCCGTAATAAAGAGGGCGAATTGCCTCATCAAAAAACGATACGAAGTTGAATCGTTGCCTCATATAAGAAAACGATACGAAAAATAATCGAAAATAGCCTTCTGTAATCAAGGCGACAGGA
>JAKAIZ010000062.1 GCA_021814065.1 Nitrospirota bacterium | reverse complement strand
CGGGCGGGTCGATTTCGACAGGATGTCCGCTCTGACAGGGAAAAGCGAAAACGATATCCGTGACGAACTCGAGGGGTTGATTTTCAGGAACCCCGAGGGCGGATGGGAACCGGCAGATCAGTACCTGAGCGGAAACGTGCGGAAGAAGCTCGATACAGCCGAACTTGCGTCCGCGACAGACCCCGATTTCCGGAAGAACGTAGAGGCTCTCAGGGCGGTCCAGCCGAAGGAGATCGATTTCACGGAGATTCGCGCGAATCTTGGCGCGTCGTGGATACCGGCGAAGGACGTCGAAGTCTTCATCAACGAGCTGATCGACGTGAAGGACGCCTGCGAGGTGGCCTACTCGCCTGTCATAGGCACCTGGACCGTCGAGATCGACTCGTACAAGAGGTGGGAGGTCAGCGACAGCGTCAACAACACCACCAAGTGGGGGACCGCCCGATGTGACGCAGTCACCCTTATCAGAGACGCCCTTAACAACCGGATGTCCACGGTCAGGGATTACGAGGACGAAAAGCCCATAATCAACGAGAAGGAGACAGAGGCGGCGAGGGAGAAGCAACTGCTCGTGAGGGAACACTTCAAAGAGTGGCTGTGGAAAGACCCGGAAAGGAGGGAGCGCCTCGCCAGAGTCTACAACGCCACTTTCAACTGTCTGCGGGCCCGCACTTTCGACGGCTCGCATCTGAACCTCCCGGGGATGTCTACCCATTTGACCTTGATGAAGCACCAGAAGGACGCGATCTGGAGGATCATCCAGACCGGGACCACGCTCATCGACCATAGCGTAGGAGCGGGCAAGTCGTTTGTCATGATAGCTGCAGCCATGGAGATGAGACGGCTCGGTCTGGTCTCGAAGGCGATGATAACAGTGCCGAACCATCTCCTTGAGCAGTGGGGGGCGATGTTCCTGAGGCTCTATCCCATGGCGAACGTACTGATCGCGGGCCACGACGACTTCACTCCCGCAAAGCGGAAGGCTTTCCTGGGTAAGATCGCTCTCAACCACTGGGATGCGGTGATCATCGCCCATAGCAGTTTCGAGAAGATCCCCCTGTCCGCGGCCGTTATCGCGTCGCACATGGAAGGACGGATAAGGGAACTCGAAGAGGCGATTCTTTCGATGAGGGATGAGAATTCCGGCAGTAGGATCGTAAAGGAGCTCGAGAAGGCGAAGAAGAGGCTCGCAGAAAAATTGCAGGAGCGACTGAACGAGGCTGCAAAGGACGACGGTCTGACGTTTGAGGAGCTTGGTGTGGACATGCTGTTTGTTGACGAGGCCGACCTTTTCAAGAACCTCTTCATCGTGACGAAGATGTCCAGAATCGCGGGACTCCCCAACGCAGACAGCAAGAGGGCCTTCGACCTCAGCATGAAGAGCCAGTGGCTTCTGAGGCGGAGAAAGCCCGTAGTTTTCGCGACCGGCACTCCCGTCTCGAACACCATCGCCGAGATGTACACCATGCAGCGTTACCAGCAGCCCGATATGCTCGCGGAGAATAACATCAGCCACTTCGATTCCTGGGCCGCGACTTTCGGCGAAGTAGTCACATCCTTGGAGATAGCTCCCGATGGTTCAGGCTACAGGATGAGGAGCAGGTTCGCCAGGTTCGTGAACGTCCCTGAACTTCTCCAGATGTACTGGCAGGTTGCCGATGTCCAGACAGACGCGACGCTGCAGCTCGAAAAGCCCCAGCTTGCCGGAGGCAAGCCCATTGTTGTTGTAGCGCCTGCAAGTGAGGTGCAGAAGAAGTACATAAAATCGCTCGTCAAGAGGGCGGAGGCCTTGAGGAAGGAGCGCGTCGACCCGAGAGTGGACAACATGCTCAAGATCACAACGGACGGCCGAAAGGCGGCACTCGATATGCGGCTTATGGACACGCTGGCAGACGACTTCGAAATGAGCAAGGTCAATGCATGTATTCAGAAGATCTACGAGGAATGGGTCGATATGGAGGAACTGAAGGGGACGCAACTGGTGTTTTGTGATCTTTCCACGCCGAGGGGAGACGGGTTCAGCGTCTACGAGGACGTAAGGGAGAAGCTTGTCGGAAAGGGCATCCCCAGGGAGGAGATCGCCTTCATTCACGAGGCGGACACCGATCAGAAGAAAAAGACCCTCTTTGTCAGGGTGAATTTCGGCAGGGTGCGCGTCCTCCTCGGCAGCACCGAGAAAATGGGCGCCGGCACGAACGTTCAGAGGCTCCTCGGGGCCGAGCACCATCTGGATGTCCCCTGGAGACCCCGGGACGTGGAGCGTGCGCCCAGAATGGCGGCCTAGCTTGGCTAGGTCTCCAAGGGTTTTTAGGAAATCTGCTTTAGCAAAGCAGTGGGTAAAGATACATGCCGCAAGGCGACCTATCACCAACCGGCTTATCCTGACGGGAAACCGAAGGGGGAGTGTAGCATGCCGGTGAATCTACAAGTTGCCAAACCATCAAAGCACGACTGAGTAGAAAGGTGAAATGCTGTGAACAAGGATGAAGGCTATACTGCTTTAACGACAGCCAGAGGGGATCTAGTCGCATCTATAACGAAGAGATGGTTGGTACGTTATAAAGCGCAAGGTATTGCAGACTGTTCGACTGTAATCCCGAGTATCTCTGCGCTTCCCATCTACCATAAGTAGAAAATGGCGAACGTCGCATCCGAAATCACAACAAGCTATGTTCCTATTAACCTAACTGGGGATCGCCTAAATCAGAACGCTTGCTTGCAAGCTATGAACATTGGTTCTGAATATCTGACATGGCGACGGAGTCTCCATAGTAGTCTGAAGTAGGGAAAGCCTACTACACGGCGAAGGGAGGCAGTTTACTTGTTCAATACAAAAAAAGGAAGGGTGTGTGAGACACTATGAGAAATCCAATCAATGTGTTGAACAGTCTGAAGTCTAAAGCAACAGTAAAGGGATACAAATTCGAGAAGTTATATCGAAATTTGTATAACCCGGAGTTCTTTCTAACAGCTTACCAAAACCTGTATGCCAAAGAAGGTAACATGACGCCGGGCTCTGATGGTAAAACCATTGATGGTATGAGCCTGAATCGCATCGAAAATCTGGTCAATCGCTTGAAATACCACAGTTACCAACCCAGTCCAAGCCGCAGAGTTTATATCGAGAAGAAAAATGGCAAGAAACGGCCACTCGGTATTCCTGCGGTAGACGACAAACTGGTGCAGGAAGTCGTCAGGATGATACTGGAACAAATCTACGAAGATAGCTTTTCTAAAAGCTCGCATGGTTTCAGACCAGAACGTAGCTGCCACACTGCATTGAAGCAGGTTCAGCTTACCTTTACAGGTACTAAATGGTTTGTGGAAGGCGATATCAAGGGGTTCTTCGATAATATCGATCACCATATCTTGATCGGCCTGTTGCGTAGGCATATACACGACGAATATTTCATCGGCCTGATTTGGAAATTCCTCAGAGCAGGGTATTTGGAGGATTGGACTTATAACAATACATATAGTGGCACGCCACAGGGAGGTATTGTAAGCCCAATACTGGCAAATATTTACCTGCACGAACTGGATAAGTTCATGGAAGGGTACAAGGCCAGGTTTGATAGAGGAAAACGTCGTCAGCGCAACTCACAATACCGCAAACTTGAGGTCCAAGTGGGGAATCTGAATCGTAAATGCAAAAAGGACTGGTCAACTATGGATGAGGCAGGAAGGGTGGAAACCTTGAAAGCCTTAAAAAATCTTCGTAAACAAAAACTTGAAATACCATATACCGACCAGATGGACGGAGGGTATAAGAGGCTCCAGTACGTCCGCTACGCGGACGACTTTCTCATAGGGGTAATTGGTAGCAAGGAAGATGCGATTCAAGTCAAGGAGGACGTCAAGAATTTCCTGATTGAACGGCTTAAACTGGAAATGTCTTATGAGAAAACTCTCATTACTCACGCCCAGGATAAAGCCAGATTTCTGGGATACGACGTCACTCTCTCTAAAAGCAATCACGCTGCCAAGAAGTCCAATGGCGTGATAGCACGGGACTTTACTGAGAGGGTAAAACTCTATGTGCCTAAAGAGGCATGGCTTAATAAGCTGCTGGATATGAAGGCCCTGCGCATTTCCGTAGACCCTTCTACCAGAAAAGAGCTTTGGAAACCTTTACACAGGTCAATTCTCGTGGATAATGACAACCTCGAAATCCTGAGTCAGTATAACTGGGAAATTCGCGGTCTCTACAATTATTACCGCTTGGCAAACAACGCATCGGTTCTGCATCACTTCAAATTTATTATGGAGTATAGCATGTACCGGACGTTTGCCAAAAAGTATAAGACAACTGTGGGGCGAATCAAAGGCAGATTCGGCATCAACGGTAAATTCGGTGTGAAATATGAGACTAGACGCGGACCTAAAGTCATGATGCTCTATGATGAAGGGTTCAAACGTCAGCAACATATTGCCGCACTGGATGTTGATACTTTGCCAAGAATCGCCGTTTATAGCAGTTCGACAAGCCTCATTCAGCGTCTCAAAGCCAATAAGTGTGAATGGTGCGGGACGGAGGCAGTGGAGATCAACATACACCATGTTAGAAAGCTTAAGGACCTTGCGGGAAAGAAAAGGTGGGAAGTGTTCATGATCTCCCGGAAACGGAAGACATTAGCACTTTGCACTAAATGCCACGTGGACCTGCACGCTGGACGTTTAGACTGACAGTAAATGGAGAGCCGGATACGCGGAAACGTGTAAGTCCGGTTCGGGGGAGGGTTCCTGGAAACCTGCTGTAGCAATACAGCAAGGCGCCGGGTTCCTATCCTACAGCGCGAAGGGCGGATACTCAGGCAGGGCAACACGAACAAGACGGTCAGGATCTTCAGGTATGTCACCGAGGGAAGCTTCGATTCCTACATGTGGCAGGCTGTCGAGGCAAAGGGACGTTTCATAGCCCAGTTGAGAAGCAACCAGGTCTCTTCCAGAGTGGTCGAGGACGTAGAGGGTGTTGTGTTGAGCTACGCCGAGGTGAAGGCCCTCGCAAGCGGCAATCCCCTGGTCATGGAGAAGTTCAAGGTCGACCTGGAGGTGCAGAGGCTCGAAACCCTTCGCTCCCAGCACGCATCCGAGCGTTACAGGCTCGAATACGAAGTGAGCGCGCTCCCGGCGAGAATCGAGAATTACAAGCAGGCGATCGAAAAGCGCAGACACGACCTCGGCCTTCGAAGGATGCCCGATCCGTTCAGGATGGAGATCGATGGGACCGTCTACACGGAAAGAAAGCATGCCGGTGACAAGATTATCGGTCTCGCGAACCTGAACAAGGGGACCGACTCGTATGAGAAGATCGGCAGCTACGCCGGGTTCGATCTCTATATCCGGACGCATGTCCATGGGTATTCGCAGCCCCTCGTTATCGCAAGAGGACTGGCGGAGCACAAGGGCAACGTGTCCGAGAGCGACATAGGAACGGTAAGCAGCCTCGATATCGCATTACGGGGGATAGAGGCGTCGATCGCCAAGTACACATCGGAACTCGCCGAGATGGAGAAGCGCCTCGCGGGACTTTCCGAAGAACTCGAGAAACCCTTCCCGCATGAGGAAAGGCTCAGGGAACTTCTCAAGAAGCAGTACGAGATAAACAAGAAGCTCGACATCGACAAGAGGGAAAGCGCCGAGGAGCATGCCGTACCTTCAGCGGCCCTTGAGAACGCTGCTTGACGGCCTGAGATGTCTATGCCGACCGTGGAGGGGAGCTATGTTTCAGCTCCCCTCCGGAAAGGAGAAATAAGAGATGGCAGAAACGACGGAGACAATGGAACAGCTCGATTTCAAGATTCCGCAAACATGGGAACGCAAGGAAGTAGAGATCGACAAGATCATCATCGAAGAGGAACTGCAATCAGGCGTGGTCGCGCCGACATATAAGTCCGTATCCCACCTGGGCATGCTCTTTCAAGAGGTGGTCCTTGTCGATCAGGAGGACATGTACAAGATCGTGGCGGGCAGACGAAGGGTGCAAGCGGCAAGACAGGCGGGACTCGGTACGGTGCCTGCCCTGGTGCTTCAGGCGGGCACTCCCGAGGCGATTCTGGCGACGATAACGGTCGTTGAAAACATGAACAGAAGGCCGAACCCTGCGGTGGAGGCGGAGTCGTTAGGCACCATGATGGCCGCCTACAAGTGGAGTCAGCAGGACATAGCCGACCATCTGGGCATTCCGCTTTCGCACGTAAAGTCCTCGCTCAAGCTCTTCAAACTCATACCCGAGTTCTTCGCTCAGCTCAAGGAGGGCAGGATCACCCTCCCGATAGCGAAGGCGCTCCGCGAGTTGCCCGCGGAAGGACAGAGGGAACTCCTCGGAGAGGAAAAATTGACCTTGGGGACCGTGTCGGGCGCCCTGCGGACCAAGAAACTGGAGAACCTCGTGCCGGCCGAGCTTTTTCGACTCCCCGAGCCGACAGAGGAGGAGACGGTCGATGCCCTCATAAGAGAGGCCATCGCAAAACTCGAAAGGGCTGTCTCCATAACGACGAACGGGAAGAAGGAGAGTCTGGAGGAGGCAATCAAGGCCTTGAGAAAGGAGGATGCACATGTCTGAAAGGAGCATCACCGGGATCATCCGCGGATGCGGCAAAAGAGTGCCAGGCGGCCTCTACGTTTGCAGCGGACAGAGCCCTTACGGCAGCCCCATTGAGAACTTCATCATCGACCCTCCGCTGCCCTACGAGACGGGACCCTTCAGGGCACCAGTCGTGTTCGAGAAGGAGGGCAAGAACCATATCATCCTTTGGGTGGGGTCGGAATACTATCCTTACTGCTCGGACTTCGTGGAAGAGGTGCGGAATTACGGAGTGTCGAAGAGGATCCCGAATAATTTCCCCGTCGAGAAGCTCGAGAGGGGGTCGATGTTGTTTCTCGTCCACCCCATGGCTATTATTCGGGACCACTCTTACATGCCTCTTCCCGATTACTGCCCGAAGCTGAAGCCGGAACACCTTGAGGCTATTGAGGAGTACTGCCTGGGCCACTCCTACACGATCGCCGAACCGAATGCGGGTATCAACCAGCGGAAACTCGGGGACACGATATACACGGTGTACCCCCAGACCATGGCCGAGGTCTCCTACGACTTCCAGCCGGGCATCTTTCTGCGCGTCCCCGTCACCCACTTCGATCATGTCATGGATAAAGGCAAAGTGAATCCCGATATCGCCGGGAAGGAGTCGAAGCTGCCGATCAACTTCGAAGATGAGTAGGGAGATGTCTCTGCCGGCAATCATTTTCGGTCCTGCAGGCCGACGTCACAACGAATCAAAGGGAGGAGATGGTCATAATGAAAAACCAATGGGAGGATGTCGAGAGACTTTACGGCGTCCACTACCCTACCCATAGGGGCAAGATCGCCGACATGTACGTCAGGGAAATGAGAGATGTAGCCGTGACATTCAAGGGCATCAAAACGGAATCCCCGGCGGTGGTCTTCAAGGTGGTAAACAAAAGCCCCGCCTCAAATGGGCCGACCCTGCACAACGTCGTGATAGGCAAACACCCATCCACCGGTCTGCTTACCATGTGGTGCGGGGACTCGAGCATCGTGAAGGCCGACGGCGAACGGGAAAACAAGTGCGAGTTCTGGAAGAAACGCGCCCAGCTCGACCCTGACGGGTACATGTGCAAGCACATTGTTTATGCATACGAAAACCTCGACAGCTCCAAGAGGGCCGAGATAGAAGAGAGGCTCGCAGACACGTGGGCGGCTTCGGACAACGGCGAACGGCTTTCACTGGGGCTCAAGATGTGGAAAAACACCTTCCTCTTCGGGCCGACGGGATCGGGCAAGACACACGAGCTGCGCCGGCTCCTGCAGGAAAACCCCGGGTATGAAGTCTGCAAGATACACATCAGCGACGGATTGGAGGACGTGGATGTCCTGCAGAAGCTTCTGCCCGACCCGGAGAAGGGAGGCTGGCAGCGCCGCAAGGGCGAATTGAGGGTCGCTTTCGACATTGCACAGGAGAAAAAGACGATAGTGCAGATCGAGGAGCTGACCAGAAGCACCAGGTCCCTGCGAAATCTCCTGATCAAGGCCCTCGACAGGGAGGGCGGCTTCTACACCCTTCACGACATCACCACCGGCGAGAGGATCGCGGTGAAGGCCGAGAACATCCTCTTCATGGCGACGGCGAACCTGGGTTATTCGGACACGAGCGAAATAGACCCGGCGCTGGCAAGGCGCTTCCCCATCTTTATCTTTCACGATTACAACGTCCAGAAGGAGCGTGAGATCCTCGAAGAGATGGTGGGGGCGGAGATCGCCAAGAAGCTTTGCAAGATAGCGAAGGAGATAAGGGCCCAGTACCGAACAGGACGGCTCAATTGCCCTCTGGATACGGGATCCCTCATCGAATGGGCGGATGCGGTGGCAAATGGGGTCGATATTCCCGAGGCCGCCTCGCTGACGTGGCTCTTCAGGGTTGTGGAAAGGGACAACATGGGGTATCCGGAGGCGGGTCAACTCTCGGCGATCGGCGACCTGTTGAACAGGGTATGATAGCCCTCGTCGGAGCCGCACGAGCCAATCATACGAATCTCGACTCTCTCCGAAAAAGGCTCGAACTCCTTGCGGGGTTTCACACGGGAGCGGAGAAGTTCGCGCTGAGGATCGATCCAAGGAGTGGCGAATCCTCGTGGGACTTCAAGAGACTCGTCATTCAGATTGGGTTAAAAAGGATAGAGGGCAGGGACGTGGATAGCCTCGCAGAGCTCCTGATGGAGCATGAAGTGGGTCACGTCATGCACACGAGCCGGAATATCGATCTGAAGGGTCTGCCTTATCCTTTCGACCTGCTGAACATCCTTGAAGACGCCAGGATCGAGCCCAAGAGGGAGAGGGACTTCCATCCGCTTCACGCTCATTTCTACCGGAAGATCTACCTGGAAAGAGAAGGTGAGGAGAATCCCTTTGCCAATCCCTTCAACATAGGAATACTTCTGAGATGGCAGAGATGGGGAGTTGCCACGAAGACCGAAAAGCCCCCTGAACTTGATGATGACCAGTACGCGGAGTTTATCGAAGACTGGAATCGGTTCCTTGACCTCAGCATCGATGCCCGCTCGACCGAACATGCTGGAGGCCACGCACAGGACTTGTACGAGAAATGGAACTTCCTTTTCGACAAGTATAAGTCGGACACGCCTGCTCTGGGTTTAATTGAGGGCTCCGGAGATGCGATGGCGGGAAAGGGACCGGAGTCCCCTCAAGAAGGTGTGGTGGACAGGGAGGAGCACAGTGATGACACAATTCTGTCGGCGAACTTCTTCGGAGACCCGTGGTTTGAGTGGGACATGCCCTTTATCCAGGAGCAGGCCCGGATACTTAGACAGCTCCTCACCGTCCCGTCTCGGACGGAGAAGGTCTATACCCTAACGGGCAGGCGCTTCGATGCCCGGCGCATGGAGAATCCGCCCCTCGCGCCATTCAAGGGAGTAACGGAGAACCTTTCTGTAATAGCCCTTAAGAGACTTCTTTGCGCCCTGGACGGAAGCGGCTCGATGCAGTACGGCCCGTTTATGGCGGGGTGCTTCCTAGCCTACATACTCTCGCTCGTGTTTCCGGTCGACATCTGCATAACCACAAACGAGAGCAAGCTCCCCATCTATGCGCCTCTGAAACGCATCGATGCGCTGCGAGGGTTCGCGGCATGGGGAGGCTCCGAAAATTACAGGTCTCTCGGCTCGGACCCGAGTCGCTATTCGTTCACCCTCTTTCTCACGGACGCCTGTGTGGAAGAGGAAGACAAGCGATACGCGAGGGGGCTGAACAAAATCGCCAAGGTCGGCGCGGGCTATGTCGGAAACCCCAGCCACAGGTTGGAGGATGTCTTCCTTCGGAACTTCTATGCCGAAAACCTCAGCCAGAACGTGGGCAGGATGGTGGCGCTCTTCATAAAGAGGCACTTCACCAGACGTCTGGCATCTTAGTATCAGGCATCGCGGACTAATCACGTAAAATAATCGGGAAAGCCACAGGTTCCATCATCGGGGCCTTGTGGCTTTTCTCATTTCATGAGGAGGTGTAATGTCGAAAACGTCGAAAACTGGATCGCTTACCCCGCTGAGCGAGAGCTTGAAGAGCTTCTTCGCCGGTCTTGTGGGACTGGCCCAGCTCGAGGAAAGCCGCAAGGGGGCCGGTAGCAGGAAAGAGTATGCCCCGAGCGCCGAGCTCATCATGAGGCTGGCGGATACCATCGCGGGATGGGATTCATGCGCCTTCAGACTCTTCAAAAAGGATGGATACTCCGCCGAGATATGGACCGACAAAAAGACCCTCAGGCAACTAATAGTCGCTTTCCGGGGGGATAAAAGAAGCACGTGGCCGGTCGCCTTCGAGGTCCTTGACGAAAATACCGCCTTGAGCGGCGTCTTCAGCGGCATTTCACGGGAACTGCTCGCTGAGCGCAGCGCGGCGGCCGTGAGGTCACTGGGGATGCAAGCCGCCACGAATTCTCCCCTGCCTTATGAGGGCAAGAAGCGGGTGGCCTAGAAAACAACACATCCGGGAGGAAGCCATGAAGTTGTCGATGTTTCTTTCAAGGGAAGCGAAGAAGGCCCTCCGCAACTTTGCCCTCGATTATGAGGCGGGACTATATGCGCGCAGGGTGAAAGAGATGCGGATAGGAAGAAACGATCTTACAGTCAAGGAGAAGAGCCATGGACGGCAGATTGAATCGACTCTATTTCACCGTAAATCTCAGGGAAGGTGATCTGGAGAGTCTCATCGCTTCCCTGAACAGGCTGCGGCGGGCGGAGATCCTGGCCGAGAAGCATGGCATCAAGACAGAGAGCGAACTCGAAGACTATGAGAGAATTGTCACACTGCTCGCGCCCACAGCCAAACTCGCCCCCCTTTCCGACGAGCTTAAGAAAATGTGCATCGAGCCGGGTACGCTGGACGTATATGATCCCGCCGCTCTTTCCGTTGCAGAAAAGCTCGGATTCGTCGTCGAGGACTTGACCTCGGAGAATTGAGAATCAGTCTTCTGAAGGCGACTGAAAACGGAACTCGGAAAACAAGGAGAAACAGTAATGGAAGTGAGAACAAAGCATAAGGGAAAGAAGATATCGGACCCTGGCAAGCTGGCCGAAATCATGTCGTCTATCCTTCGTGGGGAGGACGAGATCGACAGAGATAAGGAGCATTTCTGGGTCATAGGCTTGTCAGTGAAGCTGTCGATCCTGTACATCGAGCTTGTAAGTCTGGGCACGCTCACATCCGCGCTCATTCATCCGCGCGAAGCCTTCCGCAGGGCGATTGCCAAAGGAGCGGCGTCCATCGCCTGTGTCCATAATCATCCCTCAGGGGACCTCGAACCGTCGAGCGATGACGTGAAGGTTACCGAAAAGCTTCGCGATGCCGGCGAGATCGTAGGGATCAAGCTGATCGACCATATCATCATCGCCAATGACGGCGGGTTCATGTCGATAAAAGAAAGGGGGATCTTGTGATCCGTAAACGGTTCTACAGATTAGCGATCAGGAGGAGACGCCGATGATAAAATTGAGCCTTCAATACTACCCGGAGGATATTCAGCACGCGGACAACCGGGACTTCAAGCGGATGCGCCTCCGGGAGATTTCCTCCGGGGTCACCACACTCAAGAGGCAGATTGCGGCCGTGGAGGAGAAGACCTCCCATCAGCGTGAAATACAGGCAGCCGAGTTCACCGACACGAAATGGCTGAGCTCCGACGAAAAGAGAAAAGTCCTCAAACAGTGGACCTCTTTCGTGAAAAATGGGTTCTCCGAAAGTCTGTTCACGAGCGCTATCTACGACCACCTCCATCTGCACTGCGGGTATATCGCGCACTACAACAAACACGGTTATTACGGCGAGTACTGGGGCGCCTATGCCGGCGATCTCCACCGTCACGCAAGGGAGGACCGTTTTTCCGTTCGCCCGGTTCCGAAAGCCTTCTACAACTGGGAGAGTTTTGTCCGGCAGTTCGACATATGGGGAGACTACAGGGACATCGGCGCGGCCATGATGATGGTTCTCAAGGCGGAACTGGAATGCCTCGAAGGAGACCTCATTAAAGAAGCCCGCGGTCACTTCGAGGCCGACGCGATCAATGCATATCAGCTCTATCTCGCCGAGAGGCAGAACATTCAGGCGCGCATCGAGAGTCTTCGGAGGGAGGCAGAGGAGCTTGAGAATGGGCTGGCGGTTCTCAGCGAGGAGGACCACCGGCGGGATCTTGAGGCGAAATACATCCAACTCTTCGGCGAAGGATTTTCTGTCGACTCGGTCAACCCCACCGTATCCCAGTTGTTCCTCATCTGACAGATCCGTTGAATTTGTTCGACCCAGTCGTAAAGCAAGGCAGTATACGTCTTGTCTGCCCTTTGCCGGTTCCGCCTTTGGCCGACCGGCATGGGGCTACATTACTTTTTCAGGAGGACATCATGTTGATAGATTTCAAGGAACTTTCGAAGTTGATTCCGGAGACAGGCGGCCTTTCTCTGAGCGTAAAGAAGGGGAAGGGCGAGAAGCTCGACGTTCTTTTCAGGGTGAAGCATGACCTTGCGCAGGTGAAGAACGCCTCAGCCCGGGGATCCGAGGAGGGGAAGCAGATCGAGGCCGCTGCAAAGCTCCTCGACCAGCCCTACGCTTTCTCGGCGACAGCGGAAGAGCTCAATGCAAGCTTCGAGGAGAAGATACTGCAGCCGGTAGAATCCACGAGGTCTCTCGTGGAGTTGATCACCGACAGGACCAAGGCCCTCGATGAGGCAGCGAAATCCATCAGGACGTCGGCGGCCAAGACAAGGAATGCCGAGAAGACAAAAGTCGCGGGGACAACGGACACACTCCCGAAGACAGCGGAAAAGACCGCGAAGAACGAGCCTTCGATAGGCAGCCTCTTCGGGTCGGTGGGGGCCGATGCGGGAAAGACCGAGGGAGGCGATAAGTCGGAAGAAAAGCGCGAGAGTGCGGCCTCTGCAGCTACAGGCTCTACGGTACAGGAGCAAGGGAATGCCGAGGATGAAGAGGCTGAAGGAGAGGGAGAGACCGACGAAGAGCACGCGGAAGAAGAGAAGGAGGCGGCGTAATGGAAAAGGCAGGAGCCCTGACCCAGCTACCGAGAAAGTTCGTTTATAACAACATGACGCTCGACGACGTCTCCGGCACGCCCGACGAGACCCTGGCCTTCTATGCCGACTTCTATACAGATCTCTCGAACGGCGTTGTCGAGGGACCCGAAATCAAAGACGGTTTCATGGTCTACACCTTCCGGAAGGCCGTCGACACAAAGGGCGATAAAGAGGGGGACTCGCAGTTCGAGCTCATGGCCGCAGTGGCCGGCGCCCTGGATGACTTGAGAGGGTGGGAGCCGGACGAGGCAACGGAGATCCCGATCGGTGAACTCGGGGTTATCTGATATGGAACTGCCGAAATTCGACCGGGTTCCAATGTCGATCCAGTTGTGGACGATATTCGCCAGGGAGCACGCGGCGGCCCTGTCATCGGCGAAGGATCTCTATCTCGCACTCGGAGGGCGCAAATCCTCCGAGTGCGCAGGCGGGAACTCTTCTCTTGCCGCTCGCGCGGGTGCAATAGAGGAACTGCTTTCCCGGAAGATGAAAATGAGGGAGATAACGCGCCTGACATCGGAGACATCGCCCATGGATCCGCCGTTTCCCCTGGTTTCCTGCAACATCTTCAGAGGAGAATTGCTGGAAGCAGTTCTCAATGTCGATTTCCACATCTTTTACGTCTTCTATCTGGATTTTCTCGACTGCCTGAAGAAGAGAAGGCCCGTTGTTTACAAACTGCTCCGTCTCATCATTGGAGGGATCCACTCCTACATGCCGTGCGAGACGGCCGCAAGTATTTCCGAAAGACGGTTCGATATGTACTCCGACGAGCTTGACGAGCTGGCAGCCGCAGGTGAACACGATGCCGTAAAGGAGATAAAGCGGGAGCAGAGAGATTTCCGCAGACATGTGAAATGGATCAAAATCCCCCCAGCGGTCTTCAACCTGAAACTGAAGAAAATGTACAGGAAGGTTTCGATATCGCTAAGGCCGCGTGAACAAAGGTGGGTCAAAACCGCGATCGAGATGTTCGAGCATGCCCTGGCAGCCGGGGACATGGAGTACCGTTTCGACGACACCGAGGACGGTGACCGAATAGACCTCAGCTGCTGCTTTAACCTCCTGTGGAAGGAGGGAAGCTATATATCCGACTCCACTATTCATGAGTACGAATGCTGCGAGGTCATGGGTCCCATGGTGAGGGTCGTGGTCAAATCCAAAGCGGACGTCGAGAGGTTCGAGCGTCTCGTAAGGATGTATTTCCTTTTCGCGAAACTACTGAGCACAGGAGGTCGCGTATGGCGTTGATACCTGTCAAAACACTCGACGAGCGACGCTACGAAGCAAATACCGCTTTGATATTGTATTCCCTAAGGCGGGGGAGCGATGAGAGCCATACCTCGTATGAGGAACGGGGTCTTCAGAATTACGTCACCCTGCACCGCATAGATGGGGGGATGGTGGCGGAGGGCAGGCCAATAACGAAAAAGCAGCTTCTCCGGCTCTGCCAGACGGTGATGCCCAAGCTCAAATCCAAGCCGATATATTTGCCGCCCGAGGTGCTGTCTTACAACACCATAGACGGCTCGGTCATGGTCTGGTGGAGGCCGGCAGGGATCCAGACGCTCTTTTTCTCGAAGGAGATGAAGATCAGAAGCGGAAAAACGCCTCTGCCGCCCCTGGTCTTCATCTTCAACCAAGGCTCTCTCAGGACCGTGGCACTGAAGGAAGACAGAAGGCCGGATCCCGAGACGGAGGTGTACTTTACCCCCTTTTATAACGACGGGTGCATGGGGAACGCCAGAGTTCCGGTCTCTGTCGCTCCGAAGGAGACCAAGGATCTGGAAAAGCTCTTTTTCCAGGGCGAATTCACAAACCATAGCGAGCCCAGTCTGGAAGGCACAGACGGCCGGAAGTTGTGGGGCGAACTGGCAAGGAGCGGTCTCACGGCTTTTCCTTATGAGTGCTTGAAGAAGCGGGGAAAACTGAAAGACATAATCCAGGAGGAATGAATGACGAAGGATGAAATAATCAGAAGGCGGTTTCCAACGCTGATGGCACCGAGGGAGGAGCCATTGCCCGAATGTCCTGTCGGCGAGACGAGATTCTTGATGGCAGCAGACGGATTGTACCTTGAGACGAACCAACCTTGGGGGAGGCTTATCAGACGGCTCTGGAGCCTCTCCCGGATCCGGCCCCTCCCTTATGGCTCCGTGGAGGAAGTCGACGAGTTCCACGCCATCCTGCAAGACCATATCATGCCCGTAATATCAACTCACATGGTCGAGGATGCCGCCGCATACGCCCGGGACAGAAAAGAGTGGGCTGGGCTTGCAGTCTGGGATGGAAGTGGGTGCTATTACCTGCCGGTCCCTTTTAGGGCTTCCTCTTTTCGCGCGGAGGACATCCGGATGCCGAGACTGCCCGAAGGCCACTACATCGTAGGCGATGTCCACAGCCACCACAGGATGGCCCCTTCTTTCTCCACAATCGACGACAACAGCGATAGCATGGGGGCCAGGATTTCCGTTGTCCTTGGAAATTTCAAGGAAGGTGGGGAAGGTCCGAGAGTTGACTGGAAGGCCCGCTACTGCGTCCAGGGCTTTATCTTCTCCGACGATATTACATGCTGTCAGGAGGCACATGGAAATGATCCAAAACTCATCGACATCGTCTTTTAAGCATTACCTCGACGCGTCCCTTACTACGCCCCATGCGCCGGTCAGTGTGGCGCTGATCGGAACAGGCGGAAACGGGGGCCCTGTCCTGACGGAGCTGGCGAGGATGCATGTCGCGCTTCGCGCCCTCGGGCATGCGGGTCTGAATGTTTACGCCTTCGATGATGACAGGGTCGAGGAGCCGAACATAGGGAGACAGTTGTTCTCGCGCGGCGAGAAGGGAAGAAACAAGGCGGAAGCCCTCGTGACGAGGGTCAACTGTTTCTTCGATCTCAGGTGGGAGGCGTACCCCTGGAGAGTAGACAAGGACAACATCGGCGAGCTGGCTGAGCTATGCAGGCGGAGGAACCTTCAGATCGTCATAACCGCGGTGGACAACGCCGAGACGAGACTGCTGATCTGGAACAGTCTCAGACATGTCGGTCCATTCTATTTTCTGGATATGGGCAACTCCAGGGAGACAGGCCAGTGCATCCTCGGGGTCCTGGGGGGCGTGATCAAGCAGCCGAGGCGCGCCGGCTGCATGGGTTATCTTCCTACTACCGTGGACTTGTATCCGGACATTGGAATACAGGACAAGGAGGAGAGACAGGGGCCTTCCTGCAGCATCAAGGAGGCCCTTGAAAGGCAGGACCTTTTCATAAACCGCATCGTGGCCGAGTTCGCTGTCGATCTCCTTTGGAAGGGGTTCAGGGAAGGATACATCACGGTGCATGGCGTCTATGTGAACCTGAAAACGATGCACGTCCGGCCGCTTCCTGTCGATCCTGCAACATGGGAGCGTATGGGCTGGGCTTACAGGAAGAGAAAGGCTGTCACAGGGAGAGTACTGAAAGCGGCTTAGAACCTCGTGCGTCGTCAACATTCATCAGTTTGAAGAAGGGAGAAAACATCGATGAAGATCAGGTTTGATTCATTTGAGGTCCATCCGGTCAAGAAAGTGGACGGGGGTGACTCGCCCTATGACTGTTTTGAACAGTGTGAAGGGAACGATCCTGAACTCCATGCTTGGGCTGTTTACGGCCATGTCCCTGAAAAAGGGCTTGAGTGTCTTGCGGATTGTCCGTCGAAGGAGAAAGCTGAATTGGTCAAAAATTCTTTGGAGATAGCCTGTCTTAAACATGGGGCTTTGGTTGCCGCGGCAAAGGCGGTGGTGAACAGATGGGAAAGGGGCGATCTTGCCGACGCGGTAAGAAAGCTGAATTCTGTTCTCCGGTGTGCTGGACTCAGCGACGATTCATCGCTTCTCAATAACGGTGAAACGACTTCAGGAGGTGGGAAATGAATAAAGTGCCTATCGCGTTTGTCGCCAAGATGCTCAACACCACGATATCCAAGGCGCAGAGGAAATTCGGCGGCAAGGGACATATCGAACTGGAGGACCTCATCGAATGGATCGAAAGACATTCCGATAACGTCAACTATCGGCACTGGATCGAGATGATCGAGAAGCTCGAAAAGAATCTCTCAAAGGAGATGCCGGGGAAAGCATGACCACGGAGAAAGAATCATCAGCGTAATATTCTTTAGATTGACAAGAAAGGAGGTGGAGAGTGGATAAGGACCGGATTTTGGAGCATCTGTCGCCCGAGGACGTCTACGGAGCTGCCCTCAAGAAGAATTCGAAGGGGTTTGTCATGCTTTGCCCTTTCCACCAGGACACGGCTCCTTCTTTTCAGGTGTACGAGGACAATAAGTCCTTCAGGTGCTTCGGGTGCGGTGCGGCCGGTTCGGCCTACGACTTCATCATGAAGAGAGACGGCCTGGATTTCCTCGGCGCCCTGAAGCACCTTGCGGAGAAGGCCGGGGTTGCTTTCCGGGAGACAGATCACTTCCATGCGAGGATCTTCGATATCAACAGCGCCGCGCAGAGTATCTATACGGACAATCTCCTTAACGGCAACCCAAAAGCCCTTAAGTATCTGACGGAAGAAAGATGCCTCAACATGGAGATGATAGAGAGGTTCAG
>JAKAIZ010000243.1 GCA_021814065.1 Nitrospirota bacterium | reverse complement strand
AAGGAAGCCGTATTGAAATATATGATAAAAAAGGATGGCGAACCGGTACAAGATCTCGAGCCGTATCTTGCGGCCCCTATGCATGTTGCTGTGATTTCTGCCGACCTCGAATATTTTATCCATGCCCACGGCGAAATCCCGGGCTCTGCCGGCGGGCACCATAACATGGAACATGAGATGCGGATGAACGTCCCGGCGAAATTCGGCCCGGAGCTCGAAGTCCCAGTTGTTTTTCCGGAGAAGGGTCTTTATCAGATCTTCAGTCAGGTCAAGCATAAGCGCAAGGTGATCCTTCTGAGCTTCATGTTAGAGGTGGAATAGCTCCGGCCCCGGCTCACCTTTTGCGGGTGAGGCATACGCTCCGCTGAAGCCGCGTAAACGTCGTTTTTGTGCCTGGATATTGACGGTTCAGTTGCGGCTCGCCCTCTTTATATTATTGATCTGTTTAAAGTAGAATATATTTTACTTTTATAGAGGGGAGGTGGTCGTATGGGACATATTAGAGGTCTTAAATGCCGCGAGTGCGGACGGGAATATCCTATCGAGCCGATCTACGTCTGCGAATTCTGTTTCGGGCCGCTTGAGGTGGCATATGACTACAAAAGCATTGCGAAGGCGCTTAACAAAAAAGAGATAGAAAAAAGGGAAAAGAGCCTCTGGAGATACAGGGAGCTCCTGCCGATAGACGGAGAACCGCAGGTGGGACTCACCTCGGGATACACGCCGCTTGTGAAGGCTGACAACCTTGCGAAAGAATTGGGCATGGAGGAGCTCTACCTCAAGGACGATACGGTGGTCCACCCCACGCTTTCTTTCAAGGACAGGGTTGTTTCGGTCGCGCTGACCAAGGCGAAAGAATTCGGCTTTGACACTGTCGCCTGCGCCTCGACAGGCAACCTCGCCCATTCGGTTTCGGCGCACGGAGCCAGGGCCGGTCTTAAGAGGTTCATTTTCATCCCCGCGTCACTGGAGCCGAGCAAGATCATCGCGTCACTAGTGTACGAGCCGAATCTTGTCGCGGTCGACGGCAACTATGACGATGTCAACAGGCTCTGCAGCGAGATCGCGAACAAATACAGCTGGGCCTTCGTCAATATCAATATACGCCCTTTTTACGCAGAGGGCTCGAAGACCCTGGGGTTCGAGATCATCGAGCAACTCGGCTGGAAGGCGCCCGATAATGTCGTGGTGCCTTGCGCGAGCGGCTCTCTTCTTACCAAGGTATGGAAGAGCTTCAAAGAGTTCAAAGACATAGGGATAATTAAAGCACTAGGGACAAAGGTCTTCGCGGCCCAGGCGACCGGCTGCTCTCCCATCGTGACTGCGATCAAGCAGGGCACGGATGTGATCAGGCCGGTGAAGCCCAACACTATCGCAAAGTCGCTTGCGATCGGAAACCCCGCGGACGGATTTTACGCGTCACAGGTCGTCAGGGAAACGGGCGGGGACGGCGAGGACGTCTCGGACCAGGAGATTATCGACGCCATCAAGCTTCTTGCGAGGACTGAGGGTATTTTTGCGGAGACCGCGGGCGGCGTCACGCTCGCCTCTGCAAAGAAACTTATCGCCGCGGGAAAAATCAGGAGGGACGAAGTCACGGTGATCTGTATCACAGGGAACGGACTGAAGACCCAGGAGGCGCTGCAAGGGAATGTCGCGTCTCCTCATTATATAAAGCCGAATATCGCCTCGTTTGAAGAGGTCCTCAAGAAGATTCCATAAGGTTGTCGATCTACAAGGAGGTAACAGAGATGGCAGTGAAGGTGAGAATCCCGACCCCGCTTCAGCGGCTGACGCAGGGAAAAGAAGAAGTGGAAGGCACGCCCGGCAAGGTGATCGAGCTGGTGAGCGATCTAGATCGGAGGTTTCCGGGGATAGGAGAACGGATTTCGGAGAAGGGCAAGATAAGGCGATTCGTCAATATCTATGTGAATGACGAGGACATCAGGTTCCTCAACTCCGAGGAGACCGTCATAAAGGATGGTGACGAGGTCTCGATCGTGCCCGCCATTGCCGGCGGAGCGTGGCCCAGGGCGGAGGTCAGGACCGAGGAGGGTGAATGAAAAAAAGGGTGAAGCTGACATTTCCCCAGCAGTTGATCAAGGAGCCCGTGATCTTTACGATGGCGAAGCAGTTTAATGTCATGCCGAACATACGGCGTGCCAGGGTCACGGAGACAGTCGGCGAGATGATCCTGGAGATCGAGGGGACCGAGGAAGACCTTGAAAAGGGAATCCACTGGCTGAAGGAAAGAGGTATAGAGGTCGAGCTTGTCGAAGGCGACGTGATCGAATAGCCGGTCCGGCGGTGATAAGGCGGAATGCCCTGACATGACCTGCCGCAGCGAGAGGAAGGAACGGTACTTCAAGGCCGGTGACAGGGTAGTCCGCACGTTGACGGGCACCGGGCTGAAAGATCCGGATGCGGTCTTCAGAGTCTCGAAGGCACCGGTCAGGGTAAAGGCGGACCTGAGGGTGAGAGAAGGTATAATAAAGGATATCTTATGAAATATATCGTGATTGTCGGAGACGGGATGGCAGACAGGCCTCTGAGGGAACTGGGTGGAAAAACGCCCCTCCAGCACGCCTCGACGCCCAATATGGACAGGCTGGCATCGCAGGGAGGCCGGGGACGGGTGCGTACGATTCCGGAGGGCATGCACCCGGGTTCGGATGTGGCGAATCTGAGCATACTCGGATACGACCCCCGTATATATTATTCCGGCAGGGCGCCGCTCGAGGCTGCGAGCATCGGGGTAAAGCTTGACGACGACGATGTCGCCTTCCGGTGCAACCTCGTTACTCTGAAGTTCAGCCCGGACAGGTCGACGGCGGTGATGGAGGACTACAGCAGCGGTCATATCACCACGGAAGAAGCGGCCGGGCTGATAAAGGAGATCGACGCTAAACTGGGAACAGACAAGATCAGGTTCTATCCGGGTGTAAGTTATAGGCACCTGATGGTCTGGTCAAAGGGTCTGGCGGAGATGGAGTGCGTGCCGCCTCACGACATCCTGGGCAAAGATATCGTCGACTATCTTCCCGTCGGTAAGGGTGAGGAAGTGCTGAGGAAACTGATGCGCGATTCCGCTGACCTGCTCGATGGGCATCCGGTCAACAGGGAGAGAGAAAGAAACGGCAAGAACCCCGGAAACAGCATATGGTTCTGGGGGCAGGGAAAAAAGCCGGCAATGCCGACGTTCAGGGAGAAATATGGTATCGAGGGCTCCCTGATATCGGCCGTCGACCTGACGAGGGGGCTTGGCATCTATGCCGGCTTTACGATACTGAATGTCCCGGGGATGACCGGATACCTCGACACGAACTACAAGGGCAAGGCGGAGGCGGGCCTCGCCTCCCTGAAGGAGACGGACTTCGTCTATATCCACGTAGAGTCTCCTGACGAGGCCGGTCATTCGGGCAGGTGTGAGGACAAGATAAAGGCGATCGAAGATTTCGACAGACTGGTTGTGGGGACTGTGATGGACGGCGCGGCCGGCCTCGGCGAGTGCAGAATTCTTCTCCTGCCGGACCACCCGACCCCGATAGAACTGAGGACGCATACCGGCGACCCGGTGCCGTTTGTTCTCTTCGACAGCAGGGAAACCAGAGAGACGAGGGGCGTGAAGTTCGACGAAGAGATAACGAAGATGCCGGACGCGCTCTCTTTCGAGGACGGTTATAAGTTAATGGATTTCTTTATTAAGGGAAAATGAGGAGGATCCGGGTGGTGAAGTCCTTTTTGTGCGGAGGCGGAACGTGGCACTCATAGTCCAGAAATACGGGGGGACCTCCGTAGGCAATGCCGAAAGAATAAAGGCGGTCGCCGAACG
>JAKAIZ010000061.1 GCA_021814065.1 Nitrospirota bacterium | reverse complement strand
GACCGCATGTTCGGACAGGGCAGGCAGGACGGCCATCCCCATGGCAACGCCGAAGATTCCTATCGGAAACTGAGTCAGCCTCATCGAGTAGTAGAGATAGGTAATGCTCCCCGAGGGCAGGTAAGAGGCGAGGATGTTGCTCACCACGATATTCACCTGATTGACCGCAAGTCCCATCGTTGCGGGGATGAGCAGGATTGACATCTTCTTGAGACCGGGATGCCTGAAGTCCGCTGCAAAGCCGAGTGAGTAACCCTTTTTGAAAAAAGCAGGCAGCTGGAAGGCAAACTGCACAAAGCCGCCTGCCAGTATTCCGAACGCAGCGACAAGGATCGGCTGGCTCGCCCTCGATTCGAAAAAAACGATGCTCAGGATCAATGTAACGTTGAGCATGGCTGGAGCAAGTGCAGGGATGAAAAAGACCTTCTTAGTGTTCAGTGCTCCCATCACAAGGGCGGACAGGCTTATAAAGAGAAGGAACGGGAACATGATTCTTGTAAGAAGTACGGTCAGTGAGAACTTCTCGGAAGAGGAGAGAAATCCCGGGGCGATAGCGGTCACTATCACTGGCGAAAAAAAGATTCCGGCGAGGCATACCAGTCCTACAACGATCATGATAAACGTAAAGGTGACCCTGACGAGCCGGCGTGCCTCCTCCTCGCCCTGTTTCCGGCGGTATTCCGTAAGCACGGGGATAAAAGCCGCGGACATAGCCCCTTCTGCAAAAAGTTCCCGCAGGAGATTCGGTATCCTGAAGGCCGCAAAAAAGGTGTCCGACAGTCCGGTTGCGCCGAAATAGACCGCAAAGATCATGTCCCGGACAAACCCGAGCACCCGGCTTATGAAAGTTGCAGCGGACATAACGCCTGCCGCCTTCGCGATTTTTCCTTTTTGGTCCATTTCAGCGCTAATTATATCAGATGGCGGAAATCGCAGTCATTGCAGTTGAAAAACGTTTCATTATATCTTTAAAATCTCTTATGTCAATTTTAGATACGATCGTCGAGCGGAAAAAAGAACGTCTGTTATTGGCAAGGCTCAGGAAGCCCCTGTCCGAATTGAAGGCTGTCATTCGCGACATGGAACCTCCCCGGGACTTCCACAGGGCCATAGGGAGAGGGGCAGGACCCATCAGGATGATCGCCGAGATCAAAAAATCGTCTCCTTCAAAAGGCCTTATCAGAAAGGATTTCGATCCTGTTTTGATCGCTTCGATCTATGAGAGGAAGGCGGTCGATGCGGTCTCGGTCATCACAGAAGAGGACTTTTTTCACGGCAGGCTTGATTTTCTGCCCGGCGTAAAGGCCACGGTCGCTGTGCCGGTTTTGAGAAAGGACTTTATCTTCGATGAATATCAGATCTACGAGGCGCGGGCAAACGGGGCCGATGCTCTTCTCCTGATCGCCTCTATTCTCGACAGCGCCCAGGCGTCTCAGTATCTCTATCTTGCGCGGGAACTCGGCATGTCGGTGCTCCTCGAGGTCCACGATTCCGAAGAACTCGGGAAGGCCCTGGAGACAAAGGCCCGGATAATAGGCATCAACAACAGGGACCTTAAGACGATGACCATTGATCTTGCCACATCGGTCAGGTTAAAGAAGGCGGTCCCCGGTGACAGGACCGTGGTGAGTGAAAGCGGAATCAGCAGAAGGGAAGACGTTATCGCGATAGAGTCCGCGGGGATTGATGCGATATTGGTAGGGACCTGCCTCATGGAATCCGAAGATATCGGCGCGAAAATCGATCAGCTGCGGGGAGTGTAACTCCTGTCGATTTCAGGGGTTTTTCAGCGGCACCGGCCCCTCCGGCATTCACCCACAGGTTTATCTCAGATAATACCCGCCATAGATATAGATGAAATGTCCCTGGATAGTGTAGGAGTCTTTTTTCCATGAGTCCGGTAGAGGCCAGTACGGCTGGCCGTCCTTAAGGGCCTTGATCGCCGCGTCGTCGAGCATCTTGTACCCCGATGTCCTGACCAGCTCGACCGCACCCAATTTGCCGTCCTTCAAGATGGTAAACCGGATCTTCAGGTCTCCATAAATACCCCTTGCCGCGGCTTCGGGCGGGTATACCCATATGCTTTCTATCTTCTGTCTGAGGTTCCTCATATAGCCTGCATAGCGGTAATCTTCGGTATCAAACGTAATCGAATCATCTTTCCTCGCCTGTCCTGTGCCGGTCTGTTTTCCTGAATCATTGCGGGCGATCTCTTCTATAGTCTTTCTGTCAAAGAGGGCGTCGCGGTCCGCATAGCCAGGCTTCGCCGGCTCTACCGCGTTTCCTATCTCCCGAGTCCCTTTTTCCCCTGTTTTAGCCTCGCCTCCCTTTTTGCCTCCTTCCGAGGGTTTGGGCGGTATACCTTCGGGCAGGGGTTTTCCGGTCTCCTTGCCCTCTCCCGGCACAACCGGCGTTTCCAGCGGCAACGGAGGACGGCTCGGCATCTGCGGAGGGAGCCGCCGTGGCGACGGTACTACCCGGGGCCTGGGAGGAAGCTCCGGAAGCGGTTTTGGCACGGGGAGCGGACGGATTTCCGGCTTTTGTAATTCTTCCGGCGTCACGAGACTCGTTACAAATTCCTTTGCCTTTTTTATCTTGGGTTCAGGAACGAAATACAGTCCAGTGAAGAGCAAGAAATGAAAAACCAATGAGACAATCAGAAATTTTTTTATCGTCAATTCGAAAACTTCCTGTGTGCTTAATCTTTCATGAAGTTGCTGCGCCCAGATCAGAAACCTGGAGGGAACGGACAGTGAATCTTCGCCTTCCTCACCGAGGATTGACCGTTAAGGAAGTATGCTGAAATTTTGAAAAAATACTTTTCGACCGAGCCGGAGATGGTGCAGTCCCGGTTCTCCGCCCAAGTTTTCGTCTTTTCGTTATTGTTGATGGCGACAATAAGGTATATCAGGTCTGCGGCCATGCCCCTGATGTCCTCCGGGCTTGGGTTCGGCAGTCCTTTCATATGCCCGAACTGAGTGTGGGAGTGGAAATCTCCGATAATCTGCAGCCGGTCGAACCGCGCCAGAATGGGGTCGATCTTCTTATGGCTTCCGTCATGGGACGCAACGCCCTTCGGCCGTCTCGCCGCAGTCTGAAAGCTGAAGGCATGCTCGATGATAAAGCGGTCTTCAAGCTTATAACCGAGAAGAAAGCCGAGGCATTCGCGTTTATACACTTCAGCTGAGCTCAGCAACAGATCGAGAAACGCGTTTTCGGATAAATATACTCTCATTATTTCAGTGCTTAGGAAGCCGCACGGAGAGAACCGGGCACTGGGCGTTCCGGACCACCTGTTCAGCTGTACTGCCGAAAAGCACCCTGTCTATTCCCCTTCGGCCATGCGTGCCAAGTACGATTAAATCGATCTTGTTCTCTCCTGCAAATTTCGTGATTTCCTCATGAGGTATGCCTTTGAGGACTATACGCTCTACATCCTTCAGTCCCCGCATCTCGTCGAGAAAGATCTTTTCAAGCTCGGCCTTGCCGCTTTTTTCCATATCCTGATAAATCTCGTCGATCGATACGTGCGGCACATACCAGCCGACGGTCTTGGCAACATCGAAGATCACGTGGATAATATCGAGTTTAGCACCATACCGGCGGGCCATGTCCACTGCATAGGGAAGGGCATGTGAAGAACCTTCAGAGAAGTCCGTCGCGAAAAGAATCTTCTTAATCTCCATCTCAAACCTCCCTTAAGTATTGTGAGGCATGTTCCGGCGAGGTGGGCAGGATATAGAAACCCGAGCCCCATTCGAACCCGCTGGTCCGCAAAAGCCTCGGCATGATCTCTACATGCCAGTGGAAATCCTCTCCAAGCGTATGCCAATGATCCTTCCGGGGTATTCTGTTCGGAGCGGAGTGGATAAAATAATTGAAAGAGAGGCCGGGAAATGCGGCCCTCAGCTTTTTTATCACCGCTGATAGTATAAGCGCCAAGTCTTCAATCTCTTCAGTCGCTATATCCTGGAAGGCACAGCAATGCCTCTTCGGCGCGATCCATGATTCAAACGGGAACTTCGAGGCGTAAGGACAAAATGCGATGAAGTGCCTCGTCTCGAGGATCAGCCTGCTGCCGACCCGGAGTTCCTCCCTGATTATGTCGCAAAATATACACCGTTCTTTATATGCGAAATACTGCTTGGCGCCATCCAGTTCCTCCTTGACGCGCTTCGGTATAACCGGGGTGGAGGCAAGATAGGACACGGGATGGGAAAAAACCGCGCCGGCTTCCCTCCCGGAGTTTTTATAGATAAGCGTGTACCGGAGACGGGCGTCTTTTTCGAGGTCGGCCATCCTCTCTTTGTACGTGGTGATCACCTTGCTCATCTGCTCAAGCCCCATCTCTTCCGGTCTTACTGAGTGCTCGGGGGATTCCACTATGATCTCGCTCGCGCCGATACTGTTCATCTTGTCGTACATGCCGTCCCCTCTCCTGCCGAGCTCACCCTCAACCTTGAAGACAGGAGAGAAGTGAGGGACCACCCTTGTGGCCCAGCCCTTGCCTCTTCCCGGCAACGACATAATCTCCGCAGCCGTCTCTTTTTCCCTGCCTGCGCAGAGGACGCAGTTCTTTTCCGTATCGTCATCCCGTGTGACGACGTAGTCCGCCGGTGACTTTGGCTGAGCCAGGACAGCGATCCACCTGCCCAGAAGGGGGTCCTTTCTCAATTCATGAAGATCGGTTCTTTCCATACAGTATCCGCAATCCTTCAAGGGTCAACTCCGGGTTTACATCGTGGGGCCTGGTGATGAACCTGTCCATATCAATCGCATGTCCGCCTGTCAGGACCAGCCGAAATGGGCTTCCCGCCTCTTTTTCGATCTCGGAGATAATTCTTTCCACAGCCCCTGCCGTCCCGAAGTATAACCCTGCCCTGATGCATCCCTCCGTATCTGCCCCAAGGGCACTTGCCGGGGGCTCCAGCACCACTTCACGCAGCAGGAATGCCCCGCTGCCGAGCATTGAATTCATCAATCCCAATCCGGGCATTATGGACCCTCCGATCAGGTTGTGATGACGGTCGACCGCCGTTATCGTGGTAGCGGTTCCGAAATCCGCAACCGCAACAGGCGCTCTGTAGAGTGCGTCCGCCGCGACCGCATCTGCAATCCTGTCCGTGCCCAGTTTATCAGGCTCATCGACTTTAAGATTCAGTCCTGTATTCATCATAAAATCCACGATCATGACTGCCGCATCTTCGTCTTCAGTCAGTTTCCTGAGGGCATCCAGCAGCGTCCGGTTGTGGCTAAGGACTACAGATGATATTATACCGCCAATGCACCGCTTTTTTTCTATATGGCTGCGAGACATGAAATCGTCCATGAGGTGCAGATACTCTTCCGCTCCTCTCAAAGGATGCGTATCCACCTGCTGGGCAAAGAGTCCCATCTCGGTAAAATATCCTATATTTATCTTAGAGTTACCGATATCAGCGGCGATCAGCACCAACTACCTCCTGCACAATAAAGAAAGAACAATATTTATAAAATCGGCTCTGCCGATTTTATCCGGCCCCACTAAAGCATTTCCCCTCCCGGCCAGAAAATCTTTTCATAATAAGGAAGTACACTTACTATTAATCATTATTTAAGAAAATAAGGATAATCTGTTATTCAGCGCCCGGCAACGGCAAAAAGTTTACCAAAAAAGCCGGCCAAAAACCGCGCCTCCAGGCTATAAAAAGAAATAAGCCCATCCCTTATACTAATAGAAACGCGGTCAATTTTACCGCAATTCCATCACATCTCCGCTGCTGATCCTTCTCTTACCGCCGGATCCCGTCCGCAAAATCAGCATCCCATTGTCATCTATCGTTTCGGCAACACCCGAAAGGATCTCATTCCCGAGAACGATCCTCACTTTCTTCCCGATGGTGGAAGACCGGCTTTTCCATTCTTCCAGTAACGGCCGCCTGCCTTCATTTGTAAGTGTCTTGTACCATCTCTCCAGTTCCCGCAATATCTCAATGATAATCCCGACCCTTGAAAACATACGGCCCGCTTCGGTTCTCGCAGACGTGACAATTCCGCTCAACTCCTCAGGAAAATCCACCACCTCGGAATTAACGTTCACGCCTATCCCTATAACCGCGAGGTTGATCTTTTCGGGATCCGAGCGGATTTCTGTCAGGATTCCGCCGATTTTCTTGTTGTTGACCATCAGATCATTCGGCCATTTGATCCTTAGGTCCAGCCCTGTTTTATTTCTGAGAGCAACAACTCCCGCAAGCGCGCCGACAATCGTGAGAAGGGTCGCATCCCTCAGCCCTATTTCCGGCTTCAGGAGCGCACTCATATAGATATTCCGACCTGGGGGGGAAAACCATTTCCTCCCCAGCCTTCCCCGCCCGCTGCTCTGGGCATCGGCGATAATTACGGTACCATGTGGAGGAACTTCGGATGACGCGAGGGCGAGTGCGCGTTCGTTCGTGGAATCAACGGATTCGAAGAGGCAGACCTTCTTCCAGAGAAAGCCGCAAACGCCTGCCAGTATTTCGTCACTGGAAAGGTCCGCGAATATAGCGCCGCACCTGCCGGCAGGTATCGTATTGCCGGATTTAGTCATATGGTTTTACAAAGCCTGAAAGAATCGAACATGGCCTTTCCTGCCCCCATCCTGAATGTATCGTACCCAAGCAAATGCATATGCTCAGTCATGATGGTTTTCCCTCATCCCTGCTGCGTGCACCGATGCCCGGTGATATAGGGCGCGAGCGGCCACTGAGGCAGACCCAACTCAATTATACCATATGGGCCGCTTTCTCCCTGCCTTCAAATAGGTGTATAATTGACGAGGGATCAGGGGCAAAGGAGCGAACCATTCCTGTTATCGATAAAGAAGGGCTGAAGAGTATCTTCGAGTTCGTCAATGAAGTCAGGGGGGTCGATTTTGCTTTATACCGCCATGCGACTGTCACCAGAAAGCTCGAACTGAGGCTTGCCGAAACCGGCAGCCCCGACTATCGGAACTATCTCTCGTATCTCAAATCTCATCCGGACGAACTCGACAAGCTCATCAGGGCACTTACGATAAAGGTGAGCAATTTTTTCAGGAATCCGCTCGTATACGAACTGCTCTTTACATCCGTCCTCCCCGATCTCATATCTGAATTCGGTTTTCTCAAGATATGGAGCCTCGGCTGCGCGTACGGCGAGGAGCCTTATTCCGTTGCAATCCTCCTCCGGGAGCTTCTGAGAAGGGATAGGGGAAATTTTGATGTGAAAGTCCTGGGCACCGACATAGATGCCGGTGCGATAGAAAAGGGGGCCTTGGGCGAATTCGCCGAGGGCGAACTCGAGGAAGTTAAGAAGAAGTATCTCGATTCCTGTTTTCGGGAGGTTGCAAGACAGGACCCGACGGTCGGACACGAGTCCGTATACCGGATCAATAATGAAATAAAGTCGATGGTGAGGCTTGAATGCGCTGATATTGTAATGGGACTCGAGGCGAAGAAAAAACAACGCAGCAAATACAACCTCATCTTATGCCGCAATGTCCTTATCTACATGGATAAAGTACTTCAGCAAAATATCCTGCGGAATATTTCGGACCTGATACCCGTAAAAGGCTATCTCGTCATCGGCGAATCGGAAACCCTTCCGTCAAGCGGAAAAGATGAATTCAGCCAGGTTTTCCCCGGCATGAAGATTTTCAGGAAGACAGCCTGATGATGTCCGCTTCTCTCAAAAGGGGGGATTCACGATGCTGCAGAGTTTCCTCGAATGCCGGGAATCGAACAATCTTGGATCGAGCTTCCTCAGCATCCTGAGGAGCCTCAGCCTCTCGACAACCTTCATTCCCGCCATATCGGCGCATAGGCTGAAGCCGTCGCCCATGAAGAACTCGATACTCTTTTTTCTTTTTGTCTTGCTCCAAAGGTCCTCTATGGATTGAAGGATAACGGCCTCTGCCAAAGCACGGATCTTTCGCTGGTCTACCTTCGCGGGAGTTTTTTTCACCTTCACCGGCGTTTTGTTAGCAGGAGGAAGAAGATTCCCGATCCCGCGTGAAGAATCTATTTTGTGAAGCGTGGGGATGCCTCTTAGTATGGTCTGTACCTGACAGTTCTGCATATTCGTTCTCCTTTGCGCGATGTCGTATCCTGAACAAATGCTGAATCCATAGTCATACAATACCAATTGCCGTATATGAAGTAATATCGGCATAATGCTGATTTTTTTGTAGAGGAAATTCCCTGGGGCCTGTAAGTCTTTGTCCTACAAAGAAATTGCGAGGTATCGTATCGGATTGTCCGTAGCAGCCTCGGTGATCTCGGCATTGGGAACACCTAATTCAAGGAGTATTTCGAATGAATCGGCAAGCGTGATCCCGCTTCCCGCGATAATGCCATCCTTATAGGCAGGAAACCCTTTTCCCCCGGTATGTTTCACCGAGTCGGACACAAGGATGATTCTGTCAATCCTCTTCCGGCCAAAGATCAGATCGCACGTCATGGGGTGGAGGTGAAAACGGTCGGCGATAACCTCTATAAACAGATCCTCGTCGATCAGCCCGAGTCCGGCGAGTCCGGGTTCCCTGTGGTGAAACGGCCTCATGGCGTTAAAAAGATGGGTGACTCCAGTTGCCCCTGCCTCTTTGCCTTTCAACGCATCCTTGTAGGTGGCGTCGGAATGGCCCATATTCACCCTGAACCCCAGAGATCTGCTCCGTTTTATGACCTTCAGCGCCCCAGGAAGTTCTGGCGCGATCGTTATTATCTTTATGATGTCTTCATATCCGTCGATCAGTTCCCTAAGTGAAGATAGGCCCGGCCGGACAAAAGACCCCTTGTCAAGGGCGCCGCACCTTAACGGGTTCAAAAAAGGACCTTCGAGATGCACGCCGAGTATTTGCGCTGAAACACTGCCCTGCTTTAGCGGAGCCTGAGGAGCTGACTTCGACCCGATCAGTTCTGATCTCTGGAGGTCCATCGCTTTTCGCACCGCTTCCATATTCCTTCTCATCACGTCGATCGGGCCTGAGTAAATTGTCGGAAGTATCGCCCCGGTCCCGGTTGCGGCGTGGAGTTGTGCGATTTTCAAGATATCGGAAGGGTTATCAGTCCTGGTATCGTATCGGCCGATACCGTGGGTATGGAGATCGACGAACCCGTGGATGGTCAAAGCATTCTGCCCCTTCTTGTGAAGAAGTCGCTAAGGGCAACGCGGATGACCGCGCCTTTGGACCATCTCTTGCCGGTCTCTTTTTCGAGCTCCTTAGCTGTCTCCCCTAGCGCCTCGATCACCTCTTCCTCGAGGTATACTGAAGTTTTGACGAGTTTTTCCTGCTCTTCAGCCAATAGCGTTCAACCTATCCTGTCCATTCCCATATAAGGCCTCAAAATTTCGGGAATAACGACTGAGCCGTCCTTCTGCTGGTAGTTTTCCAGGATCGCCACGACCGTCCTGCCTATTGCGAGTCCGGACCCGTTCAGGGTGTGCACGAATTCCGTGCCCTTTTTCCCTTCTCGCTTGAACCTGATATTCGCCCTTCTCGCCTGGAAATCTTCGAAGTTTGAGCATGAGGATATCTCACGGTATTTGTCCTGGCCGGGCAGCCAGACCTCAAGGTCATACGTCTTCGCCGACGAAAAGCCGAGGTCACCCGTACAAAGGGCAACCACCCTATAAGGCAGATCGAGTTTCCGGAGAAGGTCTTCCGCATTATCGGTCAGTTTTTCGAGTTCCGCATACGAGTCCTCCGGTTTCACGAATTTCACCATCTCTACCTTGTTGAACTGATGCTGCCGTATCAGGCCTCTCGTATCTTTGCCGTAAGAGCCTGCCTCTCTCCTGAAACATGGCGTATAGGCGGTGTAGTAGACCGGCAGTTCCGTCTCCTTCAATATTTCATCCCTGTGGATGTTCGTAACCGGTACCTCGGCCGTCGGGATCAGGTAAAACTCGGGATCGGCTATCCTGAAAAGCTCCATCTCGAACTTCGGAAGCTGGCCCGTGCCGGTCATGCTCTCACGGTTTACGATAATAGGCGGGAAGACCTCTTTGTACCCTTTCGATGTATTAGTATCGAGCATGAAGTTCATCAGGGCCCTTTCGAGTCGTGCCCCGGCGCCTTTCATGAGCGCAAACCGCGCGCCGGATATCTTCGAGGCACGGTCGAAATCAATGATATCCAAGGCCTCGGCGATGTCCCAGTGATTCAGCGGCGGCTTGAAATCGAACTGGCGCGGAACGCCCCACTTCCTGACCTCGATGTTTTCGTTCTCATCCCTGCCGACCGGAACTGATTCATGTGGAATGTTGGGGATAGTAAGGATGAGCGCCCTGGTCTCTTCCTCTACCGCCCGGAGCCGATCATCGAGGGACTTGATCTTCTCGGCTACCGCCTTCATCTCCTCGAGCTGGGGCGAGGCGTCCGCCTTCTGTCTCTTGAGCTTGCCGATCTCTTCGGAAACGACATTTCTCCTGTTTCTCAGCTCCTCGACCTCCCGCATGACCGTTATTCTTTTTTCTTCGATTGCGATATAATCCGCCAGCGGGAATTCGTAGTTTCTCTTCCGTAAGGCCTCTTTCACTGCATCTACATTTTCTTTTATGAACCTGGCATCGAGCATGAATGTTTCGGCGTCCTTTCAGGAGTATGAAATATACTATATCGTAAGAGGGTGAAAAATTAAAGGCTGGGGGCCCGCCGGCCATTGCCTTCCCGGGGGTAGGGTAACACCGATATGTGATATGGATTACATACTTCCTATGGATCATGGGAATAGTCTAGGAGGCATAAACCTTAATGAAGAAATGAGGGCAGGATGAGATTTACGAAATTCTGGAAGATGCAGGTATTCGAGCTTTCGTTGACCGAAAGGATGTTTTACCGGGATGCGATCAGGACCCTTCAGGCATGGGAGCCCTTAAAAGATGAATTCGTCGAACTCGACCTGATCAGGAAAATGCTGGAAGCGGAAATCCATCTGCCTTCACTGAACTCGCCCGAAGAAGAGGCGGAGGCGATTTGCAGAGATCTATATAACGAGGAAGACGACTTAGTACTGCCCTTTCAGAGAACGCCCTAAATCAGCCCCATCCCTTTTCGCACGAGTTCCATCGTCTCCCGGCAGACCGCTCTCGCCTTCTCATTCCCTTTTTCTATGATAGAATCAAGCTGCTCCGGATTCTTTATGAGCTCTTCCCGTTTTGCCCAGATCGGCTCAAGAACCCGGAAGACGTTCTTGATCAGGATCTTCTTGCAGTCTATGCAGCCGATGCCGGCGGTGCGGCAGCCTTCGGCAACATAGTCTTGCTCCTCCTTGGAAGAAAAGATCTTGTGGAGTTGATGGACAGGGGAAAGATCAGGATTTCCGACATCGGTGCGCCTGATCCTTGCAGGGTCGGTGGCCATGGTCCTTATCTTGTGCTCGACCTCCTTCGGACTGTCCGACAGATAGATCGCATTGTCATAGCTCTTCGACATCTTCCTGCCGTCTACCCCGGGCACCTTTGGAAACTCGGTCAGTAAAGCCTCCGGTTCAGGGAAGACCTCACCGTAGAAATTGTTGAACCTCCTTGCGATCTCTCTCGATATCTCCAGGTGAGGGACCTGGTCAACCCCGACAGGGACATATTTCGCCCGGTAAATGATGATGTCCGCCGTCTGCAAAAGAGGATAGCCGAGGAACCCGTAGGTCGCGAGGTCCCTCTCTTTCAGTTCCTGTTGCTTTTCTTTATAGGTCGGGACCCGCTCGAGCCAGCCGAGAGGGGTTATCATCGAAAGGAGGAGGTGAAGTTCCGCATGCTCGAGGATCCTCGACTGCAGGAATATAGTGCATCGCTCGGGGTCGAGGCCCACCGCAAGGAAGTTAATAAGAAGATCCTTTACCGACTCACGGATCGCCGAGGGGTTGGCATAGCCGCTCGTCAGCGCGTGCCAGTCCGCGACGAAATAGTAACAATCATATTTGTCCTGGAGCCTTACCCAGTTCTGCAGCGCCCCGACAAGATTTCCCAGATGCACCCTGCCGCTTGCCTGCATGCCGCTTAATACCCGCTCTTTGACCATTTTTTCCCTCAGTAGACGTGAAATAATTTAAGAAAAAACGCGATAAAGGGCATAATGATGTGGTTGGCGATCCCGCTATATATGAGAACTATAACGATAACGAACCCGAAAGGTTCTATCCTGCTGAAGGACATCGCCTGTTTAGAGGGAAGAAGGCCGGTCAGCACCCTTCCTCCGTCCAGGGGAGGGATAGGGATCATGTTGAAGACGGCCAGGACCACATTGACGACGATGCTCGACTGCATGATCATCGCCAAAGGCCGTAAAACCGCCTCGCTGAATGTGTCCGGCGAAATAGAGGCCAGCGGGGTAAGCACCCCTTTCCAGATCAGAAAGCTCGCCGACGCCAGCAGCATATTGGTGACCGGGCCTGCGGCCGCCGATATCGCCATGCCCTTACGCGGGTTCTTAAAATTCATGGGGTTAATCGGAACAGGCTTCGCGTATCCGAAGACAAAACGACCGTTTGTCAGTACGATCAGCATCAGGGGGAGAATTATCGTGCCGAAGATATCGATGTGTGCTATAGGATTGAGGGTAAGCCTGCCGAGCATCTTCGCAGTAGGGTCCCCGAGTCTGTAGGCGACAAGCCCGTGCGAGACCTCGTGGAAGGTTATCGCGATGAGGATAGGCAACGCCGAAATAAGCAGCTGCCTTATGACGTCAGTGGATTCCATAATAGTTTACCCTTCAGATGCTGATGGCACCGATTGCCCGGTCCCGGCAGATAATGGTCCGCACTGGGTTTTGTCGGTTTCGGGAGTCTTCCAAATAAGCTCGAAATTACAGATGATGACTTCGGGTCCGCCGTCACTATTATTCATAATCTTCCCTCTGCTGTCAACGGCCAGCAGAAGGTCGTTCGCCTTCAGCAGAGATCCGTCATAGCCTTTATTCCGCAATTTTTCCTTAACGTTATCGAGGAGTTTCCGGCCCGTTACCTCGTCGATGAGCCCTTTGTAAACCGCCTTCGAAAGGTCCACAGGCATGTATTGCGGACCCTGCGCAGCCACCGACTGATCGGGGCCGTTATAATAGCCGCGGATGGTGATGTAATTGTGTTTTTCCTGAAGAATCGGATTGCCTTCGGGATCCAGGATATGTTTATGCGATTCGTATTTCCTGAAATCAACCGAAGGCTCGATCTTATTGGTCCCGGTCATGTATATGGCCCTCCCGTATACCGTCGGGATGCCTAGTTCGTTCAGCTCGTGCGCGATCGCAAATTCCTCAAAGGGACTGTTTATCCCATTCGCACGGATGGTCGGATCAGCGTAGTTTTCCTCGTCGGGAAGCTCGCCCACCCGGGATGTTTCCCAAACGAGATGAATATTGTCCTTCGTTATGGTATAGAACACCTCTTTGGTTTCAGACAATTTCAGGGAAGGGGTTTTCCTCCACCTTTCCGGAAGAAAGTAATCGAACAAACGGGCGTTCCTCCCCACCACCCAGAGATGGCCCCCGGTGCTTTCCGCGTGTCCGTAAATATACGGGACCCCGAAAACCTCGGCCCGCTTCAGGTAGGCGGGCAGGGACGTCGGCTTGAAGCGGTCCCGCTGATCATCCAGATACGAATGTCTCCGGGACCTCTTCACCTCGTTTTCGTGCTTGGCGGTCCGCAGGAGGAGCTCATAGTCGATCACTGAATATTTACCTTCGTGGATAAGCTGATGCACGAAATTCATCTGTTGTTCGACCGGGTCGGTCTTATCTTCCGCCAGCCCGATCTCTTCGATGCGCCGGGTATCGTCTTCGCCGATGATGATATGCTCAGGTTTCATATCGGCAACCAGATATCCCTTCTTTGCAAGGTCGCCGAGCACCTGATAATTGATCACCTTGAGATGCCGGACGAGTTCGTCGTCGTTGATGTCGATATGCTCGAAGATTTCGAGGAGGTTCTTCCCTTTTATCCACTCGTAGATCATCTTGTACTGCTTCAGAATATCCAGGTCGATGCCCGGGTGCTTAGCCTGGATGCGGTTTATCTTCGAACGGGACCTCCCGCTCTGCCACGGCTGCATCCTGTATGGAGGGACATAAATCGCCAGGGGCCGTTGCGTCTTTACCTTCATCTCTTTCGGACCGTACGCGCTCTCCCTCATCTCCATGACAAGGGAAAACTCCTCCCACGGACTGTTGAACTCCGCGTCGCAAAACTCCTGGAGGGTATGGGTATCGATGGGGACGTCCTCTCCAACCCTGCAATTCTTGACCACGAGATCGAGGCTGATCCCGTCGACCGCCTTGGTAGGCACCCTGTAAACGGAACTCGTCCCCTGAAGCCTGATCTTGTGGGCATTGAACCAGTCTCTTTCATACCAGTTGCCTATCTCGAAATGCTCTATGTAGGGCTCTGCAAAGCGGGTGAGATACAGGTCGCCGCCGTCGCTGGTCTTCACGTGGGCATATACGACCCTCAACACATTGACCAACGATTTTTTTGAGAGTAATCTTTCCATTGTTACCGCACCGAATTACCCGCGAAGAGCTCTGCGGCAAAGAGCGCAGGGCTTCTGTTATTTGCATGTTTATTTTTCGGTGTCATTCCCGCAATCCCGAAAGCTTTCGGGAAGACTGCAGGGTGTGATAATTATTAAAGAGTAGAGTCATGCTCCGACTTGATCGGGGCATCCAGATCCTTCATTGCTCCTTCGCCCGCGACGCATTGAGCTCAGCCGAGACGTTCTCTCAGCTCCTGAAGCTGTTTTTTCAGTCTTCCGGGCAGACGGTCACCGAACTCCTCAAAATGCCTCTCGATGTCGGGCAATTCCGCCCTCCAGGCCCTGGAGTCGATCCTCATAAGTTCATTCATGTTTTCAGGCGCAATATCGAGCCCGCTGAGATCCAGATCGCCGTCATTCGGCAAAAGCCCTATCTCTGTCTTTCTTGCGCCGACTTTGCCCTCGATCCTCTCGCACATCCATTTAAGCACCCGGCTGTTATCGCTGAACCCCGGCCACAAAAACATGCCTTCCGGGCTCTTCCGGAACCAGTTTACATAGAATATCCTCGGCGCCTTGTCCCCGAGCCCCTCGCCCATGTCCAGCCAATGCCGGAAGTACTCCCCCATGTGGTAACCGCAGAAGGGCTTCATTGCAAAGGGATCGCGTCTGAGGTTGCCGACCGCGCCGATGTTCGCAGAAGTCGTCTCAGAAGCGGCCGTCGCTCCGAGGAAGACCCCGTGGTCCCAATTAAAGGCCTCGAACACGAGCGGAACAACGCTGCTGCGACGCCCACCGAATATGAAGATATCTATCGGAACACCCGCCGGGTTTTCCCAGTCCTTGCAGATCACAGGGCATTGGGACGCCAGTGCGGTAAACCGCGCATTCGGATGGGCGGCCTCTTCCCTGCTATCGGGGGTCCAGTCGCGTCCCTTCCAGTCGATGAGGTGGCCCGGGACCTCGTCAGTCATCCCCTCCCACCAGACATCTCCGTCATCGGTCAGGGCACAGTTGGTGAAAATAACGTTCTCTCTGACGGTGTCCATCGCCATCGGATTCGTACCGTAGGAGGTCCCCGGAGCGACCCCGAAGAAACCGTTTTCGGGGTTGATGGCATGGAGACGGCCGTCAGGCCCGATCTTCATCCAGGCGATATCATCGCCGATGCATTCGCATTTCCAGCCCGGGATGGTGGGCCGCATCATAGCAAGATTCGTCTTCCCGCATGCCGACGGAAAAGCCGCGGCAATGTGATACTGCCTTCCCTGAGGATTCGTAAGGCGGAGGATGAGCATGTGTTCCGCCATCCATCCTTCGCGCCTTGCCATTGCCGACGCGATCCTCAGAGCCAGGCATTTTTTCCCGAGCAGGGCGTTTCCTCCGTATCCGGAGCCGTACGACCATATCAGATTCTCTTCCGGAAAGTGGCTTATGTATTTGTTTTCGATCGGTGCGCATGGCCAGAGCGCATCCTTCTGCCCTTCGGCGAGAGGGGCGCCGATGGAATGCAGGCATGGGATGAACTCTTCGCCCGCGGAAAGCATTTCGTAGATACGCGCACTCACCCGTGTCATCATGTGCATGTTGCAGACCACATACGGGCTGTCCGTCACCTCGACCCCTATCTTCGAAATAGGCGAGCCGATCGGTCCCATCGAAAAGGGGATCACGTACATCGTGCGTCCCTTCATGCAGCCTTGGTACAGGCCGCGCATCGTGTTCTTAAGGACAACCGGATCGAGCCAGTTATTGGTCGGACCCGCATCATCTTTCGAGGATGTGCTGATAAAAGTCCGGTCCTCGACACGTGCCACGTCGCTCGGGTCGGTACGGAACAGGAAACTATTCGGCCGTTTCACCAGGACGGTCGCGCTGCCTGCTTCAACCATCTTCGCCATCATCCGGTCATATTCCTCTTTAGTCCCGTCGCACCAGTAGATGCCGTCGGGCCGGCACATCTCCACGATTTCCTCAATCCACTTGTTCAGTTTTTCGTTTTTTGCCGCACTACCCATGAATCTTCTCCTCGAAAACGTATTCCGCCTTTTTGCCGCAGGGCGCTCTATCAGCGATTGATTTCCATAACATCCTGAGCGCAATCCGGGAACAGACTTATCACATATTTTAGAATTATATGGATTCCTGCGTCAAAAAATCTATTATAATGGTATATAATTAAAAATTAATGTCCGCTATTGTGCTCATACCCGCTCGCTATTCTTCGACCCGATTCCCGGGTAAGCCCCTTGCCCTCCTCAAAGGCATTCCGGTTATCGAGCACGTATACCGTAATTCTCTTCATTCGCGGCTCGCCGACGACGTGATCGTCGCAACCGACAGCGAGACTATCTTCGAAAAGGTCCTTTCTTTCGGCGGGAAAGCAGTGATGACATCATCTGAACATCATTCCGGCACTGACAGAATCGCCGAGGTCGCCGCTTCCCGGGAGTATGATATAATTGTCAATGTGCAGGGAGACGAGCCTCTGATCAGGCCTGAGATGATCGATGAGGTGATTTCCCTGCTTGACGACCGTGAGGCTTCCATTGGGACACTGGCAAAGCGGATAGGCGTGCGCAGCGAAATCTTCGACCCCAATACCGTCAAGGCAGTCTTTGACGAAAAGGGATATGCAATGTATTTCTCGAGGGCCCCGATACCATTTCACAGGGACGTGTTCGGTGCGGAAGCTCGAAGGTACGGGAGCGCAGAGGCGGCGCTTGACGACCGGTTTCTTTCTTCAGGGCTTTTCATGTATAAACACGTCGGCATATACAGCTACCGCCGGGATGTGCTTCTGGCGCTCACCCGGCTGAAGCCCTCCCTGCTCGAGACGATAGAAAAACTCGAACAGCTCAGGGCCCTTGAGCACGGATACAGGATCAAGGTCAAGGAGACTCTCTTCGAAACCGTCGGGGTCGATACCCCCGAAGATTTGGAAAGGATAGAAAAATGCCTAAGTTCATCTTTGTAACGGGAGGAGTTCTCTCATCACTCGGCAAGGGGATAGCCGCGGCCTCGATCGGGGCGATTCTGGAGGCGAGCGGGTTGAAGGTCACTATTCAGAAGCTGGACCCCTACATCAATGTCGACCCGGGCACACTCAGCCCTTTCCAGCACGGCGAAGTCTTCGTTACCGATGACGGCGCGGAGACCGACCTCGACCTCGGCCACTACGAGCGGTTCACCCATATCAGGACCTCTCAGGGGAATAATTTCACTACCGGAAAGATCTACTATAATGTCATCTCAGATCGGAA
>JAKAIZ010000060.1 GCA_021814065.1 Nitrospirota bacterium | reverse complement strand
ACCGTCAACCTCATTTCTGCCTCCTGTCGCCTTGATTACAGAAGGCTATTTTCGATTATTTTTCGTATCGTTTTCTTATATGAGGCAACGATTCAACTTCGTATCGTTTTTTGATGAGGCAATTCGAAGGCTTGACAGGTCGTGTATTAGCGCTAAACTAAAATACGTGCGGACGGCACAACGTGAAAATAATGAGAAATGAACGGGAGGAGACATGGAAAAATTCGGAGCATTATTGCAGACCCAGGACTGGAAGAAGGAAAAACACGTGCCGGTAATCGAATGTCCCGATTCGGTGAAGAGCGGGGAGAAATTCCAGATCACTGTGACGGTCGGCAAGGAGGTCCCGCACCCGAATACCACCGAGCACCATATCAGGTGGGTACAGGTATTTTTCCATCCCGAGGGCGAGAAATACGCGTACCAGCTCGCCAACTGCGAGTTCACCGCCCACGGCGAGTCAGCGGCAGGGCCGAACAAAGGGCCCGCGTACACGGACCACAGCGTAACGGTCACGGCGATGCTGTCGAAGCCGGGAGTCATCCACTCGATAAATTTCTGCAATATCCACGGGTTCTGGGAAAATAGCCGCGAGGTCAAGGTGGTGTAAAAAGGGGCGCATCCGGCCGGCAATGAAGGGCAAAAAAGGATTTCGGGCGGTTATGCAGCATTTCCAGGTTCGATTTTCTTATAATAGAGCTATGAAGAACCAGGATACGCATGGTTTGCAGAAAGGGGGTGTTTAACGGGAAACAGTTGATTTGGGGAGAGAGCAGTTGACAGAAAAATATTAACAAAAGACAAAGAGAGGTTAAACGAGGTAACATGAGAAAAAAAATAAGCAGGATAACTGTTCTTGCGGTGCTGCTGCTGGCTGCGGCCGGCTTTGTGATATTCAACGGGCAGGACCGCAATGTCATGGCATCGAGTGAGAAGGTAGTCAACGTAAAAGTCGTAGATGCAAAACCGGCCCCCACCTTTAACGGCATCGCCTATATTGCAGGTCATGGCGGACATCTCGCCATTATCGACATGAGGACGATGAAGTCGCCGACGGACATAGAAAAAGACAGGATCGTCCTGACTGAGGCCGGCTCGGAGATGGAAGGCAAGATCGCCGGGATGTCCTTCGAACAAGTTAAGAAGGCCGGCGGTTCCCATGGCCAGGCGCTTATTCACGAGAAGGGTGACAAGGTCCTCGTCGCCGGGACGCTGAACGGCGATGTCTACAAGGTGGACCTGAAGACAGGCAAGAAGGAAGGACCCTTCAAGGTCGGCGAGAAATTCTGCGGTGCCATTGTAGGTCCGGACGGGAAGATCTACTTTGAAGACATGGCGGACGGCAATGTGTACGTATGGGATTCCAACACGCTGAAGACCGTAGACAAGATGCCTGTCGGCAAGGCGGTCTGCGGCATCCAGTGGACCAAGGGCGCTAAAAAGGCGTATATCACCGATATGCCTACCGGTATCGTGTACGTGTATGACTGGAAGACGAAGAAGAAGATCAAAGAGATCACTAGTCCCGAGATGACCTTCATCCATCAGGCGCGGATGACCCCGGACGGGAAATACCTCTGGGTCAGTGCTCCGAACGAATTTGATCCCGGCCTGAAGCCGGGCACGCATAAGAGCCAGGTTATCATCATCGACACGAAGACGGACGAGATCGTCAAGAGACTGGTCCTTCCGGACAACATCAGGCCGCATGACTTCGCCTTCACGAAAGACGGAAAGTACGCCTTACTCTCATCGAGGACGTACGGCGACGACAGCAAGCTCGTAGTAATGGACAGAAAGACAGACGACATCGTTGAGACGGTGTCCGCCTGCGCGTCATGCCATCAGAAGTACGGCATACAGGTGAAGATCGACAAGGGTTCGCCGCTTCTCTGCGGCATCGAAGTCGACTGGCATCCGGGCAGCAAATAAGGACCGTTTGGTAACCCGGCCCGCGTAACGCGGGTTTCGGCTTTTTGACCGGGCATGTCTCAGGATATGCCCGGTTTTTATTTCTGCGGACGATCTTCATCGGGACAAGAGGCATGTCCGACCTTTTTCTTCGATCGATTCCCTGCCCGACGTTTGCCTTGAGGTCACAGTGCCGCCGCGTCCCTTCCATGCCAGGGTATGCTATAATGCTTTCTAAATCCGGCAGACGAAGGGGGCTATATGCAATTTTTCCTTTTTCTTGCATTATTGATCGCGGCGGTCCTCGTGCTCTTTGCGGTCCAGAACGCGACGGTCGTCACGCTGAGTTTCCTTACCTTCCACTTTGTGGGTTCTCTTGCGTTTATTCTTGTCGTTGTTTTTGCCGCCGGTTTCCTCGCAGGCGTTCTCATGTCGGTCCCGTCGATTCTCAGAAAAGGCTCGGCTGTCCGGGAGCAGAAAAGGAAGGTGAAACAGCTCGAAGAGGCCCTGAATAAGACCACGCCGCCCCGGCCTTCCGGGAGGGAAGGTCAGCCGCCTCCGGGGACAGGCACGCTGTAGTTAATTTGTTTGTCGCCAGCACACTCCCCGGTCAGCGGAAAAGCTGCAGCTGGTCTTTCCTCAGCTGAGGGATGCGCTCTGCGGGGAAGCGGAACGTATTTTTGAATATCCTGTTCATCAGTGACAGAAGCTGGCGGAATTTGTAAGCGTCATGGTGGGAGTCCCCCCTTTGCTCTGAGGTGCGCCAGCTCTGCAGGTCGGATATTCGCAGTTCTACTCCCAGGGTATGTTGCTTGGTTTTCTTGCCGATCCGGTCCCGTTTTGCATAGAGCGGTGTGCCCGGGACCATGATCTTGTTTGTCGCTGCGGTGCGGTGGACCGGCAGCGAGAAATTTATCTTGCACTGGAACTTCTTGTGTCCCAATGATGAATACAAATTCTTTGCCGTGTTGACGCTCAGCGCCTCGTAGAATTTTTCGGCGTTGGCGAGCAGTCCGCCTTCCTCGGGCGTTTCATCGCTTCCCCCGCTTTGAGAAAGGCTGATCATCAGCCTCCTTACGGCCTCCCTCATGCTTTCCGGATTATCGAAGAGCGTCTGCGTGATAGAATGCGACGCGGTGTTCTCCTGCAGGATGACGCCCCGCTTCTGAAGCGCATGAAAAAGCTTGAGCGTGTCGTCCCTGCTTTTGAGAATAAACGTGATCGCCAGGATGTCCCGTATATCGTACGCTTCCCCCTCGATGTCCTTTCCAAGCTTGGTGACCATGCTCTCCGGGCTTTTCAGCCTTGCCTTGACCGCGGCGATGTCGACCTCGACCCCGTCGCCGCTGTTAAAGACCAGACATCCCTTGCCCGCGTCGAACGCCATCGACTCTTTCAGCTTGTGGAAAAAAGTCGAAATCTTGACGAATGCCCTCTGCACGGACTCGCTCTCGGGGAGATGTCCCGGATTTTCCCAGTCATAGTTGTACAGGTCGTGGAGGCCCTGCCCCTGCATCTCGAGAAAGATGCCGAGCTGGGCGTAATCGTCGATGTCCTGGCTGTCTTCTTCGATCGACTTGATCAGGTGGCCCATCTTGAGCATGGCACATGCGGCCCGCTGCCACGAGACGGGGATGTCGAGGCCCCTCCCCTCGTAGCCGTAAAACACGCGGGGATACTTTCTCGACGAAGATAGAAGAAAGAGATGGCGGGGGTCTTTACCGACGATTTTGCGGAACTCCGCATCCGTCAGCACCGATTCCATTTCCCCGACGGCCCGCAGGCAGTCCCCGTAGAGAACTGCATTGTCTGAGCCGAGGGCGGCCAGCCTCTGCATCTGGCTGTTGAAAAAGGGGAACATCCACGTGAAGAAGTACTTGTATACCTGTTCGATATACTTCTGCGCCCTCTGCCGCTCGCTCTCCTGGAGTTCATTATTGCCGAGGATATCGAACCCGCGGTTGCCCATCATCTTCGACGCCTGCGCGAGGGCTGTTTCATAATCTGTTGCGGGCAGCAGCAGGAAAGGGGTCATCTCGCTTCTGTCCAGGATAGAACCGAAAATCTCGTGATGGAGTTCCAGGTTCGCAGTGGTTTGATTCAAAGACGTCACGATGTTTATTATAGCGCATTTATGTGTGGTCCGTGTCGGGATCATACCGCGCCCGGATGAAGAGGTTCGTGTGTACTTCGGGCGAAAGACATTGACAATGCTGCGGCACGTGATAAATTGTTCTTATGAGAAGTTGATCTCCAAAACATTGACCCCGGAGGCATGATAAGATTTTGACAAGGAGGAAAAGATCATGTTATGCGCTCTTTCGAAACTGGACAAGGAAAAGATCGAGACCATTAAGTCTGCCGAGAAGAAGATGGGGAAGACACTGCTGGCGTTCAGCTGTCACGATGTTGCGGCTGAAACCCTGACCGAAGAGGAACTCGATGTGATACGGAAGACCGAGAGGGAACTGGGCATCGTCCTTGTAGCAGTCAAGGCATAAAAAGAGGCCGCTGCCCCAGAAAAATGATAATGGGGGCTGCTTTTTTTGGGGTTGTTTTTCCAGGGCAATCAAGAATGGTAACTGCGGATAGCCGCGAAGTCCGGCAATTTGCACGGATGTCGATAACGATCTATTCCGCAGTCTCTTCTGCGGCCATCTTGTAGCCCAGTTTTTCGACAGTCTCTCTCGTGAGCTTAAGGAGAGCGTCTTCGCGCACCTCCGATTCGTTGAAGGTGATGGCGACCTTTCCGTCCTCGGCGGTGATCGAGTCCACGCCCCGCATGTTCCCGATGAAGTGCATCAGGGCCAGGGAGCACTCGCCGCAGAATTCCTTTTCGACATTGAGATATGTTTTTTTCATGATTCAAGTATACCGCAAAAAGCGCCGGCATCCATCACCCTCCTTTGCGTTTGCTGGAAAGATCGTCCTCTCAGGTGCCGCAGGTACGACTGCCGGGCGGACAATACGGCCTGATTATCGGCGAAGAGATGGCGTGAATCCAGGCAAAATCCTGCCGCACGTCAGCGGTGGTCTGCTCTGCCGGCGGGAATCTCTCGGGAGAGGATGTCGCGGACCGCTTTGTTCCACCCTTCCGGGCCGATGCCTCCGGCCCTGATAAGGCCGGGGATGTGCGAACCTTCCGCGTAATTTCCGTCGGGTTGCTGCACGAGGACCGGGAGGTCGACCTTCCGCAGCATCGGGAAATCGTTCGGCCTGTCGCCCAGGGCGATGGTGACGATATCGCCCAGTTGTCTCCGGTAGAGGTCCGACAAGACAAAAACTGCTGTCCCTTTATTGCTGTCTCCGAGAATATGGAAAAACCTCCCCTTCGTGCAGTTGAAGCCTTTCCTCGTTATCGCCCCGACAAGTTTCTTTTCCTCCTCTTCATTGCCCTGGAAAAGAAAGGGTTCGTCAAAGTCCCTTTTTTTCGAAAGCTCCGCCTCGAATACGGTCAGCCCGGAAATCTCCGCCACCTCGCCGGCCGACATGTCCCCGAATCCCCAGATATCAAATCCCTCCGCCATCAGCGATCCTAGCGCCTCTCTCAGGTCCGAATACCTCGCGCCGAGTCTGATCACCGTGTAATCCGGCTCCTCCGTCACTTCGGGGTGCACATCCCGTATGTCGAAATCGAAGTAGCCCTTTGGGATGAATATCCCGCCACCGTTTTCCGAGACAAAGGGATGACGGTTGGCGAGTTTTTTCCGGTAATGTTCGATCTCGGCCTTTGTCTTGCTCGAGCAGAAGATGAGGGGCAGCCCGTTACTCCTGAGGAGTTTGAGTGAGGGCAGCGCCTTCTCGAAGGAATAGGTGGCGTAATCGAGAAGCGTGCCGTCGAGGTCGGTAAAAAAAACGAATTTCTCCATTAACTCTAAGAATACCACACCACTACAGAGCGGACCATCATAAAGCACAATCTGAAATGGAGACAATTTAGGGTGAAATTTGCTTTAATAGAGTAAGGGAATATCGTATTGAAGGCGTCTACGTAATGACTGACTTTTTCGCCGGGCAGATGGATTATATTTATTTCTCCTACGGGCTTGCCTTCATTATGCTTGCGGCCGTCTGTTACGTCATGATGCGGCAGAAGTCGCAGGTCCTGCCCTGGATATGGCTTGGTCTGTTCGGTCTTGCGCACGGGATACATGAGTGGCTTAATATTGTCCTCCTGACGACCGGAGACAGCGGGCTGGTGAAGATTTTGCTCGTAGCCTTAGTCGTTCTTTCATATCTGTTTTTGATCGAGTTCGGCCGTGCGGGGCTTGCGGGTTTGCGCGGAAAGGGACCGGGGCCCCGGGTATATGTTCTGCTTCTCCTTTTGGCTTCCCTGGGAGGGTTGGCGGGGATCAGCGGCCTGGATGTCTCGGTGCGCTATTCACTTGGGTTCGTCGGCGGACTCTGGGCGACCAGGGCCCTTTGCCTCGCGGCACGCAAGTCCGACACACGGTCGGGTCGCTTGCTCTTTAGTGCCGCTATCGCCGTCTGCCTCTATGCGGCTACCACTGCGCTCAGCGTGCCCGCCGTTTCTTTTCCGCCGGCGTCATGGCTGAACCGCGATGTTTTTTTGCATGCCTTCGGACTTCCTATCGCAATGCTGAGGGGTGTTTTTGCGATCGTCGCAGCCTCGTCGCTCTGGGCCTTCTCCAGGATCCCCTCGCCCGAGAGGGGTGTAGTTTCAGGGCCAAAACACGTCTTCCGTCCAGTTGTGGCGATGCTGGTGGTGATTGCCGCCGGATGGGTGGTGACTGAGTTTGCAGGCAATGTTGCGCGGGATCAGACACGCAAAGAGGCGGATCTTTATGTCAATTCGCTTTCCATTCAATTTTTGCGAATGCTGGAGGGCGCACAACACGAGGCCCTCCAGAAGGCTTCGTCTCCGGAAGTGATAGGGGCATTGCAGTCGGAGAATCCGGGGGATTTGAAGAAGGTTTACCCGATCATGTCGACATGCAGGAACAGCCGGTTTCTCGATTCCGACCTTCCCTTTTGCTACCTTATTGATCCGGCAGGCAGGACTATCGCCTCCTGCAACCGCATGAGTGCGACGCTCAATGAGCATGAATCTCCTTTCATACGCGGAATGTTCCGCAATGGCGCAGCTCCGATGATAGATTCGATATCGGGCTTCAAGGGATATTATTTTCTCGACAACGATCTGCTTGCGCAGAGTTATTACGTCGTAACTCCCGTTAGGAACGAAGAGAGACGCTCTATAGGCTTTATCGTGATCAGAGAGCCGCTTGTGGATTTTGAGGCCGCCATCGCCAAACACCCTTTTTGCTTTCTGATAGACCCCCATGGGATAGTTTTTCTCTCAAGCCGCAGCGACATGCTCCTGGCGGGCCTCTGGCCTCTTGGTGAGCGGGTCCGCAAGGAGCTCGTAGCTTCCGGCCAGTTCGGCGCAGGACCTTTCACCGCCCTTCTGCCGGGGGAGGTGAGCGACGGCCAGTATGCCTCGATAAGGGGAGAAAGGGTGCTCGTGACACGACGGCATCTCGGCAGCAATAACTGGTCTCTTGTGCTTATGACCCCGATCAAAGAGATAAAGGTATACAGGCTGTTTGCCATATTCGCGACCTTTGTCTTTTCCTGCCTTATCATCGGTTTCTTCGGGGCCCTGCATTTTACGCGCGAGTCTGCGGCGCAGATCTCGCTTTCAGAACGCCGGCATCGGAGTCTCGTCGAAGGCTCTCCTAACTGCGTCATCCTCTTTAACGGTGAGGGCAGGTGTGTTACGGTCAACAGATCGGGGGTCGAACTGCTTGGCCGCCGCGAAGAGGACATTGCCGGCAAAAATATCGGCGAGCTTTGGCCGGAGGCCGGCGGCGGACTGGACGGGATTGTCGACGATGTCTTGCAGGGTAAAAAGCGGCAATTCGACGCAGGGAACACGCGGCCGGACGGCAGACGGGTGGAATGGACCGCCGTGCTCAATCCCATCCTCGATCCGGACGGGAGCATCCGGAACTTTGTCGGGATATTCATGGACAATACCGAGCGGAAAGAGGCCGAAAAAGAGCTCCGCCGATACCATGAGCACCTTGAAGAGATGGTCAGGGAACGGACTGCGGAGTTGTCTGAGGTGAACGCGCGGCTCGAGCAGGAGATCGTGGAGCGGAAGCTGACCGAAGAGGAACTGAAGAGGCACCGCGAGCACCTTTCGGAATTGGTGAGGGAGCAGACCGCCGACCTGGTCAGCTCCAACGAATTTCTGCAGCTGGAGATTTCGGAGCGAAGGCGTGCGGAAGAGGAACTGAAGAGTTTTTCTCAAAGGATAGAGACGATCATCAATTCTTCGAGCGACATCATCCTCATGAAGGACAGGAATCTGCGATTCCTGGTCGTGAATGAGCAGTGCGCGAAATTTTTCGGCGCCCCGAGCCGCAATATTGTCGGGAAGACCGACTTCGACTTCATGGGCGTCGAGGCGGCGCGGGAATGCAGGAGATCGGATGAGGCGGCGCTGCAGGCCGAAGGTCCCCATGAGGCCGAGGAGCAGGCCGGCGACAGGTGGCTGCATGTCGTGAAGCAGCGGGTGCTCGATGAGTTTGGCAACGTTACCGGCCTTGTCGCAGTGATTCGTGACGTTACGTACCGTAAACGTGCGGAGGAGGAATTGAGGAAATATCATGAACAGCTCGAGGAGATGGTAAGGGACCGCACCTCCGAGTTGTCCCTTGCGAATGAACGTCTGAACAGCATGAACGAGGCCCTTCGTGACAGCGAGGAACGTTTCCGTTCGCTTTTCGATCTTGCCTCTGACGCCATTTTTCTGCTGGACCCTGTCGGCAGTGATAGCCCACTCATCGTGGACACCAATATGGCCGCCTGCGCGATAAACGGGTATTCCCGCGATGAGCTTATAGGCAGGCCGGTCGCACTTCTGGACGCCCCGGAGAACGCGAGATACATGCCGGGCATCATAAAGCGCATTATGACGGGAAGCGCGGTTACGTTCGAGGTGAACCACGTGCGCAAGGGCGGGCATATCTTCCCGCTGGAGGTCTCGGCGCAGCTCATCCACCTGTCAGGAAGGCCCTATATCCTTGCGATTGAGCGCGATATTACCGAACGGAGACGGATGGAGGACGCACTGAGGGAGGTGAGCCGCCAGCAGGAGGCCATTCTGAATAACATCCCGGACCTTGCCTGGCTAAAGGACAAAGAGAGCAGGTTCATCGCTGCGAACGGTCCGATGGCCGCTGCGTGCGGGGTCGCGTCTCCGGATGAGCTTGTCGGCAAAAACGATTTCGACGTATGGCCGAAGGAACTTGCCGAAGGGTATCTGGCGGACGACATGGAGGTCATGAGCAGCGGGAAAAGGAAACGCGTCGAAGAGACGATAGTAGACAAGGACGGAAACACGCACTGGATCGAGACGATCAAGACCCCTATCTACAACGACCAAGGCGAGGTGATCGGCACGGCCGGCATTGGACGCGACATCACCGGCCGCAAGAAGGTCGAAGAAGAGCTGGAGCGGCACCGCGGGCACCTGGTCGAGATGGTGGAAGAGCGCACGGTGGAACTGAAGACCGCGGTGCAGTTGCTCACAAACGAAATCAATGTCCGCAAGGTTGCGGAAGAGACGCTCAAACGGAGCGAGGCGAAGTTCAGGGAGCTCTCCAGAGAGTTTCATACCCTTCTCGACGCAATGCCGGATACGCTGATCCTGCTTTCACCCGATCTCGAAGTGCTGTGGGCCAACAAGAGCGCCGCATCGGCAATGGGAAAGACGGTAGAGGAGCTGACGGGACGTCACTGTTATTCACTATGGTACAACCGCTCGGTCCCCTGCGACGAATGTTATGCGCTCAGGAGCTTCAGGTCAAGGGAGGCCGAACAGTCCCAACTGCTTACCCCGGGGGGCAAGCTGCTTGAGGCGAGGGCCTTTCCCATAAAGGACGAAGAGGGGAAGGTGCCCAGCGTAATCATCCTGCTCTCCGATATCACTGAGAAGACCGCCCTCCAGGCGGAAGCGATGCGCGCAAGCCATCTGGCGTCGCTCGGGGAGTTGGCCGCGGGTGTGGCGCATGAAATCAACAACCCCATTAATGGCATTATAAATTATGCGCAGATCCTCGCCAACAAGATCGCCGGCGGCACGAAGGAGAACGATATCGCCGTCAGGATCATCAAAGAGGGCGACCGCATCGCCGGCATCGTCCGCGGCCTTCTCTCCTTTGCGCGGGAGAGAAAGGAAGAAAAGGTACCCGCGACGATCCAGAAAATCATGGGCGACACCATCACGCTGACCGAGACGCAGATCCGTAAGGACGGCATCGGCCTTACGGTCGATATCCCCGACAGCCTTCCTGAAATCATGGCGAACCCGCAGCAGATCCAGCAGGTCTTCCTGAACATCATAAGCAACGCACGGTATGCGCTGAACCAGAAATATCCCGGGACCCACGAAGACAAGAAATTCATGATTGTCGGCGAGCAGATCTCTGTCGACGGCGTTCCCCATGTGAGGACCACCTTCCACGACAGCGGTACCGGTATCCCTGCCGAAGTCATGGACAAAGTGATGAACCCGTTCTTTTCGACAAAGCCGGGCGGCCAGGGGACGGGTCTGGGGCTGAGTATCAGCCATGGGATCATCAGAAACCACGGGGGCAGACTCTCGCTGGAGAGCGTCGAAGGGGATTACACCACAGTGAGGATAGACCTGCCGTCAAGGAGGGTAGATGGAGCATAAGGGAAGAATCCTGGTCATCGACGATGAAGAGAGCATTCGGTTTACTTTTGAGACTTTTCTGTCTGATGCGGGTTATTCGGTGCAGACGGCGGCGGACTATGATCAGGCGATCGCCCTGATAGAAAAGACGGATTTCGAACTTGTCTTTGCGGACATAATTCTCGGAGGAAAGACCGGTATTGATGTCATTAGGGAGGTGAGAAGGCGTAACCTTACCTGTCCGATCGTGATGGTTACGGGTGCGCCGAATGTCGAAAGCGCTTCGGAGGCGGTGAGGCTCGGCGCCTTCGATTACATTCCGAAACCGGTGCATCAGGACACCCTGCTGCACGTGGCAAAAATGGCCCTGGGGCATAAGGCCTTGAGCGACGAAAAAGAGAAATACCGTCGGCATATCGAGGCGATATTCAGAAGCGTGAAGGACGGCATCGTGACAGTAGACGATTCGCTGAGGGTGATGGAGATAAATGAAGCGGCCCAGCGGCTCTGCGGCATCGACAGGAATGCCATCGGAGAGGTCTTCAGTGCCGTATCTCTTGGATGTGAGAAGAACTGTCTCGATGTCTTCGTAGAGACGATCGGCACTAAGAGGCCCGTGGAAAGGGACCGCGTCGAGTGTCATAAAAAAAACCGTTCCGGTCATGTGGTGACGCTGTCGTCCTCCCCGCTGCTGGATCATCTGGGCGGTTTTTCCGGTGCGGTGCTCGTTATAAGAGATGAGACGAGACTGTCCGATCTGGAGCGGGACCTGAAGGAACGCAGGCAGTTTCACAACATCATAGGCACGAGCGAGAAGATGCAGGAGATCTACACACTGATCGAGAACCTTGCGGATGTCCAGACTACGGTTCTGATTACCGGGGAGAGCGGGACTGGCAAGGAACTGGTGGCGGAGGCGGTGCACTACAAAGGTCTTCGCAGTCAGCGGACGCTTGTAAAAGTGAACTGCTCGGCCCTCTCCGAAAACCTCCTGGAAAGCGAACTTTTCGGCCATGTCAAGGGGGCTTTTACCGGGGCCGTGAAAGATAAGGTGGGCCGTTTTCAGAGGGCCGACGGGGGCACGATCTTCCTCGATGAAATCGGTGACATATCTCACGGGATTCAGTTGCGGCTGTTGCGGGTGCTGCAGGAGATGGAATTTGAACGCGTGGGGGAGTCGACGCCCATCCGGGTTGACGTTCGGGTCATAGCCGCCACAAACCGTGATCTTGAGGCCAAGGTGAAGAAGGGCGAGTTTCGCGAAGACCTTTACTATCGGCTGAAGGTTGTAGAAATAACCCTTCCGCCGCTGAGAGACAGAACGGAGGACATCCCTTTTCTTGTGAAGCATTTCATCGAAAAGTTCAATAAAAAGCTGGGAAAGCAGATTACGGCCGTGACCACGGACGTCCAGGAGCGCTTTATGGAGTATCCCTGGCCGGGAAATATTCGGGAGCTTGAGCACACCCTTGAACACGCGTTTATTCTCTGCCGCCAGAATATGATCTCACTGGAACATCTTCCCGGTCATCTCAAAACTCTTGCCCGAAGCGAACCAAAGTCTTCGCAGGAGCGGGAAAAGGACGAACAGGTGGAAATCCTTCGTGCGCTGGAGAAAGCGGCCTGGAACAAGGCGAAGGCCGCAAGACTGCTTGGTTTCGACCGGAAGACCCTTTACAGGAAGATGGAGAAATACAACCTGCCAAAAAATGAGACATAGTGGCGTAGTTTGCTACATATATGTGGCGCTCAGGTATGTGGCATGCCGCAACATTTATATGCGCCACTTGTCTTTCACGCGCCGGTTTTTTTAATTGTCCGGGGAATTTCCCCCCTGTCCTAACTGAATTCTGTATCTTGCAACACATCGGTTTATTTAAATAATATTACTATCTTCCAGTCTGGCTGCACATGGAATTTACATCCTGGGACCGAAAACAGACCTTTTGGCGGCCATCGGGTATGCTTCTTGTAAGTATAGGAAACAGAAAAGGCAACGAGGATCAGAGATTTCACAGATGCATTTCATAAACAGTAAAGGAGTTCGAGGGTAAGAAGATGATGACAAATGTTACCACTTACCAGCCGGTAACCGGCAAAGGACAGGGGAAGGCGGGAAGTACTGTGGAGATTGTAAGCGAGACCCAGAGTAAACTTTGCCCTTTTATACAGCAGCCTTTTGACGAGTGTTACTGCACCAGCACGAGCAGCCTTTATGCCGAGGCAACGATATACTTTTGCGGAGGGCATTTCAGGGCATGCGAGATTTACGTTAAAAACATGAAGGGAAGGGATAATCAGGGATGAAGTGTCCCCATCTGGTGTGTTGGGTCATCGCCTCCTGCAAGGCCGGCGATAAACCTTATGTGCCCAGTATCTTCGAACTCGATGAGTACTGCAACGGCCTGCATCATGCAAAGTGTCCTTTGTACAGGCGCGTTGACTCACACGAGTCTGTTCCGATCATCTAAAGACGCCATGAAGCATCTTCGGGAAAGGGTTGGTGTTTATTTCCTTTTTTAGGGTTTATGTGACGGAAGTATCAGAGAAAAGAGAACGCGGCAATTACAGGAAGGAGGCAGGTCATGGGTGTTAAGGGACTCGCGGAAGGAATCATATTACAATCTATCGAGGATCTATGGAACGAGAACCTGAGGGATGAATGCATCGCCTTCTTTAAAGGAAAGGAATTCAGTATTTGCGCCGAGATTGCGGGCATGAACCTGGCAGATCAGGTAAAGCTGCTCGGCCTCGTCAAGGGCATAGTCAACGATGGGGACAAAAGCACGAAACAGAAAAGGGCCGTCTTCGGCGAAAAGACGAAAAGACCGTCGAAGATGCCGCGAAGATTGCACCGTTATCTGCAGGCGGTGCCGTGACGGTCAACGGTCCCCTGAGATCACCTCGCTGAGCACCTTCCCGAGTTCGGACAGGTTGTAGGGTTTCGCCAGCACCCCCTTGAATCCAAACTCCCTGAAATTGGACATGATCAGGTCCTCGGAATATCCGCTCGAAACAATCGCCCTGGCATGGGGATCAACCTCTAGCAGCTTCTGGACGGCCTCTTTGCCGCCCATTCCGCTGGCGATGATCAGGTCGATGATCACCGCGTCAAAAGGCCGGCCCGACTCCATGCCCTTACTGTAAAGCTCTATCATCTCCCGCCCGTCGCTGGCGAAGCTCGCCGTGCAACCGCATTGTCCGAGCATCCTGTCGATGACGTTCCTGACCATATCTTCGTCGTCCATTACGAGTATCCGCTTGTCGCCGGGAAGAAAGACCTTTCCGCCGGCCTTCTCTTCAGCGGTCTTCCCGAGGGCGGCGGGCAGATATATCGTAAAAGTCGTTCCGAGCCCGATTTCGGATTCGACAGTGATGCGCCCATTATGGCTCCTGACGATCGAGAAGGCACTTGTGAGACCCAGGCCGCTTCCTTTCTGCTTCGTGGTGAAGAAGGGATCGAAGATCTTCTCCATGTGGTTTCTTTCGATTCCCGTCCCCTGGTCCGAGATCGCCAGTTTTACATAGGCGCCCTCTTTTAACGAGGGTAACAGCGCGGGGTCGGCGATCACGTTTTCGGCGCTGATTTTGACGAGTCCTCCCAGCGGCATGGCCTGACAGGCGTTCGCGAGAAGGTTTGTGATTGCTTGCCGTATCTGTCCCTCGTCAGCCTCGACAGGCCAAAGGTGCTGCGGGACAGAGGCTTCGCAGCGTATAGTCGACTCCTTCGCAACTAATCCGGTAAGGTCCCTGATCAATTCTTTCAGGGACAGGGTCTTGGTGAAAGGAGCACCGCCCTTTGAAAAAGTCAGTAGCTGGCGGGTGAGGTCCTGTGCCTTGAGGGAGGCTTTTTCCGCTTCGGAGAGGATGTCGGAAACCTCGGAGCCGGGCTTGGCATACATCTTCGCGAGCATGATATTGCCGGTAAGGGCCGTCAGGATGTTGTTGAACTGGTGCGCCAGCCCGCCCGCCAGTACGCCGAGGGACTCGAGCTTCTGCGCTTTCTGGAGTTCATATTCCATCTTCCGCCTCATGCTTATGTCGAGCAGGCTGCCGATTATGGCACGTTTCCCGTCATAGGACGTTACTGTGCCCTGGACCTCTACGTCCACCGTCGTCCCGTCTTTCCTTACCCCCCTGAACGTGTAGTGTATGCTCTGCACCTCTCCCAGAAGACGCTTGCGGATATTTTCCGCCACGAGTTTCCGGTCCTCCTCCAGGATGAGGTCCATGACTTTAACAGAAGACAGGAGCTCTTCCTGTGTGTACCCTACGATTTCGGCGAATTTCGGGTTCACATATACGAACCGGTCGTCCCGGACAATATAGATGCCGATAAGAGACTGCTCGACAAGGTTTCTGAATTTTGACTCGGCCGAAAGCAGGGCCTCCTCGGCCTTCTTGCGCTCGGTTATGTCCCGCACAACCTCGATCCCGGCGACTATCTTGCCGTCCGAATCTCTGAGGGGAGACGCCTTGATTTCGACGCAGAAGTCACCTCCCTCCCTCCCTCCCGTCTTTTCAAGGACATGTATCCTTCCGTCCACAAAGGATCCGGCGACCGGACACCCCGGACAGACATGAGCATTGTTTGCATACGCCTTGTAGCAATATTCCCCTTTCCGGTCTCCCATCAGGTTCTTGTGTACCTCGTTCTGGTACAGGACCCTGAAGTCTCTGTCCTGGATGCTGATGCCGTCTCCGATTGCGGCGATGATTGCGTCGGTCTTGGCCTTTTCTTCGTTGCTCATCTCGATCGCCATCCGCATGACCTTTTCGATGCGGGCGTGTTCAGCCTTAAGCGCGTCCGCCTGTCGGCGTATTTCCGCAAGTTTTTCGATGAGCTGTTCTTTTGTCTTGTTCTCGTCCCTCATATCGTCCTAACCCCGGTGGATAATAAAATCATGCACCGCGACCCCCTTCTGTATTCCCGGTATCAGCGCGAACAAGGCCGCGACTTTTTTTTGTTTTTATAATACCATTTTCGGTGATTTCTGAAAAACATCCGGCGGGGAAAAAGTCCGGAAATGAAGGGCGAGTGAAGTTTCCGCGGTCTGCAGCAGATTCAGAGGACCGGAATCCGGCGGCGCGTTCTTCCAAAGAGGTTTGGTCGGGGCGAGAGGATTTGAACGACTAGCCCTAAAAATAAGCTGCTGAAATATAAAGACAAAGCGAATCTTTTTCTGGGTTACCGAACCGCTACCGAACTCAGCGTTATCCCGCCACCCACGCTATCCCTTGACCTTGAAGTAAGCTAGACGCTTTATGATAAGATACCTTCAAGCGGCGGGACCCTCCATTGATCCCCAATGAACCCGCCGTCTATGGGAGGCCGGTTATCCCCGATCCCCAGCCGGCCTCCCGCTTTATTCCTTTCCCGGTCACGATGAAACCAATGTCATCCGATGCAGCAGTGGACCCCATTGGTTGGACAGTTTTGGGGTCCACCTCTCTTATATAGGTCTCTTACTTTGAATTCCTTTTTTTCTTTTTTAATTCCTCTGATATTGTTTCCAGAATGGCGTGGTTGAAACTCTTGGGTTGGGATGTGCATAAACAATTAAATATTTCATCTTGCTGTCTCCTCTTTATTTCGTCAGAATGTTTCATACTTATTATACCGATGAATCCGAAATTTAATTGTTCTGTAATATTCTTGCAACATCCTTCCTTTAAAATAGTAGCTATCAATCCAAAAGAAAGGAGGTAACCGATATGAATAAGAAGGCAAAAGACATTACTGAAGACGCTGTATGTCCATTCTGTGATGATAATGCAGACGAATGCAAAGCATCCGTGACATCGCTGAAAATAGGGGCTTTGTTAAGACTGAATCGCTGCAACACTGACAGCCATGACAATTGTTCTCTATTTTTAGCGAAATGTTTAAGAAGCGGTTGGCAATACCGTTACGCTTCTTAAATTTACCCTTATAATCCCTTCCGACTCTCCACTGTTTACAAACCCTCATCCCTCCGATGCCCCAGCCTTGCGTTTGGACGGGCATCTGAAAGGGGTCTATTCCCTTATCCTTGGATATCTCAGTGATGTCCCGCTGCCTCTGCGGCATCGGCTTCGGCTTTTGTCTTATGTACCGTTCCGTCAGGATGATTGGGAGGAGTGTAAATAGTGTACAGTTTGAGAGGTTTATCTGAAGATGCATTGATTACATTATGGTATGTGCCAGCAGGTACCACAACAGCATCACCATCACCAGCAATGTGTTCCTCCTTGCCGTCAAAGACAAACTTAGCCTTACCTTCTTCTATCCTGAAGAACTGATCAACATTCCCGTGCACTTCGTTTCCGATTTCCTCCTTGGGCTGCAAACACATAACAACGAGTTGACTATGCTTGCCCGTAAATAACACCTGTCGAAAATAGCCGTTCTTGAGGGTTGCTTGTTCAATGGCTCCTACATAGGGTTTCATCGTCTTGCCTCCTTGGTAGTCGTATATGTCCAATTTATCGCCTTTCAAGGAGTAATTCAATATCAGTTTCCAATGGCTACCTTACTTCGCCCGTTCACTTCCTGTTGATTGATTTCTCTCTGCACTTATTACATTACAGTGACAACCCTTTTGCAGTAGAATTTCTACCTGCCTCTCTACTGGGTCTACCAAGCAGGTCTGCATCCCGCTTCCTGTGGCAAGTTTCTTATCCAATGGACTCTTGTGATTGTAGCCCCTTGCAATCAAGATTCTTCAATAGGTTTCGTTTCTGTCGCTCAAGGATCGTGGGGATGTCCTGTGGGTTGGCTTTCCTGAAGGTCATTCAGAATTTTCTGGAATAATGAATTCCGAAACCATGTTTGATTTTAGAGTGCTTTCTTGTCACGATCTTAAAACAATGTTTAATCTAGGCGTTTATTAATCTTCCTGGAATGTGGTAATCCTGTTGACAGGTGCTGTACACACAAATGTTGTTTTTTCTATAAGTCACCAGGTTTGAGTGATAGAATCGATAGTAACGGCAAAGGTAGCCCGCAGCCAACTGAACTTTTCCTTCATAAAATCAAAGTCAGGTCCAGATGTTATAAAGGTTGCCTTTCCCTTAATCAAAAAGCCAGCCCCAGCCCCGTGCAAGCCTTTAACCTTGCTGCTTCCCAATGTAATCAGCACATTGGGATTAAAGGCAACGTTGGCCTCTGTCTTGTGCATGTAGCCGGCAGGAATGAATAGGCGACCG